>JAENWC010000001.1 GCA_016650235.1 Terriglobia bacterium
CCGGAGAGTGTCGTTCATCCACTGAAAATGGACGCGGACTGCCTCCAGAGCAACGGGATTTTTGCTCGCTTCGGCCTTGGCGAGATAGGCGTCCCGCAATCCGAAAACGACTGCCGGGGCGCTGACTACTTTATCCGGCGGCCGCTCGGTGCCGGATTCGCGGCCCCTGCCGGCAACTTCGCCGCTCTGGTTGAAATAGTATTGAACCCAGGTCCGTGCCGTGTGATCGCCGATGAAGTCGAACTCATCCCAGAGCCGGTCCAATTCCTTTTTTCCCTTGTCATCCAGGATCAGTTCCTGGAGCGGGTTGTCGTCGCGCCAGTACCCCATCACGTTGTGGTAGCCGGCGCTCAGAAGACGGCCCTTGTCCTCGGAATCGTCGGGGAAAAAGCGTCCGCGCTCGCGAATATAGAATACGTCGGGGAAAACGGCGGCCAATCGCGCGAATGCGGCCTCATAGCGGGCCCGTTGGCCGTCAGGAACCACGAGATCGGGATCGCCGGCCCGGGCCTTCTTCATGAGCGCGGCTGCCCGCACCGCCGATTCCTGCCCGAGGCCGGGGTAAGGCGGGATCTCCGGCACGACGGGAGGCGGATCGCTCTCCATGCGCAGCGATGCGCGGTCAAAATCCCTTCGATGCGTGTTGAACTGGCGGAACTTCCAGTTGATCAAGGGTGGCGAATAAGCGCTCAATCCCCTCACCACCGGGGCCGCGAATTCCATCGCGGTATGTTTGCGGATCCGGACCACAAAATCGCGCATCTCGGCACATTGCTTGTGAACCAGATTCGGCTGGCCTGCGCCCGGCGCCGGCAGCGCGCGCCACATCGCCCGCATTTTGGCGATGGGGCCAATCTCCTCTTTCGCCTCCGCCGGCGGTACTTCGAGGATGCGCCAGATCATGGGCAGATACTTCGCGCTCAGCTTCGCGTCCACCGCGATGCGGGCCAGCGTCGCAGCGGGCTTTCCGAGGGCAGTCCGGTGCTTGAAGCGCCATGCGGCCTGAAAGTAATCGGCATAGTCCGTAGGCTGGCGCTCGTAGAAATCCACGATGCGTTGGATGGCGTACTTTTCGCGATCCGTCTCGACGAGCATCGGATGGGGCGCAAAGTTGAACCCGCCGGGGTGCAGTACCATGTGGTCGCCCACGGCGCGCGCGGCCTGCAGATACTTATTGAGCAGGGCGGGCGACATGGATAACGATTCGCCGGAGTTGTCGAAGCCGGATGGATTAGCGGGGTCGACGGGAAATTCGCGCGTGGGACGCATATCCACGCCGGTAAGGTCCCGGATGGTGTTGTTGTACTCGGCGTTACTCAGGCGGCGCGCCAGCACAGGCCCTGGATCACCCGCATTCTTGCGCGCCTCGTGCATGCGAACGGCCTGCACCCAGTGGATCATCGCCTGGCGCGCGTCCGCAGGCGGCTGCGGCGCCTGCTTCGGCGGCATCTCCTTGGCGGTCAGTCTGTCCAACACCAGGGTCCAATGAGGATAGTCCCGAACAATTACGGCCATGGTGGAATATGGCCGGAGATCGAACTGTGCGGCCGGCGTTGCGCCCGTGTGGCATCCATTGCAATAGCGCTTAAGGAAGGGTTGGGCGGTCTGCGCAAATCCGCGTTCCAGATCGGAGCCGGAAACCGCGCCCGCGCCGGGAGGCGGAATAGCGATGCTTCCAAGCGCCAGCAGCATAGTGACGGCGCGGGCGCTATGTTGCATAAGGTTGACCCGGAGTTTTCATTTTGGCGCCAGACTTCTTAAGGCTAGTATATATCCAGGCGCCATCCTTGCTCTACGCCAAGACGGTTTTCAGCAGGTCCATCGCATCGGACTGCAAGCGGCGCGCATAGATCACCGCCTCGTGCACGGTGACCTGCGCCGAGGCATAGTCCGCGTGCATGCGCATCAGCCGCCGGGCGATCTCGGCTCCCGTGGTCTGTTCCACCGGCAGCGCGCAGTGCGCCAGTCCCACATCGGTCCACATCTGCCCCTTGATGCCGTCCTCCGGCTGCCGGATATACATGCCGGGAGTGTCTCCGGTAGCGGCGATGATGGGCGAATGGCACTCGAAGCTGAGCACGGCGAAGGCGCGGCGGTAGACCGAAGATGCCTCGTCGGTGATCCAATAGGTTTTGCGGCGCACCACTTTCTTTTTTACGTCGTCCGGAAGCGGGTTGTAGAGTAGCGGGTCGAGCAGATCCACTTGATAAGTCATCTCGGGGCACAGCAACACCTTGCCTCCGGTGTTGCGGACCCAGGCAATCATGGCCTCGCGCATTTTCGCGTGATCCTCATGCTGGTGCTTTTCGTTCACTGCCGTCCGGCGCGCAATCTCAGCAGGCGGCTGCTGGTTATTTTTCTTGAACAGATGATAGGGCGTGTAGCGCAGGCGCGGGATGGCGGCAATGAACTTCTTTTGCTCCAAACCATTCTTCTCTAGAAAGGTTTTGGCGGAGACATCGTCGGAGAGCTTCAGGCTGAAGGCGCCATCGGGCGCAAGGCCTAACCTTGTTCGCTTCACGCCTGCGCTCTTCAGGTTCGCCAGCGATTGTGACTCGCGTGTATAGACGAAGGAAGCATTTTCAAGAAGGTCGCGGAGGCGCTCGTCGATCGCCTTGCTGGCAGCCTCATCCTTTGCGGTAATGGTGACGCCTAGAATCCCGTAGGGCTTGCCGGTGGCTTTTCTCCAGGCCTCGACATGGTTGCGCGCCACGACGCTGGGGCCGGAGCCGTGCAGGAGAAAATCGGCCTTAGAAAAAGCTTCCCGAATCGCTTGGTCGCCCGGCTCACCGCTGACAATGCGCAGGGCAGGGAAGTTGCGCATGAGCATTTCCCCAACGCCACGATCGGTGGCGTTGCTCCACAAGACCAGATTGACCTCTGAAAAATGTTGCGTGAGCAGCCGCAGCACGCCCGGCGTGTGCGCGATGTCCCCAATGTTCTCGGTCTGCCAGCCGGAGCGCAGCAAAATGGTGGGAATCTTCTTGACGGGGGCAGGCGGCCGTTGTGCGCTACAGGAGGCGGCGCAGGAGACGCCGGACAGAGCGGCTGCCAGAAAACTCCGGCGTGTGGTCTCATTCATGGGATCTGGTAGGCCTCTTTTGCCGTTGCTCCCCATATGCGGGTTTGTTCAGCTTCGCTCAATCGCGAAAGATAGGCGCCGATCAGCTTGGACCAGCGGCCATAACTGCTGGCCACCAGCATCACCGGCCAATCCGATCCATACATGAGGCGAGCGGGTCCAAAGGCTTGCAGCACAGTATCCAGGTATGGCGTAAGGTCGGTGGTTTTCCAGTTTGCCCATTCGGATTCTGTCACCATGCCGGAGATTTTGCAGTAGACGTTCTGGCGTTTGGCCAGTTCCCCGATTTTTGTGCGCCATGGTTCCATTACGTGCTTGGCGATGTTGGGCTTGGCGACGTGGTCAAGAATGAAGATCTGGTTCGGATGCCGGTCCACGAAGGCGATCGCCTGACTCAGGTGCCGCTCAAAGATCAGTAGATCGTAGCGCAGCCCGTAGTGATGCAGGCGCGCGATGCCCCGGTTGAAGTCCGCGTGGTCCATCAATTGGTTGGCGGGCTCGTCCTGCAGGACATGCCGGACCGCCTTGAGCTTGGGCTGCGAGGCGAGCGCCTGGAGTGCGGGATCGAGTTGGGCGCTGGCCAGCGGAACCCATCCCACCACGGCGGCAATCCGCGAATCCTTGGCTGCCAGTTCCAGCAGCCAGTCCGTTTCCTGTAGCGTTTGCCGGGCCTGCACGCTGATGGCTTGCTCTATGCCGCCTTCGTCCAAGGCACGGTGCAGATGGGCTGGAAGGAAGTCGCGGCGCAGCGTGCGCATCGATTCCCCGATCCAGCCGTACTCAACCGCGTCGTATTTCCAGAAATGGTGATGGGAGTCAATTTTCAGCATTATTCAAAAAGGGTAGTCTCATCCATCATAATAAGGCATGCAAGCTTTGCGCCTCACACAACCCGGACAGTTGGATCTGGTGTCTGCTGAGACGCCCGCGCCGCCCGGTCCAGACGAAGTGCTGGTACGCATACGCCGCGTAGGGGTGTGCGGAACCGATCTGCACGCCTACCAGGGCAAGCAGACATTTTTCACCTATCCGCGCGTGTTGGGGCATGAGTTAGGCGTGGAGGTAATGGAAACAGGCGCAGGTGTTAGCGCACTGCGGCGGGGGGATCTGTGCTCGGTGGAGCCGTTTCTCAACTGCGGCCAGTGCCCGCCGTGCCGCATGGGCAAGACTAACTGTTGCCGCAGCCTGCGCACGTTGGGCGTGCACATCGACGGTGGAATGACCGGGGCAATCGTTGTGCCGGCCGGCAAACTCCATCGGTCCACTGTTTTGACGCTGGAGCAATTGGCTGTGGTGGAGCCGCTCTGCATTGGCGCACACGCTTTTGCCCGTCCCGAACTGAACCACTCCGATACCGTGTTGGTGATCGGCGGCGGCCCCATCGGATTAGCCGTAGTGGAGGCGGCGCGTGCGCATGGGATGGAGCCGCTGCTGATGGAGATGAGCCGCCGCCGTCTCCAGTTTGCGCAACAGATCGGGCTGCACACCATCGATGCATCACTCGATGCGCTGGAGCAGATCCGCGGCGCGCTCGATGGGGATCTTCCGCGATGTGTGTTTGATTGCACGGGCAGCCCGCGTTCCATGATGGCCGCCTTTGAGCTGGTGGACCATGGCGGCAAGCTCGTGTTTGTGGGCCACTACCCCGGCGAGATCACATTTCAGAATCCCAACTTTCATGCCCGCGAGATCACGCTGTATGCCAGCCGCAACGCCACCACCCAGGATTTCAAGCAAGTGATGGCGCTGCTCGAGTCGGGCCGCATTCGAGTAGAGCCATGGCTGGCCGACCCGGTTGCCCCGCACGAGGTGGCGGAACGTTTTCCATTCTGGCTGGACCCGGAAAATGGAGTGATCAAGCCGATAATTGCCTGGGCGGATTAGGGTGAGGAACCAAGACAATATGACGGGCAGACAGTCGTTGAGACGCCGGCTTTCATCGAGTGTGCGCGCTCGCTGGGGGTGCCCGATGCGGAGTGGTTCCCTGGCCGTGATCGCACGGGAACCGGACGCGGTTCGTCAGGCTTTGCTCGCATAGTATAAGTTAGCGCTTGGCCAAATCCTGCAGGAACATCTGGCGCGTCCGCAGGTACTCCTCCGGCTGCATGGGCCCGAGCGACTGCATGCGCGTGTTGAGATCGATCTCCTGGCGGAAGGTGAGCTTGACGGCGTCATAGGCCATCGAGGCGGCGGCGATCACCTCTCCGGTGTATTGCGGGCTCGCATCGATGAGACGATTGGCTCGGCCCAGCAGGTTCTCTCCGGTGAGCACCCGCGAGGGGGCCTCATCGATGATTTCCCGATCGCGGCTGAGCTTGAGATTCGGCGCAAAAGCGTTGACGCAATCGGCCCATCGTTCCAGAACGATCAGCGCTCCATACCGGTCGCGATCCATTTGCATCTCGAAGGCGAATGCGGCTCCCTTGGGGCGGCCCTCCAGACGGCGGAGATTGTCCAGGGTCGCTTGCATTGCCGTCAGGAGCGAATCGGCAAAGGCGCTGGCGCAGCCAAGGAACTGCGCTTCATTGAGGGCGGGGAGGCGGAGAATCTGAAGCATGGGAAAGAGGGTCAGGCGATATGATCGCCGAGCCCAGCCAGAAACTCGTCCGGCCGCAGCAGTTCCCCATTATTCATCCGCGCGAGCAAGGATTCGATAATCTCCTTGGCCTCCTCCTTGCGGTGGTCCTTGATAAAGCCATCCAGGAAATGCTCCCCTGCCATGGCGTGGTTGATTTCGGATTCCTTGTTGTGGTCCTGCAACTCGGTGAAGTAGACTACGCGGTACTTCTGCGTATAGGTGGTTTCCCGATAGACCTCGAACATGGTCTTTTCAAACTCAAATGGCATAAAAGTCGAAGGTACCACACGCAGGGCTCCAAGGGCGGGAAAGCGTCTACTGTACGGGGAGCAGGACGGGGGCCGACATGCGGTTATCCACCTTCACGGCAAGCGGCAGATTGCCGGTTCCGGCAGAGGCGTCCAGGACGAACTGCAACTGATAAGAGCCATCCGGGGAGGCGCTGATCTGCACGACGTTGTGGGCTGTGGAGCCGACGTAGATTCTACGGCGGGACGCGGCAGCTTCGGCACTTGCATCGCCCAATCCGCTGACGGCGACGGTGACGATTTCACCGGCACGGGCCGGACGCTGCGCACTGATCGTTGTACCGGAGATCTGCAAAGAACCGATCACCGGCGGCGGCAAATCGATGGAGAGAACCACACCGGGAACGCTTTCACCGTTGGCGGTTAGCCGGACAATGGCCGGACCTGGCGTAAGCTCGGCCGGTACGCGAAACTGAATCTGACCACCGCCGGCAGCGATTACCGCGGCGTCGCGTCCGCCGACGGTGAGTTGCAAGGCGGAGAGGGGCAGGTCCGCCGCCGGACCAATCAGGGATGCAGTGGCGACGGCCCCGGCCTGTATATCCGGGCTACTGCCGGCGGCATCGAGCACCACGCCACTGAACCGGGAGCCTGAGGTTGCGGGAAGGATCTGAAAACCACCGGGATTGGTGAGCAGGCGGAGACCGTTGGCCAGAGTGAGGTTCACAGACGAAGGTATCGCCGAGGACGAAATCACCACATTGGCCAGCATCCGGTTGGGCCCGGTCACCCAAACCCTGCGCACGAACACATCCGCTGATCCGAACCAGAGCGTGGTTCCCGGCTGGAAGGCGGTGCCGGCGCCCAATATTTCCACCATGGTATCGGAACCGGATGGCAACTGCGCAGGAGAAACTATGAATGAGCCGCTTTCGGCGGGGTCAAATTCAAAGATGGGCGGGGTGGAACCATTCAGGAACAGCGAGCTTTGCCCATCGCGGTTCAGAGCCACTACGGCAGAGCGTTGGCGGCCTCCGGCCAAGGGCGGAACCACGACAATGGTATTGGCGTGGGTATCGACACTACGCACCGTGCCGGCGGCTCCGTCAAACAAGACCTGCGTATCGGATTGAAAGCTGGTTCCACTGACCGTGAGTTGCTGGTTACCAGCGGCGTCCAGATAGCCCCGCACCACCGAGGTGACCGAGGGCGGCATGCTCTTGGTGAGGCGGAAGCCGGCCGGAAGCACATACGTATCGTTATCGGCGACGAAGCTCAGATGGCGGGCGCCTTCGCCGGAAAATGGCGTAAATTGGAAGTCCATTTGCAAAAAGCGCGGGTCTTGTGAGTATGGCCTGACCCCATCCTGTGGAATGACGGCAGAGCCTCCCATCACCGACACCCCGGCGCTGGCGCTCAATCCAACTCCGTAAGCAAGGATGAAATTCCGTCCGCCGGAGGTGCTCAAATGAGCAGGCTTCACGGCCACTTGGCCGGGAAAACTATAGGTGGTCACCGCATATACGGCCGGGGCCGTGCGCCGGTTGACGCGGAAGTCGATTCCCTCCTGCGCCATTCCGGCAGACACGGAGACGGCCGAGGCCCGGATCACTTCTTTTACGCCCGGGTAAAACATCGTCTCAAAGGAGCCCGTACCGGGCAACGCGCTATTGTTCAAATCCACCGGAGGAATGATGTTGGCGGGAAAGGTTTCCCCCATCAAGGCCGGAGGCAGCGGGTGTGCGTAGACAAAATAGGAACCGGGCGGGAGACCTTCAATCCGGTAGGCGCCGTCCGGAGCCGTGATGGCGCTGATGGCGGTGCCTTCCGGAGATAGAGCAACCACCGAAGCCAGGTTCACGCCAGTGCCGGAAAGCAGTACGCGGCCGGCAATGGTTCCTGTTACGGCCGGCATCTTCTGAGAGGGATACAGGATTGACACGCCCGCGATGTCGTCGGCGGCCAGCGGCTTGGCCTTGGTGGTGGCCCTGGTCACCTCGGTCGACATCAGACCCGAAGTCATCGAATGCTGCAATCCGATGGCATGCCCCATTTCGTGGCTCACCGTCAGGAAGAATGCCTCGCTGTAGCTGGGACGCTGCGACATGTCCAGAGGAAGGCTGATGGTGGATCGCAGGATGGGAACAAACGGACCGCCGGCGCCGCTGGTAAGATCGGCCCGCAGGGTGGGGCCGCCTTGGGCCACAAGGCCGGGAGGCAGATCCTCAAATACAACCTCAATCACAGGTTTGCCGTGCACCGCTCCGGGGGTAAACAAACCACCCAGGCGCAGGCGCAGATCCGAGGTGGGAACCTCGTTCCAATTGCGCGCGGCCAGCCGGATCTGGCTCACCAGCGAAGCGTAGCTGTCGTTTTCATGAAATGATGCCGGCCCCTGATCCGAGATGAGCACCGGCACGGTCTTTTCATACAACGAGGTGAGGTCGAATTTCTCCGGAATCGCTTGAAAGGGTCCGGTGCGGGTGTTGTAGTGGACGAAGAAGTAGTAGGCGTTGGCGGCTCCGGCAACCAGGAGCCAGGCGGCGAGAGCTTTGCTTATCCGCCGGATCATTGCGCCGCCTTTCCGAGCGCGTTCCTGACGAAAGTGCGCATCTGATCCAGACTCATCTGGAGAGGGCCGTCAGTGGTCTGTTTGCCCGTTTTATCCAATACCGTTTCCGTGGATGCCCCGCGGTAGACCTGCGCTTGCCCCTTGCTGTCCGATTTCAGGTCGAAGAGCCCTTGCGAGAGGCCGATCACCTGGGTAACGCCGGTGCGGCCGGTCCAGAGAAAAAAGACGTATTCGTAGCCTTCGAGAAATTGCGGCGATCCGGGGAAGACTTGCCGCAGACCGCCGGAGATCCCGCCCGGAACATTGACCTCCACCAGCCCCGACTGGACGCCTTTCCACCGTTCGGTCACCTGCACCTTAGCCACCGTATAGATGATGGAGCCGCGCTGCCGGTAGCGGATCTCGCGCACGCGGCCGAGGACGATTTCGGTGGATTTCTGGGCCATCTCATCCAGGCTGAGCTTCTCCAGCGTAGCCGCGGATGCACCCACGGGGGCGCCTATGGAGATTAAGGCGGCCAGGAGAATCAGGATGGAGGCGCTAGGCATGCCAACATACTCCATGCATTTGCCAGACCAAATCAACGCGTTGAAAATACTTGCCTTACCGCTCCGCTCGCGCGCCGTTTGGGTTGGGCTGACACAGCATCTGTGACAACCCGCCGGTACCAATGAGCCAGTTCCATTCTACGGCTGATTGTCTCTGACAATCAATACCGGTACCGACAAATCATGACGTACTGCGTCAATTGTGGTCCCTAATATAAGGTCTTTCCACCACTTATGACCATGAGCGGCCATCACCACCAGGTCCGGTTTTACAAGCTTTGCCACCTTCACAATCTCCTGGCTGGGCTGGCTGGAATGCCTCACTATCAGTTCCACTTCCAGTCCCTGATGCCGCAGACCTTCGGCAATCCGCTCGAAGTATTCCATGCCGGTCTCTACCTCAGCCGTTGAGGCCAACGCCCCAAACACCTGACTGGTTACCCCTTCTTCGACGTGGACCAGAAAGACCTTCGAGGAGTGCAGCCGGGCCATCGCCGCGCCATGGGCCACCGCCTCCCTGTCGCGCTCTGTGTGATCGAGCGGGATCAGGATTGTTTTGTATGAGAAAGTAGCTGGTTGTTCGGCTGACACTTGAGGTACGATCATAGCAGGTGCTCCTTGTTTCCAGGATGCCGGCAGGAATGGATTGGCAATGACGTAGGCCAACAGTCCCAACACGGCCGCGGTCAAAAGGGCCAGCGCGGTACCGACCAGCCATTTCCAGTCGCCGGCGGCCTCCAGCCATCCGGCAAACGTGCTCGCCGCCAGCCATAAGTTGAGGCCGACGATCAGAGACGCCGCGCTCCAGGCAAGCGTCTTTACCCAGGTTGGGTTGACAAAGGTTCCCATCTTCTGACGGTCACTGGTGAAATGGATAAGCGGGATCACCGCAAAGGGAAGTTGCAGGCTCAGCACAACCTGGCTGAGGATGAGTAGCCGGTAGGTACCTTCCTCTCCGCTCAAGTAAATTGTGATGGCCGCGGGGACAATCGCCAGCATACGCGTGATCAGCCGGCGCAGCCAGGGACGCATCCGGAAGTTGAGGAACCCTTCCATCACAATCTGGCCGGCCATGGTTCCAGTGATGGTGCTGCTTTGACCGCTGGCCAGCAGGGCAACCGCGAACAGGACGCTGGCAATGGTGGTGCCGAGCAGCGGGGCCAGCAATTGATGCGCTTGTTGAATCTGGTTCACCACAATGCCTTGCTTAAAGAACGTGGAGGCGGAAAGAACCAGAATGGCGGCATTCACCAGGAGAGCGGCATTGAGAGCCACTACTGAATCAATCAGATTAAACTTACACGCTATCTGTTTCTCAGTAATGCTCTTACCGATGCGCCTGGTCTGCACCAATGCTCCGTGGAGGTAAAGATTGTGCGGCATCACGGTGGCTCCCAGAATGCCGATGGCCACGTATAGGCTTTGTCCATTGATGCGGGGGACGAGGCCGTGGGCCATCGCGCCGAAGTCCGGCTTTGCCAGCCACATCTCCACGAGGAAGCAGCCGCCGATGATGCTGACCAGCGACAGGATCAGCGCCTCAATCCACCGTATGCCGAAGCTCGAAAACCAAAGGATAAGCAGGGTGTCGCCGGCAGTCAGCAGCACCCCGGCCAGTAGTGGAATGCCAAAGAGCAGATTCAGGCCAATCGCCGCCCCCAGCACTTCGGCCAGATCACAGGCCGCAATCGCGATTTCGCACAGCACCCAAAGCGCGTAGTTGACGGCTTTGGGGTACTGCTCGCGGCATGCCTGGGCCAGGTCACGGCCGGCAACAATGCCCAGACGGGCGCTGAGCGTCTGGAGCAGGATCGCCATGAGATTGCTGACCACCAGCACCCAAAGCAATTGATAGCCGAAGCGTGCGCCACCTTCCAGGTCCGTGGCCCAGTTCCCCGGGTCCATATAGCCAACGCTGATCAGATAGGCGGGTCCGGCAAACGCAAACATCCTCTTCCAGAAGGAGAGTTGGGTGGTGGAAACACTGGCGTGAACCTCGGGGAGCGAGGGTAGTAAGCGAGACTGGCTTTGTTTGGCAGCCACGAGCGAACGGCGTCTCCGGATAACTAGTTAACCATAGTTAATGGCACCGGGTCAATACCCACGTCCAGAACGGATCTGTCCCTGAGGAATCGCCCCGGAACCACGGCTTAGGCATCCGCAGGACATCGGGTGCCTCATTGCCATTCTGTAGGTTGGCGGTCTCCAGCACCGGTACGAGCGGTGCACAGCCTGAATTTCGTGAGGCGCCATCCCGGCCCCTCGCGGGGACAAGTGCGTCTCGACTTGCGCCGGTTTGAGGATCGAGCCGGCGTGCGCTCAACAGCGGCAGAACTGGGGTGCAGGAGGCGCAGCAACAACAGGCCGCCGCAGTCTCGGAGCCGAGTTGCCTGGCGGCCTTCGAGCCACAGTCAGTTTCCGCCGGCTCAGATTCTGCCGCATATGGGGTTTGCGAGAGGCACAGCCTCCGCTCGTGGAAGCGACGCGCTGCCGCAGCGTCGGCCCGGTGCTCTTCCGCAGCGAACTCGCTTTCTTCAGATAGTCTTCATAGCTCATACCAGTCGCTTTCTGAAAGCGCGGTCAGCCGGTCGGGATTCTGCGGCGAGAAACCGTCGCGGGTGACCGCCAGACGGTACGGCCCCGCGGGCGCTGGATTGCCGCCATAGTGCCGCACGGTGAACGGAACCCGATTCTGTACTAAGAACAATCACATCTCTTTCAGCGTAATAGCAGGCTCAGCATTACATGTACGGCGAGCAGCAAGATAACTAGACACAAGAGCTATCTGACTAAGAATCAATGCGCTCCCGGCACTGGCGGAAACAATATCGGCGGAGGTTGTAAACAGCAACGAGCCAAGTATCTCCTTTACCAGACTCGATAGTAACAACCCAAGCAACAGGCCTGGGCCTATGAACAGAGCCGCGTTCTTCAATAGCAGCAGATAAAGATTGTATCGCTGTGCCCCCAATGCCCGTCGAACGGCCAACTCGTGTGTCCTTCGACTCACCGAATGACTGACAACGGCAAATACCCCAATCGCCGCCAGCACTAAACCTACCGTTCCAAACGCGGTCGAAACACTAGTCAGCGCGCGCTCACGCAACATGCTTTCCTCGATAAACTGTTCCTGAGATGCTGAGCCCCGCACCATAACTTCTGGTACTACGCTTCGAACCAAACCTGCGATTGTCACAGGACTTAACCAGCTTCTCACGACGATTGTCATCCAGTCGTAAGGATTACGCATGGGGAAATAAGCCATGGCCGGAGATGCTTCTCGTAGGCTATCGTATTTGATGTCCTCTACAACACCGATAATCTCGCTAGGAATATCGGCAGGCCCTCTTGAAAAGCGTCGTCCAACGGCCAGTTGACCATCCATATAACTATTTGCAAATGCTCGATTGACTAACGCCACCCGAGAACTCCCGTGCTCCATATCGCGTAGTTCAAACGTTCTTCCTGAAAGAACCTTGATGCGCATTGTTTCAAAATATCGTGAGGACACTTCCATCGTCTGGCATTCATTCGCCGTACTCAGAGAACTGCCGGGATTCTCCGGGAGCGTGATCGAAACCGATGCCTTGGAACCAGCGAACAATCCAAAATTGGTAAACGCCGCATCCTCAATACCCGCGGTCTCTGCAAGCCTTCGTTGGACGTTTTTGAGCAGGACGCGTCTCGCTTCCATGCTCATTGGGCTTAAGGTATTGACGTGTACAAGGACCATCCCTTGTTTTTGGAATCCTGTCTGTACTCCTAATAAGTTATGAAGTGTCGCTAGCATCAGTCCCGTAGCCGATAGTACACTTATTGAGATGGCGATCTGTGCGGCCGCCAACCCCTTTCCGATACGGAGGGTCGACGGGGTGGATCCGCCGCCACTCCGTCGCCGCAGCGCGCCATCGAGCGCGGTTCGAGAGGCGTGGATCGCCGGCCACAAGCCGAAGAGTATGGTCGTAAGTACACACACAAGGATCGTCAGGCAGAGCATGTGCCAGTTTATGGTGAGGTCGATTTGAACCGGCAGACGCTCTCGACTTAGCATCCCCAGCAACAACGATGCACTAAGCCAAGCTAATACGGAACCGACGATGGAAGCCGCGGATGCAAGGGCAAAACTTTCTACAAGCAACTGCCTCACTATTCTGCCA
>JAENWC010000002.1 GCA_016650235.1 Terriglobia bacterium
GGTAGCGTAGGACACGATTGTTGCCAGAATCGCTCACCAGCAGGTTGCCCTGCGCGTCAAACACAATCCCGACACGCAAGGCGGCGGAGCCGGAAACCAGTTGCAGGCTTCTTTCGGAAAGTCCTCCGGCATTGGGCGCGCGGGATCCGCTGATGCTGGTTTGTCCTATGACGAAGTCGGCCAGACGTACGCCTTCCGGCTGCGCGAATGGCTGGGGATATCGAATCACGCGATTGTTGCCGGAATCGGCCACGTATAGATTTCCATCGCGGTCCACCGCCAGCCCTGTTGGCGCATTCAGTCCCGAACTCAATGTCGTTCCCGGACCCAGCGGAAGTGTCGAGATCAGATCACGCTGCCCGACGACAATGTTGGCGGGAGCGCCGTTGATAAACGAACTGGCGTTAGACCAGCCCAAAACCCGGTTGTTGAAAGTGTCGGCAACGTATACGAGGTTTCTGACAGTATCCACAGTCACCGATTGCGGGGAAAACAACTCGCGGCCTTCCGCCAGATTGGGGTTGGCAGTCACCACCCGCAACTGCGTATGTCCCAGGACCCGGCTCGGGTTCAGGTTCAGAGGGATTTGCGCCCAGCTTATGATTGGGATCAAAACACCCAGGGCCAGGGCGGCCCTACTGCCGCAAGAATTAGCTCGATTCATAGTCATTTTAATATTCATTGATTTAGGCACCAAAATTGATCCCCTGAAAGCAACATAACATGGCGTAGCTGGTAACGTAAACCCGGCTCCGCGCTCATTCCACCGCTGGCTGTTTCCTGACCCCCGCTAAATTGATAACCTGATACTTGACCCCTCTGAACGATCGTCTGGATTCCGGCCTGGCCGGCCTGCCCAAGGTATGCGCCGTCAGCTACCTGAATACTGTTCCATTGGTGTGGGGAATGCTGCATGGCCCGCAACGGGAGGACTGCCGCCTTTCCTTTTGCTTGCCTTCCGAATGCGCCGACAGAGTCCACCAGGGTTTGGACGATCTGGGGATTGTGCCCGTCATTGAGGTGCAACGGCAAGGCTTGCTGACAGTGCCCGGCGCCGGAATCGCCTGCACCGGTCCTGTCCGCAGCATACTGCTGGTTTCGAACCGGCCTCCCGCCAGGATTCGGACGCTTGCCGCCGACATCGGGTCCCGAACCTCGGTCGCACTGGCACAATGGCTGCTCCGCACGCGATTCGACGCGAACCCCGCCATCGTGTCCATGGCCCCATCCCTGCCGGAGATGCTGCGGCAATCCGATGCCGCCCTTCTCATCGGCGATGCCGCCTTGCGCCTTCAGCCGGATCAGTTGCCTTATCATGTGATCGATCTGGGGCAATTGTGGGTGGAGACCACTTGCCTTCCCATGGTTTTTGCGGTTTGGGCAGGCAAACCCCATATTGTTGAGCCACTTCTGGCCAAAGGTATGGAAGATACCCTCATGCGGTCCCTTACATTCGGCATCAACAACATGAACACGATTGTGGAAACAGAGTCGCGCTCTCGCGGTTTTCCGCCGGACCTGATCCGGCATTACCTTACACACCACATCTCCTTCCTCATCGGCGAACCGGAGCGCAAAGGGTTGGAGCTATTTCTGCATCATGCAGAGGCCATGGAAGGTTTGCTACCATCCGGTAAGACCATATAGGCCAAGAAGCCCACATGCTGACTCCTTCCCAAGCCGTCGATCTGTTTGCCGGCGATGATCTCATCGGCATCGGCATGGAAGCCGACGCCCTTCGCAGAAAACTGCACCCGGAAGCTGTCGTCTCCTACATCATCGACCGCAACATCAACTACACCAACTTCTGTACGGAATATTGCAGTTTCTGCGCCTTTTACAGGCCCATGGGACACCACGAAGGATACGTGCAGCCGAAACAGGTCATCTTTGACAAGATCCAGGAAACTCTCGATCTGGGCGGTACCGGGGTGCTCATGCAAGGCGGATTACACCCGGATCTAAAAATCGATTGGTATGAAGATCTGATGCGGTCTATCAAGAACCGGTTCTCGATTCATTTGCACTGTTTTTCCGCGCCCGAGATCACCAATATCGCCGAGGTGAGTGGAATCTCGCTGCACGACACCATCGCCCGGCTGCGCGATGCAGGTCTCGATTCCATCCCCGGCGGTGGTGCTGAGATCCTGGACGACGCCGTTCGGCACAGAATCAGCCGGCTCAAGTGCAACAGCCAGGAGTGGGTGGATGTGCACCGCACGGCCCACGCGCTGGGCATGCGGACCACCGCCACGATGATGTTTGGCTGTGGTGAGACAATGGAGCAGCGAGTCAACCACCTGGAGTTGGTTCGCAGGATTCAGGAAGACACCGGCGGATTCACGGCTTTCATCCCATGGAGCTTTCAACGGGAGAATACCTCGCTCGGCCGGTTTGTGAAACAAGAGGCCACCGCGGTGGAGTACCTCAAAACCCTTGCCATCAGCCGGATCTACTTGAGCAACATTCTCAATGTGCAGTCCTCATGGGTGACGCAGGGGCTGAAAACCTGCCAGGTGGGACTGCGTTTCGGCGGCAACGATGTGGGCAGCATCATGATCGAAGAGAACGTAGTCTCGGCGGCCGGCGCCCACAACGAGGCATCCGAGGAAGACCTGCGCCGCCTCATTCGCGATGCCGGGTTCGTCCCGCGTCAACGCGACACCCTGTATCGGACCTACTTCCTGAATTGAAGTTCAGCGCATGGCGCCGGCGGTGATTGGCGCCGGAATCATGCTCTGCAACTGAACTCGCATCCAGCCGGCTGACTCAATCAAAGCACCTGTGTCGACGGATACCGGTCTCATGCCGGCGCCGTGGAATGCGAGTTGAACCTGAATCAGGGCCAGTGTGGAGTAAAACCGCAGGCTCTGCTTGAACAGTGCGCCGGTCAACTCCGGCTGATCCTGTGGCGCGGCCGCTGCCAGGAGGCGGGCGGCCCGGTGCAATAGCTCAAAATCTTTACAAAGTGAGTGTAGATAGGAGCGGTAAATGGCCCGCCTCTGGCGTGCCAACCTCTTTCCCATGGCTGCTTCGTAGCCTGGCTGCCGGCGCAGAAAATCGGCGTCTTCTTCCGACAACAGTCGCTGCAAAGGCCGATAGTCTTGCACCGAAAAGTCCTGTATGCGCGAAAAGTCGATCGCTCCGCGCCCAGGCGCGATCGCCTTGCGCAGAACCAACCAGAAGGCCAGCAGTACCAGGAGGGTAAGGAGTCCAGCGGCGGGGAAGACGTTCATAATGCGTACCTCCAAGAACTCATTTCTTTTATCAGAATACAGGAACTGCGTTTGTGCCGCAATGGGTTTTTAATTAAATTATGACAATATTTATTCTTATTCTTTGAAAACTATGGCCATCGTTCGCAGGACTTATCTCCGCGTGCCCCGGGCCAAAGAATCATTGATGTTGTTGAGTTGTTGGATGAGGCCGTCGGCTTCTTCCTGCCGCCAGCGATGGCCAATCACGACCTCAGTATGCTCTCCCGCCGCGTTCAACTTCCAGATCCAGACTGCCAGGCAGAGGTTCGCCACCAGTAGGTTGGTGGCGCTGGCCCACAGGGCAGCCTCTGGGCCAACCACGTTACGGGCCAATAGCGATAATGTCTTGGAAATAAAAAAGGCGGAATACCCCAGGCAATAGACGATCGTGTTGCGATTCAGAGGTACCGGGAACCAAGCCAGAAATGCCGTGATGGAGAGGAGAAAAAAAACCAGAGTCGTCGTGATCACGCGGCTCAGCACGTTCACTCGGTGGAGAACCGGGTATGGACCTCCTTGATTGTTGAGGTCGGGGCCGAGAGTGACCAAGGAAATCGCGGCGGCAGCCAGGATCGCCGCCGTCAGCGTATAGCTGCCGGCGGTAGCCAAGCCGGGATGTTCCTTCAATACCAAGGTATATAGCTCGCGAACGATCATGAAGTACAAGACCCAAACAATGGGTTCGGTTGCAATATAGATGGTTCCATAAAGGGTCCGGCTGGGTTTTAGAGGCAAAACCGCCAGTGAACGCGCCGCCTCAAAGATAAGGTAGGCGAAGAAACAAGGGTAGATGCGATGGAGCTTTTCCCATCCCAGGCGAACAATCAACGCCAGGATGGCGCCCAGTGAGAGCCACTGCAGACCTCGAACCAGTTGCGTAAGTTCAAGCATAACGGAATAGACAATCCATTCCTTCTAGAAATCCTACCTCAAAATTGAACAAAGTGAAAGCTTTATTATTAGTTTGCAGCAGTTTGCGCGATCACCTCAGCCTCGGACGATGCCCATGCCGCCTTCCCCCAGCTTGGAGAGAACACGGTAATGAGAGATGATTTGGCCAGTCATCCCGATCTCAATGGCAACAATTGTACTTGGGCTAAGGCATGCCCAGCAAGGCGGCCATCGTTTCAATCCCATCCCAAAGATTTTGCAGGCGCAGGTTTTCGTTATGCGAGTGCTGATTGTTGTCGTGATTGGCGATGGGCACAATCAGCACGGGCGTCTGCAAAGCATCGTATATAGGGGCAATGGGAAGGCTCCCGCCTAAAGTGGGCATCCGAATCACCGGACCACGAGCCTGTTCCACCGCTGCCACCACTTGTTTTGCAATGGGCAGATCCATGGGGGCGCGGACGCCATTGTAGCCTGAACGCCGCCGCACCAGGCAGACTTTGGGGACCTGGATCAAAGTGGCCTCGCTGGGTTCTTGTTCCACAACATGAAATCCCTGCAGACGGATGTGGTCCACAACGCGGTCCTGAATCCGGCGGTAGTGGTTTCCCTTCACCAGGCGCAACCCGATGGCCGCGGTGGCCTGCGCGGGAATCACGTTCCGCGCCAGGTCACCGGTACCGGCGCTGGTAATGCCTTGAATGTTCAGGGCAGGCAGATTGATCAACTCGTCCAGCCGCCGGCCATTGCCTTCGGTGCGTCCCAGCCAGAACTGCTTTCGAATCTCCTCGTCGATGTTTGGCACCGCGGCAAGGGCCAGCTTCTCGACCGCGCTGAGAGGTTCAGTGTCGGAGTAGAAGTCTTTGATCAGGACCTTCCCATCATCATCCTTCATTGTCGCCAGCAGCCGCGCCAGTTGCATCGCCGGATTGGGAGCCCAGTTGCCGTAGTGCCCGCTGTGTAATTCGCTGCGCGGGCCAAAGATGGTCACGTCCAAAGCGGTAGAACCGCGTGCGCCAAAGACAATCTGCTGACGCCGGCTCTGATGCACGGGACCATCGCAGAAAATCCAGACATCACCAGCGAGCAGATGCTTGTATTTTGCAAGGAACTCCCGCATGTGAGGAGAGCCTGCCTCTTCCTCGCCATCGAGGAAAAACTTGAGGTTGGAGCCCGGTGCAATTCCTGCCGCGTCCATGGCGTCCAAAGCTGTAGTGAGAGCGATGATCGGCGCTTTGTCATCCGAGGCGGAGCGTGCGTAGAGGCGCCATTCCGGATTGAACGGGCCGCTCGAATGGAGCGCCACCGGTTGGCCGCCCGCTTCCACCGGGCCGCTCATGAGCGCCGGCTGGAATGGAGCGCGGTTGAACCACTTGCCGCCATCCACTGGCTGGCCGTCATAGTGAACGTAGAAGATCACGGTTCGTTTCGCCCCCGGCTGAAGCCGTTCCCCATAGATGACCGGCGGAGCGCCCTCCACTTCCAGCAACTGCGTCTGGATGCGCCGCCGCTCGAGCATCGCCCGGATCAGTTCCGCATTGCGCCGCATGTCCGCAACGTTACGGGCCACATTGGGCCCCGCCACGTTGGGCAAAGACAGCAGCTTCGTATACTCCACCACGATCGCCCGCTCGTGGGTCCGCCGCCATTGACGCGACTCCCGGGCTGAGGCGGCGCTATCGGCCCAAAGCCCGTGCGGAGGCAGGAGCAGGAGGAAAAGAAGAAGCGGCATTTCCTGAATTTTACCAGTTCAAAAGCTACCGGCCCGCTTGCAACAACCGGTTCGTGTAGGTCTGCGCTGGGTCCACTTTCGTAACACGTACCTTCTCCAATAGGCGTGCCATCACCGCGGCAGCGGCCACCGCGCTCTCCGGAGCCATCACCCCGTCGGGCGAAAACATCCCCTTGCTTTGCTCAATCGCTTGCACATACATCGGCATATCCTCGCCCCGAAAACGCTCCGGCATTGCCTGAGCGATCTGGGCCGCGTTGTGCGTGCCGATCCACTCCAGCGTGCGCCGCATGGCTCTTGCCAGCCGTAGCGCGAGTTCCTGGTTGCCCTCCACCCACTTCGTGCTCGAGTACAAAACAGAAGCGGGGTAGTTCCGTACTCCATACACTTCCTTCACGCCCTCGGGCGTGCGCAGGTCGGCCAAAAGCCGCACCGGGCCTTTCCGCGCCTGGAGCTGCGACAAAGCGGGTTCGGCCATCACTGCCGCGTCCACTTTCCCCCGCTCCATGGCCGCCACGGCTCCGGCCGACATCCCGATCCCCACAATGCTGGCGGCATCGGGTGCTACACCGTTCTTGTCCAGCAGATACTTCACCAGCATGTGCGTTGAGGATCCCGGCGCTGAAACGCCCACCACGGCTCCGCGCAAATCCTGGATGGAGGCGACCTTCCTTTGCGCCGCCGGCGACACAGCCAGCACCAGCCCCGGGTATCGTAGCAGGCTTACAAAAGCCACCATCGGCTTTCCCTCCGCCGTCATCTGCACCGTGTGGTCGTAGAACCCGCACACCACGTCCGCGCTTCCTCCCAGCATCGCCTCCAGCGCCTTGGCGCCCCCCGGAAAGTCGAAAAGCGTGACTTCGATTCCCTCATCCCGAAAATATCCCAAACGCTCGGCCAAGGTCAGCGGCAAATAGACCAGTTGCGCCTGGCCGCCCACGGCGATCCGCACCCGCGGACCCTGCTGCACGCGCCCAGGCGAACAACCCGCCAATAACATCCAGCTAAGGGTTAGCGCGCAAAGGGCTGTCGCGGCCACTGCGCCGGGGCGAGCTCCGTCTTGCGGGCTGTTACTGAGGAGCCACCAGGTCGTTCGTGTATGATTCGCCCGCATCTTGTTTGAATTCCACCACCCGCGCCGCTGCCGCGGCCGCTTCCCGCTTCATCTTCCCATCCGGGTGCAATCCCGCCATCGTACCGCGGATCACCTCGACGTACAGCGCCTCGTCGTCACCATGCTGCGATGCCGGAAGCTTGGCGGCCACATCCTCCGCGCTCCGGCCCGTCACCCAGGTCCGGGCCTTTTCAATTGCCCTCACCAGACGCAACGCCAAATCCCGGTTCCGCTCCAGCCATTCCACCTTCGCATACAACACCGTGCTTGGATAGCTGTCCACTCCATAAGTGTTCCGCAGCCCTTCCACCGTGCGTGTGTCGGCCAGCACTACCACCTTGCCAAACCTCTTCTCAAGGTGCCGTATCGTGAAGTCGCTCACAACTCCAGCATCCACTACGCCGCGCTCCATTGCCGCGAGCGCCCTTGACCCCGTGCTGATGGCCACCGGCCGCACATCTTCGGCCTGCATCCCTTCTTTCCTCAATAGGTAGTTCAGCAGTAAATGGGTGGCCGACCCCAGCGAGGTGACCCCAACCGTTGCCCCCTTTAGGTCTTTTACAGAACGAAGCCGATCCTGTCCGGCCGGCGACACGGCAAGTCCCACCATGTGCGATTGCATCATCACCAGGAAGCTGCGCAGCTTAGGCGAGCCCTCCCGCAACTGCATGGTCTGTTCATGGTAGCCCGATACTACGTCGATGCTTCCGCCCAACAAAGCCTCCAGCGCCTTGGAGCTGCCAGGAAATTCATGCACCTCCACTGCAAGGCCCTCGCTCTGGAAGGTTCCCAGCTCCACACTCAGGTAGGTTAACATCTGCGTCGGGGCCTGCTGTGCCGCCACGGCCAAACGAACCCGATTCGACTGGTCTTTGCCCCCGCAGCCAGCTAAGGCCATTGCTGCCAGCAACCACGCGAAGGTTCGACCGATGCACATGCGGACCATTATCGCATCGAGTTAAATTTATATTCTTTATTCGATCTGCCTGTATAATAAAAGTTATCTATGGAGCTGCATTCCATCAAAGTCTTCCTTGCCGTCGCCAACGAGAAGTCCTTTTCCCGCGCTGCACAAAGGATGCATCGCACACAGCCGGCCATCTCGTTGGCAGTACAGCGGTTGGAAAACGAACTCCAGGAGAAACTGATCGACCGTTCGGCCAAGGATCTGCTTCTCACCGACGCGGGCCACATCGTGGTTGACTACGCACGCAGGTTCGAGAATCTGGAACGGGAACTCACTACGGCGCTGGTGGAATTGCGCGACAACTCGGCGGGCCGGCTGGCAATTGGAGCCAACGAGTCCACCTCCCTTTACCTGCTCAAGCACATACAGAGCTACCGGCACCTCTACCCGAAGGTGAAGGTGCAGGTGCGGCGCAGTCTTTCCAGCCGAATCCCGTCACAACTGGTGGATGGAGATCTGGAACTGGCCATGCTCAGCTTCGACCCCAACGATGAACGCCTGGTTTCCACCGTCATTTATAATGACCACCTGTCCTTCGTCGTGTCCCCCAAACACCGGTTCGCGGGACGCGACCAGATCTCCATCACCGAACTCGGCATGGAGACCTTCATTGCTCACAACGTCGTCTCGCCCTACCGGGAGATCGTGATCAGGGAATTCCAGCGGCACAAAGTATCGCTCAACATGGACGTCGAGATGCCCACCATTGAAACGATACGCAAGATGGTGCAGCGCAACGAGGGGGTGGCCTTCCTTCCCCGCATGTGCGTCGAGCAGGAACTGGATCAGCAGACCCTGCGCGAGGTCCGCGTGGAGGAACTGTACGTGGAACGAAAGATCCGCCTGGTTTACCCCGCACGCCGCACGCTCAGCCACGCTGCCCGCGCATTTCTCGAGGTGGCCATGCCGGACAGCGCTGGGTAGGACAGGCCTCCGGCCCGGCCTGTCCTACTTCTTCACAAGCCGCACGCGGTGCGCTTCGCTATCCCCTATGTAAAGGTTCCCGCGGCGGTCCACAAACACACCATGCGGCCGCGCCATCTTGCATTGCATCGCATTTCCGTCCGGACCGTCGCCCCGTTGTCCATCGCCAACCACGGTTGCAATGAACCCCTTCTTCAGGTCGATCCGGCGCACGGTGTGATTTTCCGTGTCGGTAATGTAGACGCCGCCGTCAGGCGACCAGGAAATTCCCTTTGGACCATTCAGCCTGGCGTGCCGGGCATCGCCGCCGTCGCCGGTATTGCCCTTTTCACCGGTACCGGCCAGATGAACGTACCGGCCGGCTTTGGTGTCCACACGGTAGACCGCGTTGCCTTCGCGCAAGGCCAGGTACAGGTTGCCCTGCGGATCCACGTCAATGGCGCGCGGCCCATTCAACGCCGTTCCGGCAAGCGGCGCCCCGTCCGGTGTCGGTTTGCGTTCTCCGGTGCCCAACCATGTTTCCATGACACCGGTTCGCATATCGACTCTCCTGACGCGATGGTTGCCGATGTCACAGATGAGGAGACGCCCCTGCGGGTCAAACGCAATGCTGTGCGGTTGCCGCAACTGCGCTTTCACCGCCGGCCCGCCATCGCCGCTAAATCCGGCCACTCCGGTTCCCGCCACTGTAGTGATGATGCCCGTCTTCTTGTCCACGCGCCGCACCACATGGTTCTGCATTTCCACGAAGTACAAATTGCCGGCCTTGTCGAAGCGAACCTCATAGGGTTGATTCAACTTCGCGTCCAGCGCGGCGCCGCCGTCACCGGAGTAGCCTTTCCTTACGCTGCCGGCTACCGTTGTGATCACACCGCTCTTCAGATCCAAACGGCGTATGCAGTGATTGTCGATGTCGCAGATGTAGAGACGTTGATCCGGTCCGATCACTAACCCATAAGGATTATTCAGGCGCGCCTTCTTACCAGGCCCATTGTCGCCGCTATATCCGGCCTCACCGGTGCCGGCAATCGTTACGGTTATACCGGCGCCCGGCAGTAAAGCTGCCAAAGCCAGCATGAATAACAACCTTATTCCCATTGGATGCACTCTATCACAGCTTGCAGCGGCAACTCCGCAATCGGCTCCTGCCGCAGAACCCTCAC
This sequence comes from Terriglobia bacterium, assembly GCA_016650235.1. Lineage (GTDB taxonomy): Bacteria > Acidobacteriota > Terriglobia > Bryobacterales > Bryobacteraceae > VFZE01. The sequence goes on from JAENWC010000002.1 coordinate 10,049, forward strand.
ACGGTCCCCGCGCGGTGCCCAGACCGCGGGCCGCGTCGGTCCGAACAATGCCACCACGGGCGCGCCCACCGCCGCCGCAAGATGTGTGATGCCGCTGTCGTTACCCACATATACGCGCGCCCCGGCCAGCCAGCACCCCAGCTCATAAAGATCCTCGAACCGGTTCGCCTCCTCGAGATCTTCCTCAGGACCTGCGCACCAGGCCACCGGCATGCGCTTGATCAACTCGAGGGCCAGCGCCCGGAACTGCGATAAGGGCCAGTTCTTCCGCGGACTCCCGGAAAACGGATGGATCACCGCATATCCGCCGTCCCGAGGCGGGCACTCGATCCGCGGTGTTGCTCCCAATGGCGCGCCCACCTGCCGCAGATAGAAGTCGATGGCCGACATGTTGTTCTCATCACCGGGCAGGGCAGGGAAGATCCGCATGGGAAGATGGCGCACCCCTTCCTGGAATGCCGCCCGGCCCCATCCGTACCAGCTCCAAACCTGGTCAAATCCGGCCAGCGTGTCATGCAGGCTTACCGGAGCTTGCCCCAACTCCAGCAAATCAAGTCCAGTGGAGGCGATGCTCCGCACACGATCCGCAAACCCCACCAGGGATACTTGTGGGCCTGGAACCCAGACCTCGGTGTATGCGGCAGGCTTCGAGAGACTTTCCAGCGCCGGAAGGGACACGATCAAATCCCCAATTGCGCCAGGACGGATCAGCAGCCGTCGCACGGCCTATTGCGGAAACCCATATAATGACGCCGCATTCCCGCGCATTACTCCGCGCGCAATTTGAAGCGCCTTTTGGCGCGTGATTACGCCGTCGTCCACCATGCCTGCCAGCGCCATCGCCAGCGCGCGCCGTCCGGTGGTCACTGTCAACCAGGCGGTCTCTTCCCAATTGATCTGCGGCATGAACGGCTCCACGTCGCCCCCGTACAGCACATGCTCGGGAACCATCTCCAGCCAATCGCGCAGAATCTGACTCACCTGGCGTGGATACAACACAAACACCATCGCCGACATATCCACATACACGTTTGGCTTGGCAATCAAAAAGGCGGTCTCTTTCGTATATGGCCATCCGCCATGCACCAGCACGAAATTCGTCTTGCGCAGCGCCGGATCGCTGAACACGCCATCCAGGTGCGCCGGATTGGTCCCGCCTAGCTTGTAATAGCCGCCCGCACCGCCGCAGGCGTGTATATGAACCGGCAGTTTGAGCCGCCCGGCCTCCATGGAAATAAAGCGGAACAGATAATCCTGCAGCAGTTTGTATTCGCCCGCCGGCAACTGGCCTCCGCGCGCATACCGCGCATACACCGTTGCCGCGCCGGCCCGCTCCACGCGGGCAAAGTCCAGCGCGCGGAGATAGGCAGCCTCAAACTTTACCGCCACCACGCCTTGCTTTTTCTGCCGCTCCAGAGTCGGAGTAACCATCTGTTTTTCGTACTCCTCCAGTGTGGCTGGCAACGACTTCACAGCGGACTCTTCCATATACCGCCGCAGCAGCCGCTCCTGCGCCTTGTAGAAACTCCGGTA
>JAENWC010000003.1 GCA_016650235.1 Terriglobia bacterium
CCGCGATAGCCGAGAGCGGCTCATCGCTGACCAGACTCACATTGTCAATGCGAAACTTTGGAACGCCCGCTGCAACGGTACTAGTGAAGCGCAACTCCACCGTCTTGCCGCGGTAGGCCATGAGGTTAAAAGTGCGTTTGCTGTAGTCCTTGGCCAGCGCATCGGAGGCGGTGGCGCTGTCAAAGATGGTGGCCAGCGTCTCGACCACAACGCCCTGCTCATTACGAATCTGCGCCTCAAGCCGGTCTCCCACCACGGGCACCGCGCTCTCCACCCGCAACCGGAAACTTAAGTTAGCGCTGGTCGCCGTCTCACTGATCTGAACCTTTTGCCAGAGGGAAGCGTTGCCTGTGAAGGCTGCGTGGCGGGACCCGAGGAAAGAGTCCATAGTGGAAGATTGCAGAACAACACCTGGAGTAGTCAGCCATTTCCCGCCGTCCTCAAAGCCGCCATCGGCAATCAGTTGGTTGACACCCCTGGTTCCAAACGAGGCTGACGATACGCCGGCTTTGGCGGTGTAGTCGAGGGCGCGCGCCAGCACGGTGTGCGTGCCCGGCGCCAGTTTGGCGATGCTGACATATCCGGAATAGGGAGCCTTTGTGCGGGAAAAAGCAGGCTGCCCATCGATCTGGAAGTCGATGCGCAGAACGCCCGTGTCATCGTTGGCGGTTGCCGACACGAGCATGCTGCCCTCCCCTTCATCGATATCCGACAGGGTAACGGCTGGGATGCTCGGGGGAACGCTGTCCACGGCCGGAGCGCCCAGGCCGACCGCGGCAAATGCGTTCTGCGTGATGCGCACGCCCATGGATTCGGACCCATAGAGGTATTCCGCCGCCTGAAGAAACGCGCCGCGCAGCTCAAAGAAATTCGGCTCATCCGGCAGGTAGCCTGCTGTTGCGACGTACCAGACCTGGCCGGCTTCCTGCACGCCCAGCCCCGCCATTCCATTCGGGAAGAACTTGCTGTAGGTTGGATTGGCACGGTCCGAGGGAGCGCCTCTGGAAAGCAGCACGAAGAGCCGCCCGTAGATGGCGCCCACGGTATGCTCTGGCCGTCCCCCAGCAGTGGAGTCCCACTCTCTCATCCCGCCCACACGCGCCGGATCCACCATCCGGGGCCTCCAGTTCCAAGCTGCTTCCACATCGGCCAGCACAGGCCCGCTCCCCTTGGCGCCTAAATAGTAGAACTCGACAATCGAGGCCACAATATCGCCATGCCCTTCACCCACTCCGCCAGCCTCGCCGCCATCAAACCCTTCGCTCTCGATCAGACTGAACCACATGCCGTGTCCCAACTCGTGAGCCACGGTTTCCAGATCTGTGGGAGTTGCCGTCGAGGAAGCTGCGCCGTCACCAAAGAAAGCCGCCTTCGCCGTCTTCAGCCAGAAGGCCGCCTCCTGATTGATGCCAAAGTGGACGCGCGTATCAATGCTTGAGCCTTTGCCGTCCAACCCGGCCTGTCCGTACACGCCCGCCAGCGTATCCCAGGCGCGTTCCACGGCAAACGCCACGTCCACGGCAGCCGTTTGCCCGTTGGCCGACGCGCTTCCGTTGGCGGCGTCATAACGCCTGCCATCACCCCAAACATTGGAGGAGCTTTTATACGTCATCGAGGCCGCACTTTTGTAGCTGGTGCTGTTGTCCAGATTGCGTGTGGAATTGCCGCCGCCGGCGCCTCGGGTAGCGTCGGTCAGATCAAACGCCTGCGTCTCGAGATTCTGCGTTGCGTTGAGTGCCACGGTCCCATGGAACAAGGACCTGCCAATGCCTTGCGAAGCCTGGATGATCTGGTCATTCACTCGCTGTGACCACCGGCGGATCACCATTCCGGAGGCCGCATCCACCAACCACCCCGTGGGCTCACGCTCATCCTCCAGACTGCCTCCGGTGGAGGAGAGTCCGAACCATGCCAAACGGTATCCGGAGGTCTGCCACTGATACTCCTCCATCGCGGGCACGTCCAGCAGTACGCGTTTGCTTAAATCTTCGGTGAAGGTGAGCGTTCGCACCGGCACAATCACCAGTTGCAGTACCACGGAAGGCTCCACGGCGCCCGGCCCCGCTTCCTGCACAATGGCGGCGCGCGCGGCTGCCGCATCCACGGCGGGAGTAACATCAAGATTGATATCAGTGAAGAGTTTGGAGGTGGGCTGCTCGAACCGATCCTGCTCATCCACGTGAGCGATGGCCCCGCCGCCCATCACACGGACTCCTTTGTAGGACTGCTGGTAGCGCGCATGCGTGCGGCCGTACAGATCCGTAATCGCGGACCGCGGCTCAAGCGTATGCGCACCGCTCAGCCCCAGATCCGGCCGCAACGCCTGCATGCGATCGGTGGCAAGCCGTACGCGGCGGTCCTCTTCGCTGCGAATGCGCGCCAGTTCCCCGGCCTCCAGCGGCTTTTTTTGCGCCAAGCCGGGGACGGCGGTGATCATCAGCATCAATGAGGCTAGGATGACCTGGATGGGTTTGAAATGAGCAGGCATAGGAATAGGGAGGGTCAGGACCATTCTAATAGAATGCAGCGCAGTCTAGAAGGTTACTCACGAACTGCTTTTCATCCCTTTGCCCAAGAGGAACACAGTTCGCGCTAGTGAGCGATCAGCTCTGACCCAAATAATTCCGCCTGCCTCACCGGCCGCTCTTGTTGCGGCAGGAGTGTCTCAATCTGCGGAACTGGAACATTTGCCAATTCTTTCGGTTCGAGCTTGTGAAGCCCTCCCCCATACACTCTACCTTCGCTCAGCAACTGGGCTGGAGTGATCTCGTTTAGAATTTGCCAGATGCGGCGTATCAAAGAGGGGTCTCGCTTGATAGCGGATGCCAAGATCGGATTTGGGTACATGGCGAGATAAACATTCGCCACAGTGGCACGGGAATTGTTGAGGATGAAGCGAAACGGCCGGCCACTCTTTGCATCGCCGCGGCCGAGGTAGGTGCAGACGATTGGTGGAGGTGGGCGGTTCTCCTGGCCGTACCACAGTGAGCGATGCGCGCACAAATACCGCTCGTGGAGGCCGCGAGACTTGCCATCTTCCAGGTAGGCGTACAGCGCAGGAAATCGCGCTTTGATTTCTTCTTCCGGCAGCTTCGTGTCGAGCAGATAGAGGCGGCGCTCCATTTTGGGATCGCCGTTCTTGTCTGCCTTGACCTCGTCTTCGGTGAGATAACGCGGACTCGGTAGGACAGGCGTGAAGACCTCCATCGGAAGGCCACGAGCCTTGATATCTTCTTCGGAGAGGATGAAATAACTGTTGTCCCCCGTGGCGAGTCCGCGCGTGATCTTGAAAAAGTCGGCAATGGTTGGAATGCCCGCATGGCTCCGGACATCGGAGACTGGAAAGCGTGTCCACTTTGGCTCATGAGAGAGCGCTCGGCCTGAAACCTTGCGGGAGAGCTTCGGCTCAAAGAGTGTCCCACCAAAGGTGAAGGTCACCTCGTGATCTTCGGGTGGAGGCGTATTGCGGAACCACACGACAGCGGAGGATACGAGAGCGTCGGCAAACTGTACGTCATTCGGGTCGAAACGATGGACGTGGAGCAGCGTCACGCGGTCGAGCAGATAGCGCTTAACAGCGCGGCCATAGTTAACGTCCATGAATTCGCTCGGAATGAGCCATCCGGCGATGCCGCCGCCAGCCATCCATGCGTGGGAGAGGCCGAGGAAATGGCAGTAGAGACCGGCAAGGCCGCTAATCTTCAGACCACTCGCTTGCTGTGTGCGAAGCTGCAGACGGTGTTTATCGCCGTTCTTCATGTGATGATGTCGCACATAGGGGGGGTTACAGATGATCAGATTGAAGCGGGGAGACGGCTCCTCAAGTGTGAAATCAGCGAGCTTCATCGTCAGGTCTGAGTCTTTCCAAAATCGCACCGCGGGCGCTCCATAGTGGGGATCAATCTCGAAACCGAGAGCTTCGCTTATTTGCTCGCACGGAAAAACGGAGCGAAAAGCGGAATAGAAAGAACCAGTACCGACGGCGGGGTCAAGAAAACGGACTTTCGTTCGTTCCGGGAGAAGAGTCCGGGCGTATCGGAGGATGTCCTGCGCGAGGGCGGTAGGCGTCGCAAACTGGCCGAGTCGGTTTCTCTCGGCCTGTGTCTTCTTGCTGTCCAATTCAGACTGAAGGGCGGCCCGTTCAGTTTCGATGGTATTCGTCGTCTGGGCCATGGTCATATTCCAAACAAGGCAAGGTCGTCGATACGGTGCTCCCAAACCCAATCGATAGCCTCTGCAGCTTCATAGCCAAGGTAGCCGCTGTCAAAGTAACCGCAGAGGAAGAGATTGAACTGCACCTTGTTGCCATAGGTGCTGCGGAGCTGCGCCATTTTGACAGCCTCTTCTTTGCGCCGCTTGTTCGTGTTGGTAAAGTCGCCGGCTGACTTGGCCTCGAAGAACACTGGAAACTCGCCAAGCGTCGAGGTCTTTGGCATGATAACAGCGTCAACCGGGATGTTGACGCTCTGCACTCCACCTTCAAGCTTAACTGGCACGTTCATGCGGAAGCTGAAGGCGCCTGGAGGCATGGCGTCAAAGCGAGTGCCTTCTCCAGCGGGAAGCTGTTTGTAACCGCGTGCTTCAAGCCACGCCTTGACCGCTGCGAGTTGTCGTTTTTCCTGCGCATTGCGGATGATCGGGTTGGCAACGGCACCACAGAGACGGTCGGCCACGATAGTTGCAGCTCTGTGAATCTCCGTCTCGGACGGCGGCTCATTCCGGCCTAACCAGACAAAAATATCCGGGTCAGCCATTTTCTCGACGATGGCTGCGATCTTTGCGAGTTGGAGGTCGATCTCGGTCACCGGCATGCGGGCTGGTAGCTTCTTCCCTAGCTCCATGGATTTCACGAGATTCTTTGACACCCTAGAAAGACCGATCAGCCGGTCAACGGCTAACGGTGGACAAGTGGACATGCGAAGCGTCGGGAGGATCTCCGGATGCTTTCGCATTACGGCCGGTTGGACGTCGGTGATGTTGGCGGTCGCGTGAAGTGCCGCCTCAACGTCCTTGGTCGTCTGAATGCGAGTTGTGCGGAAAGCCTGCGGTGCGAACTTCATGAACCACTCGTTGTACATATCGACCGATTGGGCGATGTCTGCTTTCCACTTCTGCGGTTTGTCGAGGTTGACTGGCATCCTTCTACTTCAGTTCACAGGTTTTCGGACCCTTGTAAAGCGGCCTGATACTTCGTCTCTCACTAAACTGTACCAAGACCCATGTTGTTGAAGCAGTGGGTTTTTTCGTGTTAACCCGCAATTGGTCAAGCCACGCTTTCGCTGGAAAGGGTTCGGGGAAAATCGGGAGGACCCATCCGAGGCCGGCGGAACCCTTTCCAAGAGCCCTTTCCTAGATTCCCGGCCCGTTCGTACAATGATAGTGTGCCCATGCTTCCCGTTGACCAACAGCTCACCTATCTCAAGAAGGGGCTGGCCGAACTGATTCGTGAAGACGATCTTAAGGAGCGCCTGCTGCGGGCCGCCAAGGAGAACCGTCCGTTACGAGTGAAAGTTGGTTTCGACCCCACCGCGCCCGATCTGCATCTCGGCCACACCGTCGTCATTCGCAAGATGAAACACTTTCAAGACCTGGGCCATCACGTGATTTTTCTCATTGGCAGCATGACCGGCATGATCGGCGACCCCAGCGGCCGCAACATCACTCGTCCGCCCTTGTCACGCGAGGAGTTGGAGCGTAACGCGGAAACTTACAAGACGCAGGTGTTCAAAATACTCGACCCGCAAAAGACCGAGATCCGGTTCAACAGCGACTGGCTGGCGCCGTTGCGGTTTGAGGAACTGGTCCGTTTATGCTCGCGCTACACTGTGGCGCGGCTGCTGGAGCGCGACGATTTTTCCAAACGCTACAAGGAAGGCACTCCGATCTCCGTGCACGAGCTCCTTTATCCGCTCGCCCAGGCTTATGATTCCGTGGAGCTGCGCTGCGATGTGGAAATGGGTGGTACGGACCAGAAGTTCAATCTGCTGGTGGGCCGCGAGATCATGCGGGACTACGGCCTGCCTCCGCAAATCGTCGCCACGCTGCCCATTCTCGAAGGCCTGGACGGTGTGGAGAAAATGTCCAAGTCCAAGGGTAACTACATCGGCATTACCGAGTCGCCGGAAGAGATGATGAAGAAGCTCATGTCCATCAGCGACAGCCTCATGCCACGATACTTTGAGCTCCTCACCGACATGAGTTTGCCTCAGATCGGGCAACTGCTCGCGAGCATGCACCCACGCGAGGCCAAGTTGCACTTGGGAAAAATGATCGTCACCGATTTTCATTCCGCCAGCGATGCCGAACGAGCCGCGGCGGAATGGCAGCGCGTGGTGAGCCGCGGCGAGATCCCGGCCGACATACAGGTGGTCACGCTCGACGGCATGGTTCGCCGCATCGATAAGGTGATCGCACAAGCCGGTCTTGCATCCTCCGTAAGCGAGGCCGGACGCAAGATCCGCGCCTCTGCCGTCGAGGTGAATGGTGAAAAGGTGACCGAATTGGTGGAACTTGGGTCGCCGGGAGAATACATCATCCGGCTCGGCAAGACTTGGCGCAAAGTAATTCTCTGATGCTCTCATTGCAGGAAAACATCGTACAATCCGTGGCCGCCCTGCGCGCCTACCGTTTGCGCTCGATCCTCACCATCGTCGGCCTCACCATGGGCGTTGCCACTATCATCACGGTGATGACTTTGATTCAAGGGGCCAATATCTATGTGGAGGAAAAGATCGCCAATCTCGGCTCCAATGCCTTTCAGATCTCCCGGATCCCACTGGCCGCCACCGATTTCAACGTCATCCTGAAGGCCCTGAAGAACAAGCACCTGACGATAGAAGACATGCGCGAGGTGCAGCAGCATTGTCTCCACTGCGCGATGGTGGGCGCCCGCGCCTCCCACTCCGGGCGCGTCCGTTATGTCGACACCGAACTCACAGACACCACTATCATCGGCCAAACAGCCACGATGGCTGAAATCGATACGCGCACGGTTCTGCAGGGGCGCTACTTCACCCCGACCGAGAATCAGCGGGCAAGCCAGGTCTGCCTCATCGGCGCCAAGATCGCGGAAGATCTCTTCTCCGGCCTCGATCCACTCGCCAAGAGCGTCCGCGTAGGCATCCATGAGTTCATGGTCATCGGAACCTACGAGAAAATCGGCTCCGTGCTCGGCCAGGATCAGGACAACTTCCTTGTCATTCCGATGGGAGCCTACCAGAAAATGCGCGGGTCCCGGATCAGCGTCGTCATCGAGGCCAAGGCCGCGGGGGCCGGCACGGTGTTTGAACAGGCTCAGGATGAGGCCCGGCTGGCTCTGCGCGCCAAGCGCCAACTTGGTCCCACCCAGGAAGACGACTTCTTTATTGGAACCGCGGCCAGCTATATCGAACTATGGCACAGCATCAGCGCCGCCTTTTTCGCCGTTTTCATCATGGTGAGCGCCATCTCCGCCATCGTCGGCGGCATCGTCATCATGAACGTGATGCTGGTGAGCGTCACCGAACGCACCAAAGAGATCGGGATACGCCGCGCCGTCGGCGCTACACAGTCCGACATCCTGGGCCAGTTCCTTTCGGAAAGCGTGCTGCAATGCTTGCTGGGAGGCATCGCGGGCATTGGCTTCGGGTTCGCCGCCGCTGTCCTGCTGCGCACGTTTACGAGTTTCCCTGCGTCCGTGCAAACCGCGGTCGCCTTGTTCGGATTCGCCCTGAGTTCCGGCATCGGGCTTTTCTTCGGTATTTATCCGGCCACGCGCGCCGCCAGACTCGACCCGGTGGAAGCGCTGAGGGCGGAGTAGGCTGCTATGACACGCGTTGAGATCCACGAGAATGTCCTGGTTGCGTTCGACACACTGCGGACACACAAGGTTCGCTCCGCCCTCACGGTGCTCGGCATCGTCATCGGCGTCACCTCGGTGATCTCGGTGGCTTCCATCATCCAGGGTCTCAACGGTTACGTCGCGGCGCGGGTGGAAAAGATGGGCTCGCGCACCTATTTCGTTTCCCGCTTCTCCATGAGTTCCGGATTTGGACGGGTGCCTGAAAAGATTCGCAAGCGCAAATACTTCAGCCCGGACTACGCGGCATTTCTCCAGCAGGTCTGCCCGTCTGTGGAGAGCGTCGGCACTTTCACCGGCCGCCCCCTCACGCCTGGCTCATTTGGCGCTGATCAGGCCAACGAAATACGGTACGGCTCGGAACGTGTGGAACGCATCATTCTGCGCGGCGTGGAACCGGATATCGCCAAGTCCATTCCACTGTTTGCCATCGCGCACGGCCGTCCCATCACGCGTTTTGATCTTGACCATGCCCGCGAAGTGGTCCTGCTGGGAGACGCCATCGCCAACTCGCTGTTTCCGGCCGTGGATCCGCTCGGAAAGATGGTGCGCCTGAACGGCAAACTGATGGAGGTGGTTGGCGTTTTCGAGCAGGACCCCGGCCTGTTTGGGACTCCTGGCGTCGATCAGATCGCCGCCATGCCGCTCACCACATTCCTCAAGCACTACCCGGAGACGCGCGAGTTTCTCATTGTCTTTATCGCCCGCAAAGACGTCGACCCGGCCCTCGCCACAAATGAAGTGATCGAGGCCATGCGTCGGATCCGCCGCGTCCCGCATCAAGAGGAAAACGATTTTGAAATATTCTCCCCCGACTTTCTGAGTGCGCTGTGGGGCCAGCTCACCGGCGCACTGGTTCTGCTTACCGCCGCCATCAGCTCGGTGGGCCTGCTGGTGGGCGGCATCGGGGTGATGAACATCATGCTCATCTCAGTCACGGAAAGGACCGCTGAAATCGGACTTCGCAAGGCCGTTGGCGCGCGAAAGTCCGATATTCGCATGCAGTTCCTGGTGGAGGCGATGGTCCTCAGCGTCACGGGCGGGCTGCTCGGAATTCTCGGTGGCGGGGTGGTCTCGCTGCTGGTGCGCGCCCTTGTGCCCAACGTTCCTGCTACACTGTCATACTTCTGGGCTTCTGCCGGGGTCTTGATCTCGGTCGGTGTCGGGCTGTTCTTCGGCTACTATCCCGCCAGCCGCGCCGCCAGGCTTGACCCGGTCGTCTGCCTTCGCTATGAGTGAACTCCGACTTTTACAGCCCGTGGACCTCGAGGATCTCCTGACGCTCAGCGCGCAAGCTGGTTGGAACCAGACGCGTGAGGACTGGATGCGCCTGCTCTCCCTGGCGCCGGAAGGGTGCATCGGGGTCGAAGAGGAGGGCCGGATTATCTCCTCCACCACTGCCATTCGCTACGGAAAAGAGCTGGCCTGGATCGGGATGGTCCTCACCCATACGGACTTCCGCGGGCGCGGCTTTGCCCGCAGCCTGCTGGCCCATTCGCGGGATCTGCTGCGGCACCGCGGCACCGGTTGCATCAAGCTGGATGCGACCGATGAGGGCAAACCCATCTACTCGGCACTCGGTTTCGCCGAGGAACGCGCGATCGAGCGCTGGCGGCGCGCTCCGGCCGTTTTCGAGGAGCCGCCGGCCGAGGGCGTCTTCCCTTACATCCATGATCCGGTGCTGGACCGGCGTGGCTTTGGCGCCAACCGTCATCGGCTGCTGCGTGAACTGGCCGCGGTCGAATCGGCCTGCCTGCCCACCAGTTCTTACGCCATGGGACGGCCGGGCGCGCAGGCTGCCTATTTCGGACCCTGCATCGCGCGCAGCTATGATACCGCCCGCGTATTGCTGGAATGGTTCCTTTCCCGCCATGGCGCGGAAGAAATCTACTGGGATCTGTTTCCCAACAATAAACCAGCCGCGGAACTGGCCCGCCGCTACGGCTTTGAACCGGTGCGCACACTCACGCGGATGGCCCTTCAATCCGGCGGCGGTCCCCTATTCAGCGCCAATGAATCCGCCGTCTATGCCATCGCCGGCTTTGAGCTCGGCTGAAAAGTTGTCACCGAATGCCTAGAAAAAGATCTATCTGGAAACTGCATGACCGCGAGATCCAACTCGGTGACAACACGCTGCTGGCGGGCGTGTTGAACGTGACACCGGACTCCTTCTCCGACGGCGGCCAGTTTTTTGATCCGGACCTCGCCTACGCGCGCGCTCTTCAAATGGAAGAGCAGGGCGCCGACATCATCGACATCGGCGCTGAATCCACGCGCCCCGGCGCGAAGCTGATCGACGAAGAGGAAGAGATCCGGCGCCTCATCCCGGTGCTCAAGCGCCTCCGGGGCAAGCTGGCCATTCCCATCTCAGTGGACACCTACAAGTCCAATGTCGCCGCACGCGCCATCGAGCTGGGCGCAGAGATTATCAACGATCCCTCCGGGCTCACGTTGGACCCCAGCCTGGCCAAGGTGGTGTCCCAGCACAACGCCGGCCTCATCATCAACCATATGCGCGGCACGCCCGATTCCTGGGCGCGCCTGGGTCCGTTGCCCGACGCTTCCGGCACCGTGCGCCGGGAACTGGATGCCTGCGTGCACCGGGCCCGCCGCGCCGGCATGGATCTGTTGCGCATTGTCATTGATCCAGGCTTGGGGTTCGGAAAGCGCAAGGATGAGTCGGCGCGCCTGATCGCGGACCTGCGGCAGCTTGAGATGCTCAACCTGCCCATCCATATTGGGCCTTCGCGCAAATCGTTTCTCGCGCAAACCTCTCCGCAAGCCACGCTTATGGGAACAGCCGCGGCGGTTACCGCCTGCGTGCTCCACGGGGCGCACATCGTTAGAGTGCATGATGTGCTCGAGATGCTCCCGGTGGTGCAGGTGGCGGATTCGATTCTTCACGCGGCGCCATAGGCTCCTGCTAGCATAAGAAGATACGCTCCCGGGCCTCGCCCAACGTTTCAAACCATCATGGCATTGCGTTTCTATAACACGTTGACTCAGCAAGTGGAGGTATTTACCCCACAGGACGGACATACGGTCCGCATGTACACGTGCGGTCCCACCGTCTACAACCACGTTCACATCGGCAATCTTCGCACGTTCACTTTTCAGGATCTGTTGCGACGCTGGCTGATCTACCGCGGCTACGCCCTGCAGCACGTCATGAACATCACCGACGTCGAGGACAAGATCATCCGCAGTGCCATGCAGCAGGGCAAGTCCATTGGCGAGTACACTGCCGTTTACGAAAAGGCTTTTCTCGAGGATATAGACCGATTGCGCCTGCAGCGCCCTGAAAAACTGGTCCGCGCCACCGAGCACATTCCGGAAATGGTGGACTCCATCGAAAAGCTGACTGCGGGCGGCTATACCTACCGCAGCGAAGATTCCGTTTATTTTCGCATTGCGAAGTTCCCCAATTACGGCAAACTGTCGCACATAGATTTCTCCGGCCAGCGCGCCGGCGCGCGCGTGGACGTGGACGAGTACGACAAGGACGACGCCCGCGACTTCGTCCTATGGAAAGGGCCCAAGGACGGCGAGCCGAGCTGGGAATCCTCACTCGGCCCGGGCCGCCCAGGCTGGCACATCGAGTGCTCGGCCATGGCCATGAAGTACCTGGGCGAGACGCTCGACATACATACCGGCGGCATCGACCTTACCTTCCCGCACCACGAAAATGAGATCGCGCAGGCCGAGGCGGTCACCGGCAAACCATTCGCGCGCTTCTGGCTCCACGCCGAACACCTCATGGTCGAGTCGCAGAAGATGGCCAAGTCGCTGGGCAATTTTTATACATTGCGCGATCTGCTCGATCAGGGCTACGCCCCGGAGGTGATCCGCTATCTGCTTGCATCGGTCCCCTATCGAAAGAAGCTCAACTTCACCTTTGATGGCCTCCGCGCCGCGGCCACTGCGCTCGAACGGCTCCGTAACTACAAACTGCGCCTGGAAACGTCGCGATTTACCGACGGTACGGATGACGGTGTTTTGTCCGCCACGCAGAAGGCGAGAGAAGCCTTTGACGGCGCGCTCGATGACGACCTGAACACAGCCGAAGCGCTGGGCGCCATCTTCGAATTTGTCCGCGATACCAACACCGGTATGGATGCCGGCCAATTCCGTTCCGGCAACGTGCAGACCGCCGCCGCTCTACTGGCGCACTTCGATTCCATCTTTGATGTGCTGCGCCCGAGCCTGCAGGAAGGCGGCCTTTCCGACCAGGAAGTGGATGCCCTGATCCTGGAACGCACGCAAGCCAAGCAGTCCCGCAACTTTCAACGCTCCGATGAAATTCGCAACTTGCTTGCGGAAAAGGGCGTCATTCTGGAAGACACCAAAGACGGTGTCCGTTGGAAACGAAAATGAACCTGCATACCAAAGCCGTACACGCCGGAGACAGGAAAAAGGCGTCCCAGGCCATTCCCGTCACCACACCCATTGTCACCGCCTCCAGTTACCTCTACGAGAGCATGGAGCAGCTCGACCGCGTGTTTTCAGAAGAGGATGAAGGCTACTGTTACGCGCGCTACGATAATCCGACCTCGCACGCCCTGGAAGAGGTCATCACTTGCATGGAAGGCGGCTTCGGCTCGCTCACCACTTCTTCGGGGATGAGCGCTCTCCAAGTCGCTCTCCAGGCCGCGCTCACCGACCGCCGCCGCTCCATCGTGGCCGCCGGAGCCCTGTACGGCGCTTCCACACGCATGCTGATGAGCGTATTTGAACCCGCCGGCGTCGATGTCCGCTTCGTCGACATCTGTGATCTCGAAGCCGTGCAGGCCGCCATCACCGATGCCAGGCCCGGCTGCGTTCTTCTGGAGACCATCTCGAATCCATTGCTCCGCGTGGGGCAGATCGACCGCATCGCGCAGATGGCGCGCGAGGCCGGCGCCGCCACCGTGGTCGACAGTACCTTTGCCACGCCGCTCCTGGTACGCCCCCTTGAGTTAGGCGCCAACCTCGTGGTCCATAGCCTTACAAAATACCTGGCAGGACACGGCGACGTGCTCGGCGGCGTCATTGTCTCCGACGAGCCTCACTTTGCAACAATCCGCGCGCTTGCCAGGATCTGCGGCCCGAACCTCGGCCCGTTTGAAAGCTATCTGGCCATGCGCGGCATCAAGACCTTTCCGCTGCGAATGGAGCGCCAGTGCGCCAACGCCTGCCGCATTGCCACTTCGCTTGCCTCGCACCCGGGCATCGCAAAAGTCTACTTTCCGGCGGACCCGAACCATCCGGACGCAACTACTATTCAGCGGATCTTTCCCGCCGGCCTGTACGGCGCGATGATCAGTTTTGAATTGAAGGACGCCGCGCGTGAGCAGGTGTTCGCCTTCATGGACCGCCTGAAGCTGGTAGTGCGTGGCACCTCGCTCGGCGACGTACACTCACTCATGAGCTATCCGGCCATGAGTTCCCATCGCGACCTTGCGCCCAAACACCGCCAGCGCCTGGGCATCGGTGACAATCTTGTCCGCCTCTCGGTTGGCATTGAGGGTCCCGAGGATATCCTGGCCGATCTGGAACAGGCCCTCGGCTAGTGAGTAGTGGATCAGCTTGGGAATCTATCCGAGGTGGTCTTACGAATCACTGTTGCGGTGCGGCCCACGCTCCTGGCAGTCGCATGCAACGGCTGGTCAGATGGGAGCTTAGGCGAGAAAAGACGGTTTCTTACAAATGGCGTAAGGGCGGATGAAATTCGGCGCGATACGCTTGCCAGTGTTTTCCAGGAACAGGTCCTGCGGAGAATGCGAATCATTGAACTCTCGCATCTGTTTGACGTTATACTCCGTAATCTTACCTTTGATTACGATTTTGTCGAGTATGCCCCAATAAAGCAGGCGAATGCAGTCCGTCGCGTCAGCAAACACTATAGGTATTACCTCGCCTGCGGCCTTGGCCTCCTCCCACAGACGGCGGCCAGTCTTCCAAGCCCTCGCCTCCTCAATAGTCCTATCTTTATCGCTCCTCGCCGTCTTGGCTCGCTTGAGTTTATCTCTATGAGCGATCCGTGTAGATGCAGGATTTGAAGAGCACCTGGGGCATCATGACGGCAGCATATCAGCACCGCCAGGCAACCTGGTGCGGCTCTCGGTTGGCATAGAAGCCCCCCACTACGCGTGGGCGCGCGGTTAGACGAGGTGAGCGCTTCGGATCAATCAGAGCCGGGAATCGTAATTGTGTTGCCCGGCTGGATCGTTTCGAGCGCCGCTAGAATCGCGTCCACCAGTGGCGACAGGTCTTCGATCTGATTGGTTCGGGAGCGGACCAGGATGACGGAGAGCTACCGGCCGACTGGATGCTGATGAGGCATTCCCTGGTCAACCGTCAACAGAACATTGTAGCCTGCAATCTCGGCAGCCAGCAGCAGTTCACCGTTCTTTTTGCCCTTGAAGCCTGCCCATTGAACGGTATGGGCCTCGTGGCTGGAGAAACTGTGCCGGAAATCGAGTGGCAGGCACTCATCCAGCAAAATCCTCATGCGATTCTGGCCAGCAATGAGTCCTTCGCTTCCTTCGAGCGCCTGGATCGCCATCTCGCGCGTGACAGTGGGAAACTGCCGCAGGAACTCACCGAGCGAATACCCACCCTCGAGGTAGTCGATCCGGTTCTTGAACGGAACACGCGTGCCACGAAAACATGGCGTTCCATTCATTACATCCGGATCGATCACGATTACTGGATGTTCCATCGTTGGCCATCCAGTTGTACCGCGCTCGCGGTGGAGGCGGCGCGGCAATCACTTCCGCGCGGAGGGCTTTTCGCGGCCCAGCGGCCCTGAACGATCATAGACCCGGCAGTTCCCGTTACTCAAGTATCAACACCGGCACGGTAGCCGTAAACTTGTGCCCGTCCATCGACTCGATACTCGCCGACAACGTGTACCGGCCCGGCGCGATCGGCTGGTTGGGCACGCTGTAGAGCGGAACCTGCTGCAAGTAGTGCGTCTCGCCTTGTTGGTAGATCACTTTGGGCTGTTCCGGCGGAAAGGCGCCGCTGGACCGGCGGTAGACCGCCTGTCCATTTTCACGCAACAGTTCCACTTCGAAGATCCGGCTGTCGGGAAACATGAGCTCAAGCGGCACAGCGCTCGTGTTGCGCAGGGTCAGCCGCGCCCGCAGGCAGGGCTTGAATGTGTTGGGCGGATCGGCGCCTGGCCCCAGTCCGCACGCCACAAAATAACAGGGAACCGCGCAGTTGGTTACTTTCCCCGGCTGCAGCGTCAATACGTGGGAGTCGGTGGATAGGCTGAAGGACAATTCCGGCGCGGAGTATACGGTGCGATCGCCAAGTCTTGCATAGACCAATTCGATCCCGTTGAGAAACCCGCCCGAGGAACCGGCCAGCAAGCCTGTCTGCCGGCTCACAATACCCACGCCGGCTACAATCACGCCCATTGAGATTTCCAACCCGCCACCGGTCCGGAACCTGTTCCCATTGTGGAAGGCGCCTGCCGGCACGGTTGCCTCAGGTTCAGCGCCGGTGATTTGGAGAATCCCTGACTGGTCCTGCGGAATGCCGGGATCAAGCCATAGCCGCTCGCTCGATGCCGGGTCCGCGGGACCCTTCACGAATATTTTCCCGGACGCCGCGGTTCGATAAGCCGTGTTCTCCCGCCCGTCGATCGCCAACACATAGTAGACCTTTCCATCCACTTCTTGCGATCGAGTCACCGTCCATGTCTGATAGTCCGAAGTGATCTGGCGGCTTGAATATTGATACACCCATTGGTTTCCCACGGCCAAGGGAAGCATGCTCCTGGATGAGTCTCCACACGTCACATTGGCTCTTGCTTGGGCCAGCACTTTGCCTGAGGCATCAATAAGGAAAAACAGCATTCCGTCAGTTACCCAATCGCCCGTGCTGGCGGCGCCGGTCGGGCTGGTTGCGGAATTCATCGGTGTTCCATCGGAAGCGCCCACGCGAATCAGTGTCGATGCGGCGTCCGGCGCATCCCACAGGATTCTGGCCCGCCCCAGCCCCGCTTCGTTGCATTCGACGATCGGATCCGGCGTCACAGCCATGGTGGGAGTTTGCGCGGTGAGGTTTCCCGTCGCGATCAGGGCGGCCAAGATCCAATTACGCATCACATCATCCGCAACAAGGTGCGATCAATCTGGGCGAGATTGGCTTTGCCGCACAACCCCATCGCTAACGCGAGTTCCGTCCGTAGCAACTCGAGCACACGCTTGGCCCCCGCCTCGCCAAAAGCGCCCAATCCCCATAGCGGCGGCCGGCCCACGCATACCGCCGTCGCGCCCAGCGCCAACGCCTTCAGCACGTCGGTTCCGCGCCGGAATCCGCTATCGATCAGCACCGGCATCTTCCTATTGACCACCGCGACGATCTCCGGCAGCACCTCTATGGTTGCCGGAGCATACTCGAGATAGCGCGCGCCATGGTTGGAGACGACAATGCCATCGGCCCCGTGCTTCACGGCCAGTTCCGCATCCTCCGCGGTGAGAATCCCCTTGATCAACACCGGCAGCCCGGCGCGCTTCTTCAAATCATCAAAAAAGCTCCAATCCAACCGGTGCACCAAGGTTGTGCCCAACCCGTAGACCGACGGCCTGGAGGGCGGCTCCGATTCATCCCGGCGGCGGCGCGCTTGTGGGGTTGTGCTGGTTCCCGACGGCACCTGCGCCCGAACGCGATTGCGCAGCAGCCGCTCCCTGTGCGAGCTATAGCCGGCATCCACGGTCAGAACGATGGTCTTGAATCCCGAATCCTTGGCACGCTGCACTCTTTCCCACGTACCTTCCAGATCGGGACCCGGGTAAAGCTGGAACCACTTCGGAAAACTTGTGGCGGCTGCCACCTTCTCCAACGGCTGGCTGGAGTTGGTGCTGAGGATCTGTATGGTCTCGACAGAGGCGGCCGCTCTCGCCGTGGCGAGTTCACCTTCCGGCGTGGCCAAGCCGTGCCCGGCGGTGGGCGCCACCAGGATAGGACAACTCACCTTATCCCCAAACAAAGTGAGTGAGAGGTCCAGGTTACTTGCGTTCACCAGCATCCGGGGGCGGAACATGATCTTGTCGAATGCATCGCGGTTGTGCCGGAGCGACCACTCGTTATCCACGCCGCCGGCGATAAAATCGTAGTTCTGCCGGGGCAGGCGCATCTTGCAGATCGGTTCAAACTCGAACACGTTCACTAGCTCTTCCAGCCCCGGAACCAGATGATCGCTATAGGGCAAATCCCGCTGGCCCCGCAGGAGCGGTGAGCCCGCCAAGAATCCCAAAAATCCCTGTAACGCTTCTCTGCGATTCATATTTTCTCCTCTAAAAGCTAGCGCTGGTCATGGCACAACAGGCAATCGTTGGATGCGCCCTTGGTGCGATGGCAGTCCATGCAGGCCGCCATCGAAATGTCCTTCTCCCGGCGCATAACTTCACGCTCGGCCACCGGGCCATGGCAGGTCCCACAGTTTACACCCTCCACACTCACGTGCTTGCGGTGATTGAAAGAGACGTAGTTGGGAATGCGGTAGACCGGCGCCCAGCGGGGATTGACGCCCTTCGCGTGCCAGCCGGCAAGTTTCTGTATGTGTGGACTATCCTCTTTTACGGCAACGTGGCAGGTCATGCACTTTGCTGTTGCGGGCAGCGTGGCAAAGTCTCCATTGCCGGGAATCGGATGGCACTCCGCGCAGGCGATCTTCAATTCTCCGGCGTGTTTCAAATGGCTGTACGGCAGCGGCTGCTCCGGGGCGGGGCGCTGATATCTGGGTTCGGGCGCCTGCGCGAGCAGTGCCGGCCCGACACAGAATAGGATTGCCGCGCCAAGTCGCATTCACGTTATCGTATCACCCAGAGTGAGATATGCTCATGAATGACCCCTATGAACAGGCGACAGTTTCTCTACACCGCGGCAGGTCCATTTGCCGCGCCATGGCTGGCGCACCTGCACGGCGCCTCGGAAAAAGCCCGCGCGCTCAATCTCAAGATCACTGATCTGAAGACGTTTACCGTGAACGTCGGCAGTGTCAATTGGGTTTTTTGCAAGGTCTACACCAACCAGGGACTCACCGGGCTCGGCGAAGGCTCGATCACCAGCAAGGAAGCCACGCTCGCACAGGCCATCCTGGAGCATCACCGGTACCTTGTGGGCAAGGACCCAACCGATATCGAACTCCACTGGCAGGCCATGTTCCGTTACCCGCGCTGGCGCGGCGGCCCCATTCTCAATAGCGCCATCTCCGCCGTCGAAATCGCGTTATGGGACATCCTGGGCAAGGCGCTCGGAATGCCCATCTACAAACTCATGGGCGGCGCGGCACGCCAGCGCATCCGGCTTTACAAGGACGTCGGGTCCACTGTCGACGCCTTCCTCAAGGCGAAACAGGAGGGCTACACCGCCGCCAAGTCCGGCTTCATTCGCGTCGACAATGATCTGGTCTTACCCAACTTCGCCGTCCGCGAAGGAGCGCTTCGCCTGGCCGAGGTGCGCAAGGCGGTCGGCGAAGATTTCGACATTTGCATCGATGCGCATGGCAAACTGACCACGGCCATGGCCATAGACTTCTGCACCCGCATCGAGGAGCTGCGTCCCATGTTCGTAGAGGAGCCCACGCAATTGGAAGATCTGGGTGAGCTGGAATTGCTCCGCCAGAAAACGAAAGTTCCGCTGGCCACCGGTGAGCGCTCCTTCACTAAATACGGATTTGCCGACTTCTGCTCACGCCATCTGGTCAATTACGTGCAGCCCGATGTCTGCCACGCCGGCGGCATTCTCGAAATGAAGAAGATCGGGGTAATTGCCGAAACCTACCGCATCGAGATGGCGCCGCACAATCCGCAAAGCGAGGTCAGCACGCTCGCCTCGCTCCATGTCGACGCCACCACGCCGGCCTGTACCATACAGGAGTACAATCCCAACACGCAACCATGGGTGACCGACCTTTTCCAGGGCGGCGCAGTGCGCGTGAATAATGGTTTTGCGGAATTGCCTGACCGCGCCGGACTCGGTGTGGATCTGGACGAAAAGGTGGCCGCCGCCCATCCCTACAAGCCGGTGACCCGCCCGAAATACGTCTTTTCCGATGGAGGCGTCGCGGACCATTGATGCGCTACTTCATACTATTCCCGCTTTCTTTCTCCCTGCTCGCACAAGAACCCCAGCGTGACATCGCCGAGTGGATTCTTCGGCAGGGTGGCGGCGTGATTGTTGCTGGATCCACCATCCAAATCCGCGATCTCGAGCGGCTGCCGTCCGGTGATCTCCGCATTGAGGTGGCGGACTTCACCGGCACCCTGATCACACCGGATGACCTCAAGCGCATCCGCCATCTCGATTCCATCCGCGAGCTCTTTCTGCCTGCCCCCATGTGGAACGAAGGTGCCGGCAGCAAACGCGATTCCAACGAAGCATTCGAATACCTGGCCGGTCTCAAGACGCTTGCCAAGCTGCACCTCAGCGTACACTTTCTCACCAACATCAGCGTGCAGGATAAGGGCATCACGCTTCTCTCTCCCCTTTCCGGGTTGCAGGAACTCCGCATGGCGCAGACGCGCATCAAGGGGAAATCGCTGGCGCCCTTTGTCAACATGCGCGCCCTCGATCTCAGCTACACTCCCTTCGACGATGAGGGCATGCAGGCGCTGGCCGGGATGAAGCATCTGGAGCGGCTTGTGGTCAAGGATACGCTGGTCACCGATCGCGGTCTGCTCCACCTGGAACAACTTACCGCTCTCACGCACCTGAATCTCTATGGCTGCCGCATCACCGATGCCGGAATGGCCTCGCTCAAGAATCTTACTCGTCTGCGCCAGCTCAATCTGCTCGGCTCACAGGTGACCGACGCCGGCCTGGACGCACTCGCGGACATGCGCGACATCGAAGAGTTGAACCTGTACCGCAGCCAGATCACCAACGCGGGGCTGGAGAAGCTGCACCGGATGAAGAAACTGGCGGCGCTGGACCTGCGCTATTCTCGTGCTACACGGAGCGGCGTCGACGCCCTGCGCGCCGCCGTGCCCGGTGTCAAAGTGATGTTTCTCGATGCCGCGCCAGCCCGTGCCACGGCCGCCGCGAAGCTGGAAGGAGACACCGATGCGGCCATCGCCAAGTGGGCAGCCGCCATTGGCGGCAAGGCGTCGCTGAGCGCCAGTGGCAAGATTGTCGAACTGAACCTTGCCGCCACTGCCGTCACCGACTCGCAGTTGAGGCCGGTCGGCGCTCTCTCTTCAATCCGGAAACTGAATCTGTCGGCAACCGAAGTCGGGGATGTGGGACTTCGCGCTCTTGCCACTCTGACGGCGCTGGAAGAGCTGAACCTGAGCAACACCACTGTCTCTGACGCGGGGCTCGCGGTGCTAGCGCCGTGCAAACTTTTACGCCATCTGGCGCTCAACAACACGGGCATTCGCGGAACCAGCCTCGCCGCTTTTCCCGCTCTCCGGCGGCTTGAACTTTCCGGCTCCCGGCTGGGCGACGCCGGTCTGGAAACGATCGGATCGATTCTCACGCTGGAAGATCTCACCATCAGTCACACAGATCTCACCAGCGCCGGTCTGGCGCACCTCAAGACCCTCACCGCCCTGTCCGCGCTCGATGCATCGAGCAACGATATCGACGACAGCGGCATGCCGCACCTGGCCGCGTTGCGCAGCCTGAAGGAATTGTCGCTCAACTATGGCCGCTTCAGCGGCAAGGGGCTCGCGCATCTCAGTGCTCTCACCGCGCTTGAGCATCTCGAACTGGCCCGGACAAAGATCGATGACCAGGGCATCGAATCCCTGGCCCCGCTTGTCAACCTTCATTACCTGAATCTGAACTACACCGGCATCACCGACGCCGGCCTTGCCGCGCTTCAGAACCTGCCCGCTTTGACACATCTCCTGCTCGACACCGGCAAGATCACCGACGACAGCGTGGCCCGTCTGGCTGGCATGAAGACTCTCCGTCACCTCAACCTCTACCACACCCTTGTCGGCGAGCAGGGGCAGAAAACGCTGCAACAGGCGCTCCCGGAATGCCGCATTATTTGGGATCGCGAATCCGCTCTTCCCACAAGGAGAGGCAGTTGAATATGAGAACGGTTTTGTTCCTCTGCATATGCACCGCGCTTGCCCAGGGAGCCGGTTTCGACGCTCTCACGGAGAAGAACGCAGCTGGGCAAATTATTGGACTCTCGTTCCGCGGAGCCTTTGTCTCCGATGCGGACCTGGATGAGGTGGCCGCGATGGGCCAGCTTGAAAAGCTAGACCTGTCCGAAACCCGCATCACCGACCTCGGCCTGCTCCGCCTCAGACCGCTCCGCAACGTTCGCGAACTGAACCTGTTCTATGCCGAACTCATCACCGACGAGGGCCTCGCCGTTCTAAAGGACTGGCCGCGCATACAGCGCGTCAATCTGCGGGGCACCAAGGTCACCGACAACACGCTGGCCCTGCTTGCAGGCAAGGATTCCATCACCGCGCTCGATGTCGGATTCGCGGAGGTGACCGACAGCGGTTTGCAGTATTTGCCGCGCCTCAAGGGATTGCGCGAGCTCGCCTTCGGAGGCAACAAGATGACCGATGTCGGCCTGCAGGTTCTGCGCTCCCTGCCCGCGCTCACCCATCTGGACATCGCCGGGAAACAGCGGACCGATTCCGGACTCTGGTTTGTCGCCGTGACCGACTTCTCCCTCGATCCTGTCGCCACTCTGTCCCACCTGCGCGAGCTCAATCTTTCCGGCACGCAGGTCACCGCTAAAGGGCTGGAAAAGTTGACGCAGCTCACCAAACTCGAAAAGCTGAATTTGTACGCCGCCAAACGTGTGGGCGATGACGCCGTGCCGCGGCTTGCCGCCATGCCTGCTCTGCGGTGGGTAGACTTGGCCGATACCGCCATCACCGCTCAAGGGTTAAGCAGCCTCCGATCTTCCAAACCAAATCTCACCGCTCTCGGCAAACCAGCCGAGCCTCAGCCTCCTTCCAAATGAAGATCGAAACCAGAGCTGTCCATGCCGGCCGAAAAGTCGATCCGTCCACGGGCGCTGTCACTCCCCCCATCGTGCTCTCCTCCACTTTTGAGCGCGACGCGGACGGCAAGTATTCCCGCGGCTTCGGCTACTCTCGCGAGGAAAATCCTAACCGCGCCATGCTCGAGCAATGTCTCACCTCACTCGAAGGCGGCAAGGAAGCCCTCGCTTTTTCCTCCGGCCTGGCAGTGGTGACGGCTCTGATTCAGGGACTGGAGCCGGGCGACCACATCATTGCTCCCGAAGATGTCTATTACGGCCTGCGCCAGGTAGTTGGTCAGGTCTTCGGCAAATGGAAACTCGACATTTCTTACGTCGACCTCACCGATCTGGAAGCGCTCGGAGCCGCCATGCGCCCTGCCACCAGGCTCCTCATCCTGGAGACGCCCTCCAATCCATTGATGAGGATCACAGACCTGGCCGCAGTGTCTGCTATTGCGCGAAAGGCAAACGTCATCACCGTCTGCGACTCTACTTTCGCTACTATGATGCTGCAGCGCCCGCTCGAACTCGGTATCGACATGGTGATGCACTCCACCACCAAGTACATCGGAGGCCACAGCGATGTCGTGGGGGGCGCTCTCATCACGGGATTTGATAATTATCTCTTCGAGCGTTGCCGCTCCTCGCAGCGTCACGGCGGCGCCGTTCCTTCCCCTTTCGATTGCTGGCTCACCTTGCGCGGCATCTCTACTCTTCCGCTCCGCATGCGCGCTCATTCCGACAACGCCGCTCAAGTGGCCGCGTTTCTCGCCGCACATCGCGCCATCGAAGCCGTTCACTATCCGGGCTTGCCCAGCCACTCGGGTCACACCGTCGCCGCTCGGCAGATGTCCGGATTTGGCGGCATGCTCTCGGCGCAGGTTCGTGCATGCCGCAACACCACCATGGCTGTGGCCGCCGCTACGCGCGTGTTCACCCGCGCCACCAGTCTCGGCGGTCCCCACAGCTTTATCGAGCACCGTGCCTCGATTGAGGGACTCCAATCCCGAATACCGCAGAATCTGCTGCGTATGTCCATTGGCCTGGAAAACCCCGGCGATCTGATTGCCGATCTGGACCAGGCTCTTGCATCCAACGTGAGGTAAATCTATGCGACCACTCTCTATTCTCCTGATGGCTGCCGCCGCTCTGGCGCAGCAACCACAATTTGATCTCCTCATCCAAGGCGGTCATGTCATTGACCCGAAAAACGGCATCAGCAAAGTCATGGATGTAGCTATTACCGCAGGCCGCATCGCGGCTGTGGCACCGAACGTTCCGGCGGCGCAGGCCAAGCGTATCGCCAACGCCACCGGCCTCTACGTCACCCCGGGCCTCATCGACATACACGTCCATGTCTACACCGGGACCGGCCGGCGGGGCCTCACTGGCGACAGCAGCGTCGCTCCCGATAGCTTTTCTTTCCGCTCCGGCGTCACCACCATGGTGGATGCCGGCACTTCGGGTTGGCGCAACTTTCCCGGTATAGAAACGCCGGTGATTGCAGCATCGCCTCCAGCACCAGGCGCGCGCCGCCTTTCTTGTGCAGCACCAAATAACGCGTTCGCTCATCCGGAGTGAGCGGACGATGAAAAGCTATCCGGCCGAACTCGTCCACAAACCCGGGACCGGTATCCTTCAAGGTGGCTGCGGCGGCCAATTTCTCCGCCGCGGCCCCATATGCTTCGGCGAGCAACGGCGAGATTCCCTGCGCCGTGTACTGATTCTTGAACCCGTCAATAAAATCTTCCGGAGGAAACTGCCGCGAAGGTCCAGTGTTATCACCCAGCAGATCACGCACCGTGTTGTCGTATTGGGCGTGAGTCATCCGGCGCAGCGCTGTCTTTTCGCCGGGAGCAACAGTCACTTTGGCCCGCTTGGTAGCGGTTGTCGTGGCCAGATGCTGCACCCATTGCTTGAGCTTGGCCTCTTCCGCGCTGCCCGGGTGCAGACGCAGCCCGCCGGCGTGCTTTACCCGATTGGCCGGCTTGCTCAGCAGCAGGGATTGCTCGGGATGCTCCCGGTCCACCAGCGCGCGCAGAGAGTCGCCAAAGGCTTCCCATTCCGCCTCGCTCGCGCTCTCTTCGGGAAACAACAGGCGCGTGGTGGAGGAGACGCCGTCGGCATTGTGGCAGCCGCGGCAGTCCGCCTTCTTCAGGGACGGATACACGTCGCGCAAAAAACTGGGGGTCTGGCCGAACACGCTCAGACAGAGACCCATGAGGCAGACAAAACGCCATTGCATAAGGAACCTTTATTCTATATCTACATGGCACTCTCCGATCATTTCGATCTCTCCCTGCTCCTGCGCAAAGACGAGGTTGGGCTGGAATGGCTCGGTCGCGAATACACTTTCGGCGAGATCGACACCCGGTCCAACCGCTTGGCCCGTCTTCTGCTCCAGCGCGGCCTCACCAGCGGCGATCGTCTCTGCGTCTACCTTGCCAACCGTATCGAGATGATTGACCTCTACCTGGCTTGCATCAAGACCGGCGTCATTTTCGTCCCCATCAACATTCTCTATCGCGAGCGCGAGATTACCCACATCATCGCGGACGCCGAACCGAAGGCACTGGTAGCAACCGGAGGTGCGTGGGATCCGGAAGATCTCACCAGAGAATCCGAGGGTCTCGATGCCTCCCGCCCCCATTGCACGCTCGACGGAGACTCCCCCGCCGCCATCGTCTACACCTCCGGCACCACTGGCGTTTCCAAGGGCGCCATACTTACCCACAACAACTTCGCCGCTAATGCCATCAACATCGTCACGTGCTGGCAGATCACAAGCGCAGACCGCTTTCTCCTGCCGCTACCTCTCTTCCATGTGCACGCCCTCGGCAACGGGCTACACTGCTGGCTCACCGCGGGCTGCCGCATGCGGCTGCTGGAAAGGTTTGAGCATCAGAGGGCGGCGGCGGAATTTCTCGACTTCCAGCCCACCCTTTTCTTCGGCGTGCCCACCATCTACGTGCGCCTCCTGGACATCGCACAGGAGACCGCAAAACAGATGGGGGAAAAGATGCGCCTGTTCGTTTCAGGCTCGGCCCCGTTGCCGGCTCACGTGCTGGAGGAGTTTCGCTCACTCTATGGTCATGTCATCCTGGAACGCTACGGCATGACCGAGACGCTGATGAATATGAGCAACCCTTACGCGGGGGAGCGGCGCGCCGGCACCGTCGGCCTCCCTCTCCCCGGCGTCTCCGCGCGCATTGAAGCCGGCGAGGTGTATCTGAAGGGCCCCAACGTATTCCCCGGCTACTGGCGCAACCCTGCCGCGACCGAAGCGGCCTTCAGCGACGGTTGGTTCAAAACGGGAGACATCGCCACGTGCTCCCCCGATGGCTACTTCACCCTGCAGGGACGCCGCAGCGACCTGATCATCTCCGGCGGATTCAATATCTATCCGCGCGAAATTGAAGAACTCCTACTGGAGCAGCCGGGCGTTGGCGAGGTGGCGGTGGCCGCCCAGCCGGACCGGTTGAAAGGCGAAGTCCCCGTGGCCTACATCGTTGCCAAGGGCCGGCTCAATATCGAACAGATCGAACAAGTCTGCCGTTCACAGCTCGCCTCATTCAAGGTACCGCGGGCATTTGTAACAGTGGACGCGCTTCCACGCACTGCGCTAGGCAAGGTGCAGAAACACCTGCTGCCGAAGCCTGCTACAAAGCGAAGCTGACCGCCAGCATCATCAGCGACATGGCAGGCAACAACAGCAGCGCTTTCTTGAGCCGCTTCGGATCATCCCCGGCGATGCCGCCAATGAGAGGCGAACTCACCACCAGTCCCAACCATCCGGCTGTTACCGCGATTCCCGTGGCGGTAGCCGCCATGGTTGGAAACTTCGCGCTCACCACGGCGAGCGTCGTCGGAAACACAGGAGCCATCGCCACGCCCGCCAATAGCACCAGCACCCAGGCCACGGACGGGCTCGCGCTTTGCAGCATCAGGAAAGTAGTGGCCGCCATTAATACGGCCGAGCCCATCAGCACCTGCTCCGGCGGAACGCTGGTCAAGATGGGAGACACGGCCACGCGGCCCACCAGCAACCCCAGCGCGAAGCCCAGCGACAGCATCGTCAATGCCTTCGCTTCCGGAACGCCCTGTGCAATCAGATGCCGCGCCAGCCAGTTCCAAACACCCACCTCACAGGCGACGTAAAGAAATAACAACAGCGACAACGCAATCAGCGCGGGCTCCGACATCAGTCCTGCTACGGCTGAAGCCTGGAAACTCACCTGTCCGGACGGGGCGGGCATCGGAGTTACCGCGTGTACCGCCAGGGTCAGTCCGGAAAGCGTGGCGGCAAAGATCAACAGTTTGGAAGAGTTGTTTGCAAACAAACGCGCCGCCACCAGAGGCGTCACCAATCCGCCCAGCCCAAAAAACAGGTTCAGCAAGTTGAACACACCCGCTGTGGAAAGCGAACTCACCTGAATATGCGGCGGCAGGCCGTTAGCCCCCACCACAACAGCGCCGCCTCCCATCCCGAGTAGCAGCATGAACCCGGCAACGGCTCCATAGCCACCGGCGGTCCGCAGCCCAAACATCGCCAGCACAATCAAACCCAGACCCAAAAGCAGCCCGGTCTTCATTCCCTGCACGTCCATCATCGGCCCGACGAAAAATGAACCCACCATCAGTCCCACGGCCTGCGCCATGGCGATATTGCCGTTCTGTTTCGGCGTCAGCGAGAAGCGCTTGGACAATTCCGGCAGGATGGTGCCCAGCATCGCCGCGATCATTCCGTAGACAAAGATGGCCAGGATGGCCGCAAGGATTAGCATTGTTCCGTTCTCCTGTGACTCCGCATCTTATCAGAATTCAGCTACAATCACCTTCTGATGATCCTGGGAATTGAACACGTCGCTATCGCTTCCGCAGATCCGCGGAAACTTGCATCTGGTATGTACAGACGCTCGGATTTGTCGAGAACTACAATTCCGGCAGAACCGTATTCGTGAAGGCTCCGAACGGCTCCATGATCGAGATCATCACCGCCGAAGGGGACCGTGGCGCACAGACGATGAAGCTTCCCGGATTGCGCCACCTCGCACTGGTTGTGGATGACCTTGATGCGGAATACTCGCGCCTGCGCGCCGCCGGTATCCTCTTCCAGAGCGAACCGCAGGAAGCCAAGGGAACGCGAACCGTGTTCTTCAGCGATCCCGAAGGCAACTACCTGCACTTGATCCAGCGCCAGTCGCCGCTTCCCTAATTCAACTGCTCCATTCAATCGCGTGTTAAAGGAAGCTGTACTTCCGGGCCTTATCGTCCCAGACCACCTTCTTGTTGTTGCGCAGCGAAAGCGTCGCCATGTGTCCGGAAATCGCCGCCTGTTGGCCTACCTCGACAGGAGCCACCAGCGTTGCCTTCCCCTGTACCGCTTCCACCAGATTGCGCAAGTGCGCCTCCACCGCAAGATTGTCATTGCCAGGCAGTTCCACGCGCATATCCTTGCGGCTCGCCACACGGGCCGGCGGTTTGCCGCCAAATTTCTGCGGCGAAAACGTCAGGATGGATCGGTTCATCACCTCGATGGTGCCCTCATCGCCCATGAACTGTTCCCCGTAACCATAATGATCGTTGCCGAAATAGCAACTGTAGTTGATGTGGAACCGGTCCGGGTATTCGTAAAGCGCGCTCAGCGTATCGGGCACATCGCGATCATCATCCTTGTCGGTCCAGCGGTAGATGCCGCCGGAGGCCATGCACGAAGTAGGCACCGTCTTGCCCATCACAAAATTGGTGATGTCGGTCTGATGCACCAGCAGATCTGTGGAAATGCCGCCGGAGTAATCCCAGTACAGACGCCATTGGAAGTAGCGCTGCTTGTCAAAAGCGCGCTTGGGAGCCGTTCCCAGAAAACGGTTCCAATCGGTATTCTTCTCGTTGGTGTCGGCCGGAATGTTGTACCGCCATGCCGGGGCCGCGTTGGGCAAGGCGTTGCGGTACCAGAAGGCGCGCACGTAGTGGCAGTTGCCGATCATGCCCTGCGCGATCAACTGCTTCGCCATC
This sequence comes from Terriglobia bacterium, assembly GCA_016650235.1. GTDB lineage: Bacteria > Acidobacteriota > Terriglobia > Bryobacterales > Bryobacteraceae > VFZE01. The sequence goes on from JAENWC010000003.1 coordinate 27,810, forward strand.
CCGTAGAGCGAATTGCTGCGGTTCTGCGTGCCCACCTGCACGAGTTTCCCCGCCGTTTTGGCCACTTTGAGAATCTCTTCGCCCTCCTCGATGGTGTGGGCCAGCGGCTTTTCGATGTAGACGTTCTTGCCCGCCTTCAGCGCTGCAATCGTCATCGCATGGTGCAGATGCTCCGGCGTGGCGATGATCACCGTGTTGATGTCCTTGTTGGCCAGCACCTGGTTATAATCCACCACCGCCTGCGGCGTGTTCTTGCCCATGGTCTGCACGCGGTCTTTCCCGCGGTTCAGGTTGCCCTCGTAGGTGTCGCACACCGCAAGCACCTTGATCATTGGGCCGCTGCCCACGTACAGCCGCTCTGTCAGATAGTAGCCGCGGCTGCCGGTTCCGATCACCCCCACCGTGACCTGATCGGCCGCGGACAAAGATGGAACAAACGCGGGAGCCGCGCTCACCGCGGCGGTTTTGACGAAGTTCCGGCGGTTCAATAGGTCGGACATTTCATGTCTCCTTGCTGGCGAAAGTACATTTCAGGATAGCAAAGCGGAAACTATTGCTTGCGGATCTTGATGCTGCGGAACCAGGCGGCATCGCCATGGTTTTGGAGCGCGATGGGGCACCGCTTCTTCGGCTGTTCCGCCAGCGCTTTGTAGATGGGCGAATCCGTGGTCCAACGGGCGGCGGTTTTTTCGAGTGTCGCCGCCGCATTCAATTCCCCGTCCACGACCTTGACGCCGTTGAGCCAGTGCTCGATGTGATTGCCTTTGACGACCACGCGGGAATGATTGAACTCGCCCACCGGCTTGGCGGCGGATTGCGAAGCGGCAATCATCGAGTAGAGCGCGCCGGTCTGGTAGTAGCCGCCGCGGCGGGCGTCGGCGTGGCCGGCGTCGTCGATCATCTGGTATTCGAAGCCGACGATGTATTCCTGCGTGGCTTCCGTGCGCTTGGTCTTGCGCGTACGAATGGCGTCATTGGCCAACTCCTCAAAGCGCTTGAACTCTTTGATGCGGCGCTCATCGACAAAGAATCGGTCCTGGATGCGATATTTAAGGCCGCTGTTGCCCTTGGCTCCGATCTTCCATTCCCAGCTCAGTTCGAAGTCGCCGAAGGTCTCCGCGGTGAAGAGATCTTCGCGCAGCTTGGGGTGGGGCACGGACTTGAGCGCGCCATCTTCGATGGTCCAGGAGCCGCCGGCGGGCGTGTTCTTTCGGACATCCTTCCAACCCTCCATCGATTTGCCGTCAAAGAGCAGTTTCCAGCCAGCGGCTTTCTCGGCGGCGTTGAGCTGGTTGGGAACATCCGCGGCGCAGAGGGCGCCGGCGAATAACGTAGTCAGAATCAGAAGGCGCATACGCTTCAAGGTATCAGAATATGCTGTAAGATCCACATAGAGTGATTTCTCCATCCCTCATTCACTCCTGCTCCAATCAGGTTCTGTTGCGGAAGGCGTCGGCCTTCCTCGCCGCACTCCCGGCAGGCCCCGGCGCCGTCATCCTCAGCGCCACGCGCCAAGCCGGCGATGAACTGCTCCGCCAAGGTCCGGGAACAGGTTTCCTGGGAATGCACCGGTTCACGCTCCCCCAACTGGCCGCTTCGCTTGCCGCCAAACGGGCCGGCGAAAGAAACCTCGCTCCGCTCAGCCATCTTGGCATGGAAGCCCTCGCGGCTCGCGTCGTTCACAGCGCCACAGGGCGCAAGGCGCTCGACTACTTTGCCCCGGTAGCCGCCATGCCCGGCTTCGCGCGCGCCCTGGCCGCCACCATCCTTGAGCTCCGCATGGAGCAGGTGGATCCTGAAGATCTCGTCCAGACCGGCGCGCCGGGCCAGGACCTCGCCGTTCTCCTCACTGCTTATGAGGAAGAGATGCGCGAGCGCTCCCTCGCCGACCTCCCGTTGTTGCTGCAACTGGCCTCGGAGGAGTCCTCCAGTCATCCCCTCCTCGGGCGTCCCCTCCTGTTGCTCGACGTCCCGGTCCGCGCTCTTCTTCACCGGCAACTCATCGCCAGGCTTGCCGCGCAGTCCCCCTTGGTTCTCGCCACGGTTCTGAGTGGTGATTCCGAGACCATCGCCGCACTGGAACAGGTCCTTTCCACAACGGCCGTAGCGGCCGATGAATTCGCGGAGTCCACCTGCCTGGCCCACACGCGCCCCCAACTGTTCGCGCCGCAACTGGCTTCCGCCGCACCTGTGGATGACACCCTCCAGATGTTCTCCGCGCCGGGCGAAAGCCTGGAATGTGTCGAGATCGCACGCCGCATACACGCCGCCGCTGCCTCCGGCGTGGCCTTTGATCAGATCGCCATCCTGCTGCGGAATCCGGAACGCTATCAGCCACTGATCGAGGAAGCGCTGCGCCGCGCCGATGTCCCCGGCTACTTCAGCCATGGCACGTTGCGCCCGGACCCGGCAGGCCGCGCATTCCTGGCTCTTCTGCTCTGCGCCGCGGAGGACTGCACGGCAACGCGCTTTGGCGAATATCTCTCCCTGGCGCAGGTTCCGGACCTCGATGCGCAAGGCGCGCCCATACGCACCGAACTCGGCTGGACAGCAACCGCGGACGAATTGCTCACCGGTTTCTTTGGAGCCGCTGCCGCGGTGGAACCAGATCCTGAGGCAGCGGCCAGCCCGGCTACGCCCACGGGATGGGAGCGGCTGCTGGTAGACGCCGCCGTGGTGGGCGGGCATCACCGCTGGCAACGGCGTTTGCGTGGACTCGAAGCCGAACTCAAGCTGCAGCGGGCCGCGGCGCAGGATGATGACTCGCTGCTGAGCAGCCTGGACCGCCGGCTGCACCAATTAAAAGCTCTGGAAAGCTTCGCGCTCCCGCTCATTGAGCTGCTCTCCAGCCTCCCCAAACAGGCGTCCTGGGGCGATTGGATTGAGCGCCTCACCGTTCTGGCTGAAACCGCCTTGCGCCGCCCGGAATCGGTACTCTCCATGCTGAATGAACTCCGGCCCATGAGCGATGTGGGGCCGGCTGCACTGGACGAGGTCCATGGGGCACTCGCCGGCCTGCGCTTCCTCCGCCGGCAGCCTCCCGCGCGGCGTTATGGCCGCGTGTTCATCGGCGCCATCGAGGAGGCCCGCGCCCGCCACTTCCAGATCGTTTTTCTTCCCGGCCTTGCCGAAGGCATCTTCCCGCGCCGCGCCCAGGAAGACCCGTTGCTGCTGGATGTTTACCGCGCACAACTGCAACAACCGCTGGCTGTACAGGATGACCGCGTGATGCGGGAACGGCTCCTGTTGCTGACCGCCGCGGCCTCAGCGCGGCAGTTGATTGTGTCCTACTCGCGCATGGACGCCGCGCTTTCACGGCCGCGCGTACCATCTTTCTACGCGCTCGAAATGGTGCGCGCCGCCGAGGGCCGGCTTCCGGATCTCCGCGCTTTTGAAAAACAGGCCGAGCAGGCCGCGCCCATAAGGCTCGGATGGCCCGCCCCGCTCGATGAGTCGCAAGCCATCGACGACGCCGAGTATGACGTGGCAACTCTTTGCGGAGCCGTGGAAGCGGGAGTGGCGCGTTACATGGTGGAATCGAATGCCGCCCTCGGCCGCAGCCTGCGTACACGCTTTCGCCGCTGGCAGAAGAAATGGTCCGCTGCGGATGGAATCGTAGCTCCCGACGCGGCCACGGTGCAAGCTCTCTCCAGCAGCCGCTTGTCCCAGCGCAGTTTCTCGCCCACCTCGCTGCAGCAGTTCGCAGCTTGCCCCTACAAGTTTCTTCTCTACTCCATTTTTCAATTGCGCGAGCGCGAGGATAGCGTCGCTCTCGAACAAATGGACCCGCTTACGCGCGGCCAGCTCTTCCACGCAATCCAGTTCGAACTGTTTCGCGAACTCAAGGGCGGCAGTCTGCTTCCCATCGCGCCGCACAACACGGCTGAAGTACTCGACCGGGCCGACACCGTTCTCGATCGTGTCGTGGCGCATTACCGCGAGGAACTGGCCCCGGCCATCGATCGTGTATGGGAAAGCGAGGTGGAGGAACTCCGCACCGACCTCCGCGGCTGGATCCGCGAGGTGGCCACGTTCGACCTGGAATGGATGCCGGTCCGGTTCGAATTCGCGTTCGGTCTTCCCCTCGATGCGCATCGCGACGAGGCCAGCAGTCCGGACGAGATTGTCATTGCAGGCGCACGCCTCCGTGGATCCGTTGATTTGGTGGAGCGCCACACCAAGCGGAATCTGCTCCGGATTACAGACCACAAGACGGGCAAGGCTCCCGGGAACCTGCCTGCCTATGTCGGCGGAGGCGCAGTGCTGCAACCCGTGCTCTATTCCCTGGCCGTCGAACAACTGCTGGGAGAGCCCGTGGAATCGGGCCGTCTGTCCTATTGCACCCAGCGCGGAGGCTACACCCGTGCCGAGATACGCATGTCTCCCTCCGCAAGGTTGCATCTCGGACAGGTACTCACCACCATCGACACGTCCATCGAGAAAGGGTTCCTCCCCGCCGCGCCACGCAAGGACGCCTGCAAATACTGCGAGTACAGACCCATCTGCGGACCCTACGAAGAACAGCGCGTCCTGAGGAAGCCGCAAGAACAATTGGAATCTTTGTTGGAGTTGAGGGATCTGCTATGAGTACGCCCGTTGCGCCGCGTTTTGACGATGCCGCCGCGCGCCAGCGTATCCGCCATTCGCTCAGCGAAAGCCTCCTCGTGGAAGCTTCCGCTGGAACGGGCAAGACCTCGGAACTGGTGCGCCGCATCGTCGCCGTTCTCCAGCACGGGCTCACCACGGTCGACAAGATTGTTGCGGTCACCTTCACCCATAAAGCGGCGGGCGAGCTGAAACTCCGCCTGCGCCAAGGCCTGGACCGCGTGCGCGCCACCGCCACGGAGGAGGCACACAAGAAGAACCTGGAAGACGCATTGGCTCGTCTGGAAGAGGCCTCCATTGGAACCATACACGCCTTCTGCGGACAGATTCTCCGTGAACGCCCCGTGGAAGCCCTCGTCGATCCCGCCTTCGAGGAGCTAGCCGATCAAGAGGGGCCCCGCCTCTACGAGCGCGCTTTTCGCGACTGGCTCGAGCACAAGCTGAGCGAACCGTCCCCGGGCCTCCGGCGTTCTCTCATACGCCTGGCCTGGCGTGAAGACGGGGACCGCATGCCTCCGATCGAGCAATTGCAATGGGCCGGACGATCCTTAATCGAGTGGCGCGATTTTCCCGCGCCCTGGAGCCGCATCTCCTATGGCCGCCACGCCGAAATCGACCAACTTGTGGATCGTGTGATCGAAGCCTCCCAGCGCGTCTCCAAAGCGTTCCGCCCTATTCATGAACTGGCTGGTTGGATTCAACGCGCCGAACAGGTCCGCACGCGCGACTACGATACGTTGGAGGCGCTGCTCATCAAGCTTTTGGCGGACCTCAAACGTGACAGCAAGAAGGGCGTCGACGACATCAAGGCAGCGCTCGAAGGCTTCCGCTCCAGCGCCGATGCGGACCTCGCGGCGCAAGTGCGCGAAGAGATGCAGGATCTGGTGGACCGCTATGACGATCTGAAACGCCGTTCCGGCAAGCTTGATTTTCTCGACCTGCTCATCCTCGCCCGCAACCTGGTGCGCGATTGCCAGCCCGTACGAACCTATCTTCATTCGCGCTTCACCCACATTTTCGTCGATGAGTTTCAGGACACAGATCCGCTGCAGGCCGAACTCCTTCTCCTGCTGGCATCCGATGATCCTGCGCAAACCGATTGGCTGGAAGTAACTCCCGCACCGGGCAAATTATTCGTCGTGGGCGACCCCAAACAGTCCATCTATAAGTTCCGCCGCGCCGACGTGGTTCTGTATGAGTCCATCCGGCAGCGCCTGTCAACCCGCGGCGTGGACACCGTCCATCTCACGCGCAGCTACCGCGCGGTGCGCCCCATCCAGGAATGCGTGAATGCGGCCTTCGAACCGGAGATGACCGGCGATGCCGCCTCCGGACAGGCTTTATACGTTCCTCTCGAGGAGCACGCGCCTGCCCCTGAAAATCAGCCCGCGGTGGTGGTGCTTCCGGCCCCACGCCCTTACGGCAAAAAGCGCGGGGTAACCAAAACGGCAGTCAACGAGTGTCTGCCGGATACGGTGGCCGCCTTCATCGATTGGCTCATTTGCGACAGCGGGTGGAAGGTGCGCGACGGCCAGGAACAGGTTCCCGTCGCCGCGCGCCATGTCTGCGTCCTGTTCCGCCGCTTCATCAACTATGGAGACGACATCACGCGCGATTACACCAAAGGGCTGGAGGCCCGTGGTATTCAACACCTGCTGGTGGGTTCCAAATCCTTCCACGCGCGCGAAGAAGTGGAAACGCTGCGCGCGGCGCTGGCCGCCGTTGAATGGCCGGAAGATGAGCTGTCCGTCTACGCCACGCTGCGCGGGGCTCTGTTTGCCATTGACGATGGCACGCTGCTCAAATTCCGGCATCAAGCCGGACGTCTGCATCCTCTGGCTCCTGTGCCGAAGGATTTGGACAAGAACTTCCAACCCGTCACCGAAGCGCTGGCGCTGCTGGCCGGCCTGCATAAGGAACGGAACCTGCGCCCCGTCGCCGGCACCATCAACCGTCTGCTCGAGGCCACTCGATCACACGCCGCGTTCGCCTTACGCCCGGCCGGACATCAGGTGCTGGCCAACGTTTATCGCATCTACGACCTCGGCCGCGGCTATGAGGCCGGCGGCGGCATATCCTTCCGCGGCTTTGTGGAAGAACTCGCCGCGCAGGCGTCGAAAGCGGAATCCTCCGAGGCTCCCATGCTTGAGGAAAGCGCCGGCGGCGTCCGTATCATGACCGTACATGCAGCCAAGGGGCTCGAATTCCCCGTTGTCATTCTCGCTGACATCACCGCCAACCTCGCGGCAAAGAATCCCGAGCGCCATGTGGACCCTGGGCAAGGACTCTGCGCTATGCGCCTCCTGCGATGCGCGCCGGTCGAGCTTTCTCAACATGAGTCCGAAGAGCGCGCCCGGGAACTGGCCGAAGGTGTTCGCGTGGCGTACGTCGCCGCCACACGCGCCCGCGACCTGCTGGTGATTCCCGCCGTGGGAGACAGCCAGATGGACGGCTGGCTGGGCCCGCTCAACAAGGCCATCTACCCCGCGCTCGACCGCCGCCGCCAATCGAGTCCGGCGCCCGGATGCCCCACATTCGGCGCGGCATCCGTTCTCGAACGCCCCTTGGATTTCCTCGAGCAGGACGAGGCTTCCATCAAACCGGGGCTGCATGTTCCCCAACGTGGTTCTCACTCGGTGGTGTGGTGGGATCCAGGCCTATTGAAGCTCGGAGTGGAAGGTGACTTTGGTCTGCGCAACGAAGCCATACTGAGCGAAGGTCCGCGCGCCGCCGAAGGCATGGACCGTTATCAAAGATGGCGTACGGACCGGCAGCAGACGATTGAGCGGGGCAGTCGTACCAGTGTCGACGTCTTCACCGCCTCAGACCTTACCGCGGCGCCGCCCGGCTTTACTTGCCAGGTCACCACGGAAGCGCTCCCGCGCGCGTCCGGCCGCCCTTCCGGCAAACGCTTTGGAACGCTGGTGCATGCGGCCTTGCGGGAAGTGGCCCTCGATGGCGGATGGAATGAAGTGATCGCCGCCGTGCAAGTCCACGCGCGCCTGCTCGGCTTGACCGAATCCGATGCCGAAGCGGCCCGCGATGCCGTCATGACCGCGCTCGATCATGCTCTGCTCCGCGGCGCCCGGGCCTCCTCGGACTGCCATCGTGAGTGGCCGCTGCTGCTGCACCTGGACGATGGCCGGATCCTGGAAGGCGTCCTGGATCTCGCTTTTCTCGACAACGGCGTATGGCAGGTTGTGGACTTCAAGACCGATGAAGACTTACCTTCCAAGCAGACCCGCTATCAGGATCAAGTGAAGTGGTACGCCATGGCCCTTACGAAACTTACCGGCCATCCGTCTCGTGGCTGGCTACTGGGCGTTTAGAATCTCTTCCGCATACAAGGCGCCGGCCGCGGTCTCTTCATGCTTGAAGAACACATACACATCCTTGCCCTCCGCCACCAACTCGCGCGCCTTCCTTCCGATCTCCTGCCGCTCTTCGACTGTGTAGTCAGCCTTACGCAGCCGGAAGTAGACAAAGTCGGCCGTAACGCGTTCCGGAACCGTAAGCCTTTCCGACTCCGCCAAGCACAGCGCGACGTTGTGCCGGGCGAGCAGATCGCACACCGGATCCTCCAACCAGGACTTGTGCCGGAACTCGATGGCGCAGCGTACATCGGTTGGAAGGTCTCCCAGAAATCCGGCCAACTTCTCCATGTCGCACGCCATGTTCGGGGGAAGCTGGAATAACACAGGCCCCAACCGCCCCTGCACCCGCAGCGGATCGATCGCTTTGAAGAAGACTTCCGTGAACTCGGACCGCGTCAGGCGCAGGATGTGCGTGATCCGCATGTGCGCCTTCACCACAAACACAAATCCGGGCGAGGTCTGCTCCAGCCAGCCTGACAGCGTTCCTGGCG
>JAENWC010000004.1 GCA_016650235.1 Terriglobia bacterium
AGATACGGGGACTTCAAGGGACTGTGGCCGCTCTTCCACTACACCGAAGGACGTCTCGACGACCTCAAGCACCCCGTCATCATCGGACCAGACGGAGAGGAGCACGTTGAACAGGTACAGCTCTACTCGTACGGTCTCCTCGAAGTCGCGGGCACGTACACGCTCTTTCGCTTCAACATGGGTATCGACCACTGGGTAATCTGCCTCGATGACCCCTTTCCGAACCCAGTTATCCGCGAGGCATTCCCCGGCACGGACCTCAACCTCATCTGGTACGAGGAGGAACAATGGAGAAAGGATCGGCTCCCGCAGTAATTTATTCAAACATTTGTTGATATAAACTATTCTGATACAAGCCGATGCGGGTTCTCCTCGATACTAACGTCTTGATTCACCGCGAGGCATCGACCGTGGTGCGGGGGGACATCGGGAACGTTTTCAACTGGCTGGACAAACTCAAGCACGAGAAATGCGCGCACCCCGTCAGCCTGAGCGAAATCGAGAAGCACAAGGACGAGAAGGTCCGCAATAGCTTCCGCGCGAAGCTGCAATCCTACAACATCCTCAAGACGACCGCGCCGATGTCGGCCGGCGCAGCGCAGTTCGCCGCTACGGACAAGTCGGAGAACGACCGGAACGATACGATCATCGTGAATGAGGTCGTCGCGAACCGTGTGGACATCCTCATTACCGAGGATCGCGGCGTGCATATCCTGCCGAATGGTCTCCAGACGGCAAATCCATTCTGACAACCTTTTGGAGAAAAGACAGAACGACCCAGATCGCCTTGGTCACAGTGGCGGATGGTTCGACAAGAATACTGAAAAGCCTCGACTGGCGGTCACCGGGGCTTATGGGTTTCTCCCCGGACGGCCGCTACATCGCTTATGATTTTCCGCCCAAAGAGGATGCTCCCGAGCGCGACATTTTTGTGCTGGCTGCTGACGGGAGCCGGGAAACGCTCCTCATTCAACATCCCGCCGACGACAGATTGCTCGGCTGGACTGCGGACGGAACCCACATCCTGTTCAGCAGCGATCGCACAGGCACACCCTCCGCCTGGCTGATTAAGGTCTCCGCTGACAGGCCCAACGGGCAACCAGTCCTTGTAACCGCTAAGCAAACAGGGTCGGCACGCGGTTCGTCAGTTATCGGGGCTCAATAGCCTGGCCCACCGATGCCTTTGTCTACGCTTCGCCGTACGCCTCGCGACGCACCACGCAAGACTCAAGGTCGGAATAGATTCGCTGCTCCTTTCCCGTAGGGCTCTTTCATCCCCCACAACATGCCGGTTTATCCCGGCGCACTTGCTCGCCAGCATTGCCCGTCTCCGCTTCACCGGCACCCGCAGATTAACACGCACTCCACCGATGCCCAGGACAAAGGCGACATTTCTACTTTGCCAGGAGCACGACATTTCTACTTTGCCTTGACACGCGCCTTACTTTTCTTGACTTTCCACTGGCCGGTATTCTAAAGTAACGGATTCAAGGGATACCCGCGCCTCAGGTGCCGCGGGGGATGGAATGTATGCGCGGCGCTGGGCCGCTTCATGTCTATGTCGGATACCGTAAGCGGCAACAGCCTGATCGATCACTTGCTCGATTCCAACCTGGGGAGCGTTGACCGCGCCGAGGAAATAGTCGCGGAAGCGGCAACCAGTATGGGATTCGATGAAGAAGATCTGCACAAGATCGGCATTGCGATCCGCGAATGTATGGTGAATGCGGTTGCTCATGGCAATCGTTACAGCGCCAAGAAAAAGGTTCGCCTGCAGGTCTGGACCGATACCGGCCGCCTTGTGGTCCACATCGGTGATGAAGGCAACGGGTTTGAGGCTGTCACAGTGCCCGATCCGCTGGCCCAGGAGAATCTGCTCAAGCACTCGGGCCGCGGGCTGCTGATGATTCAGGCGTTTATGGATGAGTTTATTGTGCGAAAGCGCGATCCTGCCGGCACCGAAGTCAGGCTGGTGAAAGTTCTCCCGCCGCACAAAGAGTTCTGAAAATTAGTCGTTCTTTTAAGGAGGTTCCACCGAAGTGAGTGTTAAATTGACTACCCGCCAAGTCGGCGATGTGACCGTGATCGATGCCAATGGCAGGATCACGCTGGGAGAGGGCTCTACCACTTTCCGTGAATTGATCAAGGAGTTGCTCGCCGCGGGCAACAAAAAGATCCTCATCAACATGGCCGATATCACCTATATCGATAGCTCGGGAATTGGTGAACTGGTCTCCAGCTACACCACAACCACTAACGCCGCCGGCGCCCTGAAACTGCTCAGCCTCGGCAAGCGTGTCAAGGACCTATTGCAGATCACCAAGCTCTACACCGTTTTCGAAACATTCGAAGATGAGGCAGCCGCGGTCGGCAGCTTTTCCTAGTGTGCAGTCCAGAGTAAGAGTTGACCGCGACCGCTCGCCTCAGTTGCGGCTCAGCAACAGTTTGCGAGCCGCGACCTTAGGGAGCGGTGGTCAAGGTTTGAATGGGACGGCACACTAGTTCCCTTCTATCCCGGCCGTGCGGGTTTTTAGGCGCAGTTTGTAGCTCCCCGGCGGGGCTCCGTCTTGCGCGCGTTGCTTGTCTTGCTGCCGGCGGCGGATAGGGGGCGCTGATTTGGAGAAAGCGGAAAAAGCTTCCGTGGTCCTTGCCATGGGGGAAGATCTGGTTCGGGAGGCTTTCGCCGCGCTCCTTGAGACAAGCGGCCTTTACATGGTCACCGGACAATGCAGCGACGGTTTTGCCGCACTGCAGATGGTGCAAGCCTTGCGCCCTGCCGCTGCCGTGGTCGACCTCGACCTTCCCAAACTCCACACCATGGAGTTTCTCAGCAAGCTCCAAGCCCTCCGGCTGGGGGTCCGCACGGTAGTCGTCTCCAGCCGTCAGGATCGTAAGACCATCCTCGAAGTCCTCCGCTGCGGCGCCAATGGCCTGGTGCTCCGCTCAGGACCTGCAAAACACCTCTTTGACGCCATCGATCAGACCCGCCGCGGCGGCATCTATATTACCCCGCTCCTGGATCTGGAAAAGATCTTCGTCCCCCTCAAGGCGGGCGTCAACGAAGATCCAATGAGCCGCCTCAGTACCCGCGAGTTCCAGGTTTTCTCCATGCTCATTGAAGGCGTCCGCGCCAAGGAGATCGCCGCGCGCCTGGACCTCAGCCCCAAGACTGTGGATACTTACCGCTCCAGTTTGATGAAAAAGCTCGATATTCACGATGTCGCCGGACTCGTCAAATTTGCCCTTCGCAAGAAGCTGGTACCTGAGGGGTGATTCTCTCCCGCTCCGAGCGCTATGTTAAACTGAAAATCACGGCATTTGCTTCGCTGTGCCCGGCGCGCCGATGCAGGAAAGTTCACGCCCAGCATTTATCCGAGAGGTAATTCTTTGGACAAGTTCACTCGCAAGGATATGAAGACGGACCGGTTTGCCGAACAGGTTCAGCATTCACTCCGGTTCGTCACTTCACACAGCCGCCAGACTCTTCTCTACTCCGGCGGAGCCCTGCTTCTCATTCTCGTCTCCGCCGTCGCCTACTACGTGCGCCAAAGCCAGCAGACCACCCGCCAACAGACTCTGGTCTCGGCTCTCCGCATCCATGAAGGCGTGGTTGGACCCGCCGCGGGCCCGGGCGATCCAAGTGCCACCTTTCCCACCAAGGAAGCCAAGGAACAGGCCCAGGCCAAAGCTTTCCAGGACGTCATTTCCAAGCATGCCGGCAGTAATGAGGCCTCCGTGGCCGCCTATCACCTCGGCGCTATTGCCGCCGACGCCGGAAAGATGGACGAGGCCGAGAAGCACTTCAAGACCGCCGCCGCATCCGGGGGGAAAGATTACGCCTCCACCGCCAACTTCTCCCTGGCGCAACTCTACGTCTTCTCCGGCAAGTCCAACGAAGCAGAGAAAATCCTCCGCGCTCTCGTTGACAGCCCAACCACGCTGGTCTCCAAAGAGCAGGCCACCATTGCTCTTGCACGCGTTTTGGCCAAGTCCAAACCGGCCGAAGCCAAGAAACTCCTCGATCCTCTGCAAAAGGACAAGAACCCGGTTATCGCCCGCAACGCCCTCGCTGCCTACGGGGAACTCGGCCTCCAGTAACCGGTGTCGCATGGGCATCGCATGAATTCAGGCCTTGGCCGGCTGCGTTTTCCCGTGGAAGACAGCCGCGGCCGCCGCTACCCCGAACTCCCGCACCGCTACCGTAACGCCTTCCAGCGCGATCGCGACCGTATTATCCATGCCCGCGCCTTTCGCCGCCTGGAAGACAAGACGCAAGTCTTTCCCGCCGGCATCTCGGACCATTTCCGAAACCGCCTCACCCACACCATGGAGGTCTCCCAGATCGCCCGTAC
>JAENWC010000005.1 GCA_016650235.1 Terriglobia bacterium
CCCAGCGCCGGTCCCTCCTACGGCCGCGCAATGGATCAGGCCGCCTTGCTGGCCCGCTACAGTTTCCCGTGCGTGATGATGCTGCCTTGCGGCGATCCGCGCGATGCCAAAGGGCTCGAGCGCGGCTACCGCCAGTTTGCCGCCGCGGCGCAATCCAAGCTGATCATCTACCTCAAGGATGAATCTAACTTCGGGTCGAACCGGGAAGCCGGCCTCGACGCAGTGGCGCGTCTGGTGAACGACGGTGTCTGCATCGGCATCAAATATGCCGTCGTGCGCCAGGACCCCTCCGTGGACACCTATCTCGACGCGCTTTTGACCCGCGTCCACCGGACCAAGGTCATCAGCGGCATCGGCGAGCGGCCGGCCATTCAGCACTTGAGAGATTTTCATCTCCCCGGATTTACCACAGGCAGCGGCTGCCTTGCGCCGAATCAATCCCGCCTGTTATTTGAGCGCATCACGAGCGGCGATTTTGCCTCCGCCGCGGAACTGCGCCAGCAGTTTCTTGCTGTCGAGGATCTGCGTGATGCCTGGGGCCCGGCGCGCGTGCTGCACGCGGCAACGGCTCTGGCGGGAGTGGCGGAAACAGGGCCCATCGCCCCCTACATTTCCGGGCTCGAAGCCGCCGCGCTCCAGCAATTGAAGCCAGTGGCGGAGTTGCTCGTGGCCTCGGACGCCAAGGCTGCTCCCGTCACAGTTTAGGACAACCGACTCCTTGCAGTCGCGGGTCGGAACGCGGTTCGACGTTTCCGAGCCGCCAAAGGGAGCGGTTCATCCTCTCTATGCTACGCTTGGAATTCCATGTCAGCAGCAAAACTTAGGGTTGTCCCTTTAGGCGGACTGGGCGAGTTCGGAATGAACTGCCTGGCGCTTGAGTATGGCGACGATATCGTTGTCATTGATGCCGGAATGATGTTTCCGGAGGACGAATTGCTCGGCGTGGACATCGTCGTCCCCGACTTCACTTATCTCATCGACCGCCGCGAGAAAGTCCGCGCGCTCCTGCTCACACACGGCCACGAGGATCACATCGGAGCCGTGCCATTCCTGCTGGCCGAACTCGACATTCCCATCTATGGCACTGCCTTTACGCTCGGGCTGGTGGAGCGCCGCCTCGACGAGCACGAAATGATGGACCGTGCCCGCTTGCATACCGTCAAAGCTGGAGACCGTCTCGAACTGGGCCCTTTCTCGGTCGAGTTCATCCATGTGACTCACTCCATCGTCCAAGCGGTTGCCCTCGCCATCACCACCCCGCTCGGCGTCGTCATTCACACCGGCGATTTCAAAGTCGATCCCACCCCCACCGACAATGAACCGTTTGACCTGCACAGCTTTGCCGACTACGGCAAGCGCGGTGTGCTGCTGCTGCTCTCCGATTCCACCAACGCCGACCGCCCCGGCTATACCGAAAGCGAACGCGCGGTCCGCCCGCGTCTCGAAGAAATTTACAGCCGCGCCGAACACCGCCTTGTCATCGCCTGCTTCTCCTCCTCCATCCACCGTATACAACAATTGCTCGACCTCGCCAAACAGTACCGGCGCAAGGTTGCATTCCTCGGCCGCAGCATGACGGAGGTGAGCGAGATTGCCCACAACCTCGGCCTGATGCAGATTCCCGACGACACCCTGCTCCGTCCGCAGGATCTCCAGTCCACGCCGCGCAGTGCCGTGGTGGTGGTGGTGTCGGGAACCCAAGGCGAACCCATGTCCGCCCTTTCCCGCGTCGCCGTCGATAAGCACAAGCAGTTGTCGCTATCCAGCGGCGATACCGTCGTCATGAGCTCGCGCATCATTCCCGGTAATGAAAAATCGATCTATCGCATGATGAACCATATGGCCAAGCGCGGAGCCAATCTCATCTACGGCGGCATGAGTCCGCCCGTCCACGTCTCCGGCCACGCCAGCGCCGAAGAGCTGAAGCTGATCCTGAATCTGGTCCGGCCCACTTACTTCATGCCGCTCCATGGCGAGTTTCGCCAGATGGCCATGCACGCGCGCCACGCCTAGCACATGTTCAACGCCAAGCTGAAAGAGACATTTGTGCTGGAGAGCGGGCAGACGCTCGAGTTTGACGGCAAAGGAGCGCGCCGTGGCGATAACGTCGCGGTCGGCCGCGTCTGCATCGATTCCGGCTCCATCGACGAGTTTGTCGACGATATCGTGATTCGCGATCGCCGCCATCTTTCTGAAGACGGTTTCGTGCTGCCCATCATCGCCATCAACAAGCACACCGGCAAGCCCGAGGGTCTGCCGGAGATTGTCAGCCGTGGATTCAGTTCCGAGAACTCGGGCGACATCCTGGTCAATGCCAAGCAAGTGGTGTTGAAGACGCTGGAAGCCTCCTCGGCCGAAGAGCGCGGCGATGGCGGCCTCATGCAGGAGAAAATCCGAGCCGACCTCAAACGCTACCTCAGTAAACAGACGGCGCGCCGGCCGCTGATCATCCCCGTGATTCTCGAGGTCTGATGCGCAAAGGGCGCACGCCGTGCCACCGGACAGAGGCGTACACATGACCCAGGTTCGCGGTGGGCAGTTCCGTTTTGCGCCTATTCCTCAGGAGGACGCTTCCGGTTTCCGGGGCTATGCGGAAAAGGTTTTTGCTCCCGCCTCGGGCGCGGAGGCGGCCGCTATCCTCGCCGAAGCCGCCTCAGGCCGAATCCCGGTCACCGTAGCCGGCGCGGGCACGGGCCTCACCGGGGGCAGCGTGGCACAGGGTGGCTGGGTCCTTTCCACGGAAAAACTGCGCGCGCTGGGAATCCGGTCCGGCAGCGCCATCGCCGGAGCGGGCCTGCCGCTGAAAGATCTGCATGATGCCGCGCGCCGCGCCGGACAACTCTACGCGCCCGATCCAACCGAGAACACCGCCGCGGTTGGCGGCGCCATCGCCACCAACGCCAGCGGTGCCCGCAGCTTCCGCTATGGAGCCACGCGCCGCCATGTCATTGCCTTGGAGGTGGCGCTCATGGACGGCTCCCTCCGGCGTTTCCGCCGCGGCGAGAAAATCGACTTCGATGTCCCAGCCATCCCCCTGCCCGCCACCACGAAGAACACCGCCGGCTATGCGCTCACCCCAGGCATGGATTGGGTGGACCTGTTCATCGGCTCGGAGGGAACTCTAGGAGTTGTGACCGAAGCGGAACTGCTACTTCTGCCCGCCGTGCGGGAACTGCTCACAGGCGTCGTGTTCTTTCCAGCCGACGCCGAGGCCGCCGGTGCGGTTGCGCAATGGAGTCCAGTGCCCGGCCTGCGTATGCTCGAATATTTCGACAGCGCCTCGCTTGATTTGCTGCGGTCCGCCTATCCGGAGATTCCTGAATCGGCGGGGGCGGCCCTCCTGTTCGAGCAGGAGTTGCAATCCGAAGACGATGCCGATCCATGGACCAGCCGCATCGAGGCGGTAGGTGGAGATATGGAAGCTTCCTGGTTCGCCTCCAGCGATGCCGACCGCGAGCGCTTCCGGCGTTTCCGTCATGCATTGCCGGAGAAGGTCAACGACACCGTACGCCGTAACGGGTTCATGAAACTGGGTACCGATTACGCCGTGCCTTTGCCGCGCAACCAGGAGATGCTCTCGCTCTATCACAGCCGCCTGCAGCCCGAGTTCGCCGGACGCTATGTGATCTTCGGGCATATTGGCGATGCCCACCTCCACGTCAATCTGCTGCCGGCCTCGCAGGATGAGTTCGACCGGGGCAGGGAGGCGCTGCTCGATCTGGCCCGCACGGCCGTCGCCCTGGGCGGCACCGTAAGCGCCGAACATGGACTCGGCAAGCGCAAGCGCGCCCTGCTCGAAATACAATACAGCCGCGAGCATTTCGATGCCATGCGCGAGGTAAAGCTGCGTCTGGACCCGCAATGGCTCCTCGGACAGGGAAACCTGTTCTCAATGAAATAAATCGCGGCTCGGGTTACAGGCGGACTGTTACCATGGAAGCCAAATGCGCCCGATCCTCCTACTTGCCGCAGCCTTCCTCCTCAACGCTCAGGGATTTCCCCCGCTCGCCTTTCGCCCCGTTCCCGAATGGCCCCAACTGCCCCCGGGGTGGAATCTCAAGGAAACCGCCGGGGTGGCCTCCGATGCCCGCGGGCACGTCTACGTGTTCCACCGCGGCGATAACCCGATTCTCGAGTTTGACCGCAACGGACGGTTTGTCCGCGCCTTCGGTCACGGCCTCTATGACCGCGCCCATTCCATCCGCGTAGACCCGCAAGGCAGCATCTGGACCGTGGACGATGGCACGCATACCGTCTTGAAGATGGACTTGTCCGGCCGTGTGCGCATGGTGCTCGGCCGCTACCGTGTCAGCTCCGAGACGCCTCCCGGTATACAATACTCCGGCCTCGGCGGTGACATGCGCGGTGATCGGGACGAGTCCCACATACGCTTCTACCGCCCCACCGACGTCGCCTTTTCGAGCAACGGAGCCATCTTTGTCTCGGACGGCTACGGCAACTCGCGCGTGGTGAAGTTTGCTCCGGACGGCACGTTCCTCAAAACCTGGGGCAAGAAAGGGACCGCGGAAGGAGAGTTCAATACGCCGCATTCGATTGTGGTGGACCGCCTGGGACGGGTCTACGTGGCCGACCGCGAGAACTACCGGATTCAGATTTTCGACCTCGAAGGAAAATTCCTGGCCCAGTGGAAACACATCGGCGCTCCCTGGGGCCTTGCCCTCAGTCCCGATCACCAGTTCCTTTATATGTGCGACGGCTACAACAACCGCGTGCTCAAACTCGCTCTGGACGGCAAGGTAGTGGGCGCCTTCGGCGTGCCTGGAAAACTGCCCGGCCAGTTCTCCTATGCCCATCAGATCGCCGCCGGTCTGGATGGCGCTGTCTATACCGCCGAGATTCTGAACTGGCGCGCGCAAAAGTTTCTCGTGCCCTGATGTGCGGGATAGACGCCACTCCGTTCTGTTCCGTTCTGTACGCCGTTAGCGCGCATTTCTCAGAAGTATTCGGGCGCGGTGACGTGGCGCACGCGCTCCTGCGTGCCGCGTCGCCACTCTCGGCGACGCCCGGTGACGACGTAGTGTTTGCTCCCGCCGAGGTGTCGAGAAGAGTCTCGACACGGCACGCAGGGGTGCGTGCGCCACATCGGTTCGCCAACCTGTGAGAAATGCGGATTAGTATTGGCGTCTGCTGCGTGTTACTATGCCGGGTTAAGGGTCGTGGCCTCGCTTGTACAGCACTGCCTTGGTAGAACGCATTCTGTTGTTTGCCGACCGGTCGCGAAAGAGCTTCTTGCTGACCGGCTTGGTCCTTTGTGCCGTCATCGTGCTGGCGGACTGGAAGATACGGCCAACCGCCTCGCTTGGACTGCTCCTCATTTTTCCGGTGATGCTCTCCGCAATCGTCCTGCCCAGGATGCAAATCGCGGTGTTCGCCGCCGTGTGTAGCGTGCTGCGGGAGGTGTTCGGGCCCATTCGCGGGCAACCGGGCTATGAGCCGCGGCTGCTCCTGGTCTGGCTGGCCTTTTTGGGGGCGGGGCTGTTTGTTTCGGAAATGAAGCGCAACCGGGCACTCACGCTGGGGCACATGAAGTTACTCCGGGCCGTAGTGGATACCAGCCCTTTGGGAGTGCTGGTGCTGGATGCGAAGGGACGGGTGGAACTTGCCAACGACTCGGCGGCCCGGCTGTTCGGATACGAGACCCCGGAACAGCTTCAAGGGGAGCGAATTAAGGAGTGCCTGCCCACGCTGGCGGCCGCGCTGGATCGATACGAGAGTGGGCTCCCATTGCGGGCGTCGCTGGCGTGCAGCGGGCTGCGGCTGGACGGCGATTCTTTCCACGCCAACGTGTGGGTGTCCACTTTTGACGGCCCCGTGGAGCGGCAACTGGCGGCGGTGGTGTGGGACGAGTCAGAGAGCCTGCGCACCCGTGAGGTGGCCGGATGGGAGGCGCTGGTGAACACGTCGCGGATGGTGATTGGCGGTTATATGCATGAGCTGCGCAACCTGTCCTGGGAAGCGGCGCTGGTGCAAAAACGGCTGGAGAGTTATCCTGGCACGGCCGCGCAGCCTGACATCCAGGCAATGGGATCGGTGTTGCAAGGGATTCGGAACATCGCCACGACGGGCATGGCGGCGGCAAGGGTGGAATTAAGCGCCACGACGAGCCTCGCTCCGGTGATAGACGAGTTGCGAATCCTGGCCGGACCAACTCTGTCAGAGATGGGGATCCGGTTGGAAGTTACAATCGCGCCGGAACTGCCGCTGGTGCGCGTCGACCATCACACCCTCCTCCAGGTGCTGCTGAACCTCTTCCGGAACGCATGCCGGGAGATGGAAGAAGAGGAAGAGAATGAGAAGGAGAAGACAATCCGCCTGGAGGCGGCCGGGGAGGACGGCATCGTCCGGCTGTGTTTTTCCGACAACGGCCCGCCTGTTCCGGACGCGGCGCAACTGTTTCGTCCGTTTGCTTCCGGATCGGGATCGGCCGGTCTAGGGCTATTTGTTTCGCAGGCGCTGGTGCGCGCCTATGGCGGTGAGCTGCTGTATGCGATTCGTGGAGGGTGGCCATGCTTCATTCTGGAGTTGATTCCCGTTCCCGGCGACCCCTCCGGGTCCTGATCGTCGAGGATCACGCGCTCTTGCGGGAAAGCATGGCGCGGGCGCTGGACCTCGTGGAGGGCCTGCATGTGGTAGGGCATTGCGGGAGCGTCGACGAGGCGCTGGAACTGGCCCGGCGGGAACTGCCGCGCCTCGTTCTCTTGGACTACGACCTGGGTGGCGAGCGAGGCACAAGATTTCTGAAAGAGGCCTCCGAAGCGAAGTTGGAAGCCAGGGTGCTGGTGGTCACAGCGTGGGTGAGCGAAGAGGAGCTAAGGCGGCTGGTGCGGCAGGGGGTGGCTGGCGTATTCCTCAAGGACATGCCGTTGGAGAGCTTGGTAGAGGCGATTCACGTGGTGGCCGAGGGAGGGGCTTGGTTCGACCAGAAATTCCTGCAGGCCATGCTGCGGCCGGTGGAAAACGGGACCTTTGAGATTTCCCCGCAGGAAAAGGTGATAGCGCGGTGTCTATTGGCGGGAATGTCGAACAAGGAGATCGCGCAGCAACTGTCGCGGACCGAGACATGGGTGAAGAATGCCCTGATACGGTTGTATGCAAAAGTCGGCGCGCACACCCGTTCAGAACTGGTCCGAGTGGCCATGGAGAGAGGCTGGAGGTAAAGGAATGGGGCGGTGTGCCGGTGTGTCCCTGCGCCTACAATCAAAACCATGCTGCTGTAAAAATGATGTATGGTGCGCACGCAAATCCAACTGCCGGATGAGCTCTACCGGCGGGTCAAGCGAATGGCCGCCGCCCAGGAGTGAACTCTGGCCGAGACTATGAGCGCTATATCGAAGCCAATCGCGCCCGCGACGACTTCGCTCTATGCGAGCTCGTACTGATGGAGTTGTACGTGTTGCTGCGTAGTCCGGCCGTGCTGCCCCGTCCGCTTGCCCCGAGAGCGGCGCTCGACCTCATCCGCCGCTTTCGGGCGCATCCGCGGTGGGCCGTCATTGACTATCCCGGCAACCTGATGGAAAGCGTTTGGAAACGAGCCGGGGCCGGTCAGTTCCCAGCCTTGGGGGATTTTCGATGCACTCTCGCGGTTACGCTGCTGCACCATGGTGTCGAGGAATTCGCCACGAGGAATACGAAGCACTTCCGGCAGTTCGGTTTCCCGCGTCTCATCAATCCCATTGATCAGTCCGTTGGAACATGATCGCCTTCCGCTTAGCGGGGATTCGGGGCCCTCCGGTACGCCCGGGTCCGCCGTGGTGGTGTCCGGCGGGTCGCGCAACGCTGAACGAGGAAGACGAGGAAGGATCGCCTATCAGCACCTTGTCATTGGAATCGGCACAGTATACACCAGCGTATAGATTACCGGTTTTCATTGGAGGTTCCTCATTATGCCGCGGACAGGAATCGCAAAACTGTTTAAGAATGGCTCCAGCCAAGCCGTCCGTTTGCCCGCCGGGTTTCGGTTCGACGGTGACGAGGTTTACATTGCACGTGACGAAATCACCGGCGACGTCGTGTTGTCTAACCGGCCCGGTGCGAACGTGTGGCGGGATTTCTTCGAGATGATGCACTCCATCCATGTGCCGGCCGAGTTCATGGCGGATCGTCCCATGAATCTGCCGCCGCGGGAGCGCAATCTTTTTCGCTGAGGAACTGTGAAGCCATGCTTCCGGTGATCAAACCGCCCATGGTGTGCGTATCTGTAATGACCCGCGTCGAGTTGTTCTATGGCCTCAAGCATCTTCCGCCCGGCCAGCCCATTGGCGAACTGGACTATGATGATCGCCGCGCATTCCCTGGCCGCCGCCGCGATTCTGGTACTAGTACTAACAAAACTCGTCATTACGAGCGGATTCCAACCCCTCTGATCCTCGAAAATTGGAGTGAAACAGGGGGCTCTGAAACACCGTAGCCCGACGCTGCGAGCGGCGTCTCGTTGCTTTCCTGGCTCACCCGCGCGCCGGTGCTGCCTAGTCCAGTCTAGCTAGGGGGGCTTTGCCCTTAGTCAGTTCCTCTATCTGGCTTCAGACAAAGGGGATAAGTACGCCAGTGCACGCTTGACGCATCGCACCGCAGTGAGGTGTTTCGACCTCATTCCGCAGGTACTGCTAGTACCTAAGGCCAAGCCGGACAAAAGATAGGGTGCGATTAAAGAGAACCTGATGTATAGTTTTATCCGTGAGGCTTTCCTTGTAAGTGGGCCTCAATGGTTTGTTTGAAAGTTTGTGGAGGGAAAGCCTGATTAAGCCCGCGAGTACCAGTACACACGTTTTTTAGAATTAGGTCGAAGGAGGAGACGGAATGATAGCAGGAACTAAGGACAGCAATTGCTGGGGGAAGGTTGGATCGCCACTCTGTGCGAGCCAGCCAGGAAACGAATTCAAAAACTCGAAAAAAGGTAATGGAGGATCGAATGTATGTGTAGAAAAGATATGTTAAGAACATGTCGAAAGTTTTCAACGCCGCTCTGGCTGATCGCCTTGGCGGTTGTTTCGTCGCTTATGGCGCCTCAAGGCGCGTTTGCACAAGGGCAGGCGATTCACGGAATCGGCGTTGCCAAGAACTGCGTTGGCCAATTGGTAGTCGGCCAGACGACCAATTGCGTGATCACGGCGTTAAACAATACCGATACCGACGGGGACAGCCTCACGGTAACGGGAATTTTCGATATCGTGCAGGCCTCTCCTATCAATGTGAGAGTGCCGGCAGCCGGCAACCTTCCCATCATTGGGGTAACCGGCGGGGCCACGTGCGCGTCGGCGAATACGGCCTTCCCTTGCAACCTACCGCCTGGCGGCACGGTCGCAGTCCGCTCGAACGCGTATGTGGTTGATGCTGATGACCCCGATCCCCTGCCGGACCAGGGTCAGATTGTTTGGGCAGACCAATGCAACGGGCCCGATCCGAATTGCAACACGCAGAGCAATACATCACAGGCCCCCGGTCAAAGTGACATCGTCCAGTGCCTAGTTGCCGCGGATTGCACGAGCACTCCCGGCGTATGCCAAGTCAACACGTGCGTCGCGAATGTGTGCGGCACCGCGCCCGCCAACAACGGCGTCGCGTGCGGCAGCTCAGCGGACACGGCCTGTAGCAACCCCGATACCTGCTTGGCGGGGATTTGCTCACCGAACAATGAACAAGTCGGCTTCACGTGCGGAGCTGGCACCGAGTGTACAGATCAGAAATGCGATGCTGCCGCGGCCTGCGTATCCTCTAACAAGATCGACGGCACCACGTGCGGCAGCGCAACTGACACGGCCTGTAGCAACCCCGATACCTGCTTGGCGGGGACTTGCTCACCGAACAATGAACAAGTCGGCTTCACGTGCGGAGCTGGCACCGAGTGTACAGATCAGAAATGCGATGCTGCCGCGGCCTGCGTATCCTCTAGCAAGCTCGACGGCACCGCCTGCGGGAGCGCAACTGACACTATATGCACCGACCCCGACACCTGCGTGGCGGGCCTCTGCGTACTGAACAACGCGCCTGGCGCCACGGTGTGCAACCCCGGGAACCCTGCTACATGCGATCCGGCCGAGTACTGCACCGCAGGTGTTTGCCCCACGGACGATCCTGGCACCGGCTGTTCGAATGCTGTCTGCCGTACACCTGGATACTGGAGTACTCACGCCGGCAATGACAAGAAAAACGGTAGCGCCGTCAACACCACGCAAGCTGTGATCGCCCTTGCTGGCGGCACGCTGAATGTTTGCGGTGAGACCATCACGAATACCGACCTCAACAGCATCAATTCCGCTGTGGAGGCCATGTGCGTATCCGTGAAGGGCGATTCGCAACTTCAGTTGATCCGTCAATTGACCGCCGCGGCCTTGAACTGTGTCATCAGTTCAGCCGTACTACCGACCGGTCCGAACCCTTGCGCAGGCGTCCCGCTATATGCGGCCGTGTTTGCCGAGTGTAATACAGCCTGCATAGCCAACCTTGACAAGGCGAGTATCACCGCGTGTATCGACAAGGTTGACTGCCTCAACAACGGCGGCATTCCGACGGGATCGGGTGCCTCGTACTTCTGCTCTACCGGGAAGTGCTCCGATAGCCCGACGGCGAACTGTACCTCAGGGAACCTGAGCCTTTGCGCCACGCCGGGGACGGCCACTTGCAATCCGAACACTAACAACTGCCACAACCAGCCCTTGCCGGGTCCTTTGACGGATTCGCCAGCGGGCAGTTCCGACAAGTGCAACGACGCAATCAAGAACAGTTGCGAAGTCACTGATACTAGCTGTTCGTAGGACAAACGGAAGCCTCGAAGAGCGCGCCGCCCCAACGCGGCGCGCTCTTTTTTCCTCCCTTGCCCTAGGTACCATGGTGCCCGCCAGCGGGTACTGTTGTGCCAGGGCGAGCGGTTTGGTAGGCTGAATTAAAGCCCCAGAAACAGGCTTTTGATCGGAGAGAGGTGCATCTATGGTGAAGCTCAGAAGAATAACCAGGAGTTTCTTGTTCGCGCTTTTCGCGCTTAGCATCGGCGTTCCAGTGGCGCGGCCACAAGCGAACGACGACGTCCGGGGCCTGCGCCGGGACATTGACGCCGTTCGGGACAGCCTGAAGCTGATTCAGAACGATCTGGAGACGATCAAGAAGTTGATCCAGGAGCGGCCTGCCGCCGCCCCATCCCAGCCCGCAGCTTTTAAGGAAACCACTATGACCATCGACGGGGCGCCGTCGGTCGGCCAGAAAACCGCCAAGGTGACGCTGGTGGAGTTTTCCGACTACCAGTGCGTCTTCTGCCAGCGCCATGTCCAGCAGACTCACCCACAGCTTTTCAAAGAGTACATTGAGACAGGCAAGGTCCGGTACATCTTCCGCGACTTCCCGCTGGAGAGCATTCATCCCTTGGCATTCAAGGCGGCGGAGGCGGCGCGTTGCGGCGGCGAGCAGGGCAAGTATTTCGAGATGCACGACCAGATCTTCGCCAACCAGAAGGCGCTCGCGCCGGCCGATCTGGCGGGGTACGCCAAGACGGTGGGACTCGACGCGGCGAAGTTCAAAGCGTGCCTCGACAGCGGCAAGTACGCCGTGAAGGTCCGGGCTGATATGGCGGAAGGCCGCCGGGTAGGGGTGTCGGGTACCCCGGGATTCCTGTTGGGGCCCACCGAGTCGAACGGATCCGCGGTGAAGGCGGTCAAATTCATTAACGGCGCCCAGCCGTACGCCAATTTCAAGGAAGCGATCGACGCCCTCTTGGTAGCTCCATAAGCAATCCAACCGCTCTCGCCGAAGTGCAAAGGCGCTGGCGTGGGCATGCCCGCCTGCACAAAACCCCGGGGCCGGACATCTACTATTCCGCTTGGATCAGCGGCTAGAGGTCAGGGTCACGATACTGGACACTCCCACCTGACCAGTGGTGTCGTATGCCTTTGCCTGCAATTGATAATTCCTGCCCGCCGCGCCGGGCATGTTCCAGGCGCAGGCATAGGGTGCCGCCGCGTCCGAGCATTTGATGTTCCCATTGATCAGAAAATCGACGCGCGCAATCGGATTGGTCCCTTGTGTGGCAACCGCCTGGATTGTGATGGGGCCGGTCCTCACCGTTCCGCTGACGGGGCTGGTGATCGAAACACCAGGCGGGGTTGATGACGCCGGGGCCGGATTGATCGTGAATGTCCCGCTCGCCGAACCCTGGTAGTTGGCGCTGTTCACCGTTGCCGTCACCGCATAGCTGCCGGCATTTGTCTGCGGCGCGTTGGTCCAGGTGATTGCGAGTCCCGGCGGAGTCGTCGTTGCCAACGGCGTCAGAGCGCTGCCGGTATAGGTCTGGGTCATGTTGCTCAACACCACGGAAGCAGCCCCTTTGGTGATGGTGAATGTTCCGCTGGCCGAACCCTGGTAGTTCGCGTCGTTCACTGTCGCTGTCACGGCATAGGTGCCGGCCTGTGTCTTTGGCGCGTTGGTCCAGGTGATGGCGAGTCCCGGCGGAGTCGTCGTTGCCGACGGTGTCAGAGCGCTGCCGGTATAGGTCCGGGTCATGTTGCTCAACACCACGGAAGCAGCCCCTTTGGTGATGGTGAATGTTCCGCTGGCCGAACCCTGGTAGTTCGCGTCGTTCACCGTTGCCGTCACCGCATAGCTGCCGGTCTGTGTCCGCGGCGCGTTGGTCCATGTGATTGCGAGTCCAGGCGGAGTCGTCGTTGCCGACGGCGTCAGAGCGCTGCCGGTATAGGTCCGGGTCATGTTGCTCAACACCACGGAAGCAGCCCCGTTGGTGATAGTGAATGTTCCGCTGGCCGAACCCTGGTAGTTCGCGTCGTTCACTGTCGCCGTCACCGCATAGGTGCCGGCCTGTGTCTGAGGGGCGTTGGTCCAGGTGATGGCGAGTCCGGATGGAGTCGTGGCTGCCGAAGGAGTCAGGGCGCTCCCGGTGTAGGTCCGGGTCATGTTGCTCAACACCACGGTAGCCGCCGCCTTGGTGATGGTAAATGTTCCGCTGGCCGAACCCTGGTAGCCCGCGTCGTTCACCGTCGCCGTCACCGCATAGCTGCCGGCCTGTGTCCGCGGCGCGTTGGTCCAGGTGATTGCGAGTCCAGGCGGAGTCGTCGTTGCCGACGGCGTAAGAGCGTTGCCGGTGTAGGCCTGGGTCATGTTGCCAAGCACCACCGTCGCCGGTGCCCCGTTGGTGATAGTGAATGTGCCGCTCGCCGAACCCTGGTAGTTGAGGTCGTTCACCGTCGCCGTCACCGCATAGGTGCCGGCCTGTGTCTGAGGGGCGTTGGTCCAGGTGATTGCGAGTCCCGGCGGAGTCGTCGTTGCCGACGGTGTCAGCGCACTGCCGGTGTTGGTCTGGGTCAAGTTGTCCAACACCACCGAGGCTTGGGCTTTGTTGATTGTAAATGTCCCGTTTGCCAGGCCCTGGTAGTTCTGATCGTTCACGGTCGCGACGGCCTGATAGCTGCCGGGCGTGGCTTGTGGTGCGTTGGTCCAGGCGATGCTGAGTCCGGGCGGGGTGGTCGATGCTGCCGGCGTGAGCTGGTTTCCCGTGTAGGTCTGCGTCAGGTTGCTTAACCCCACTGAAGCCATTGCCCTGTTGATGGTGAATATCCCGCTGCCGGAGCCTTCATAGTTCTGATCATCCACTGTCGCGGTTACAGGATAGCTTCCGGCATCGGTATGCGAAGCGTTTGTCCATGTAATGGCGAGGCCCGGCGGATTCGTCGTTGCTGTAGGCGTCAATACGCTGCCCGTAAAGGTTTGCGACAGGCTGCCCAGCACAACCGAAGCGGGCGATTTGTTCGCGGTGGAGCCCGGGGGAGTCACTACAGCGTACACCGACATCGTGTCCATGAGATTGTCGTTGTCCCTCACCTGAAGCATGATCCAGTAGTTCCCTGGCGTGTCGAATACGCAACTACCGGATGGGCCGTCAACAAAGTTCCCGTTACTCCCGTGCTTGCACTCGATGATGTATTGCTGAATCGATCCGTCGGGATCGGTGCTGCTGCTCATGTTGATATTGACCGACAACGGAGCAGGACCCGTCAGTTTGTCGAATACCGCGTTGGCGATGGGTGGCGTCCCGGTGGCCCCCCCGATCCGCACAACGACGCTTTGCCGGTTCGACACATTTAGTTCTCGATCCATCGCTTGCACGGAAATTCTAAAGGCTCCGGCAAAATTCATTGGTAGATCAAATGAACTTCCAGTCTGGCAGCAGAAACCAACCGCTTCTCCGGAACCTGTTTGCCATAGATCCCAAGCAACTGGTCCACCTTCGGGATCGGTAGCTGGAAAGTTGACTGAGAGCGTAGTGTCCACCGGGGCCTGGGTTGGTGAAACCGTAAGGCTTCCGGATGGAGGCAGCCCGGCCGAGGAAGCGGGCAATATAGTCGCATACGCCTGCGAGATAGCTCCTCCACCACGACCATCGGCCACCGAAACCGCATAAGGCGCTACGACTGTGCGAGCTAAGGCCGGGGCCTGGAAAGAAACGGGATCGCCCGTTGGATTCGGGAGGATGGTGTTGAGCGTCCAGCCCATGAGCCAGAGTGAGGTAGCGCCTGGGGCCGCGTTGAAACGTCCCCGCGCCCAGGCCTTTCGCAATGGATCGCCATCCGGATCGGAAGCGGTCGCCGTCAAGTTAATGGTGCCTCCGGCGTTCGCGGAGTCGTTCGAGATTCCCGCTATCGCCGGGAAATTGTTGAGTACCGGCGCGGTTAGGAGCGGGCTCGTGAACGCCTTCAAAAGGTTGAGCCTGCCCCCCGTCGAAGTCCATGCGCCCTTTGGATCGGTCACCGGATCGTAGCTCGACGGGTGGAGCAGTACATCGCGGGCTTGGTTCACGGTAAGCGCCGGGTTTAAGTGAAACAACGCCGCTATCGCGCCAGCCACGTGCGGGGCCGCCATCGAGGTCCCGGAAAGCAGCCTGTAGCCGCTGGGATCGCACAGGTAACACGTCCCAGTGGGGACGGTCGAAAGCGTGCCCAACCCGGGAGCTGCAATATCTACGTTCGCCATGCCATAGTAGGTAAAGTAAGCCGCCAAATCGTTCTGGTCGGAGGCGAGGACCGAGACGATGCCCCGGTTGTCATAACCGCCCGGGTATATCGGGGTCACGTCGGCGTTCAAGTTGCCGTTCCCCGCCGCGCAAACGTGAAGGATGCCCGCCGCCTCTGCGGCAGCCATGGCGTCCTTGAGTGCCTGGCTGAATCCTCCGAAACCCCACGAGTTGTTCGTGACGCGGATATTGAACCCCTGCTGCTTCAGGCTGACTATTTGATTGAAACACAGGATCGCGTCCGAGACGCTTCCGCTTCCGTTCGCGTCGAGGAACTTGCAGGCCATCATCCGGGCATCCCAATTGATGCCCGCGATGCCGGTCCCGTTGCCGGCGGCGGCCCCAATCGTCCCGGCCACGTGAGTGCCGTGGCCCTGGTCATCCTGGCCGCCTGCCACGCATGTACCGTTCAGGCAGGTGAAGCCGTGGGAGCCGTTGGAAGGGTTGGTCCAGAGATTCCCCTGCAAATCGGGATGGCTGAAATTGATGCCGGTATCAATGATGGCCACGATGACATCGCTAGCCCCGGTCAGGATATTCCAGGCGTCTGGCGCTTGGATTTTTACCATGTCCCATTGCTGGCTCCAGAGGGGGTCGGTGGGAATGGCGGTGGTGGTGACTTCATAATCCGGCTCGGCATAGAGGACGTTCGGATTGGATTTATACCGGCGTAAGGTTTCGGCTACCGCAAGTCCCGGAGGGTTTTGCACCAAATAAACATTGTCTCTTCCCAAATAGCGGTTGGATTCCGACTCGGGAGGGACTGAAGCGCCGTGGCGATAGCGGACCAGCACTCGGGAGGGATGATGGGCAGAGCCTCCTGAGCCGGGGCCAGCGGAGACCGATACTGGTGAGGGAGCTGGGCCTGCGCCGGGCGCATCCTGCGCAAACAGGGCCGTCTGCATCATGCCGCCAACAAGGGCACCAACAAGAGTGATCTGTTGAATGATTCGTACCGCTCTGTGAGTGATTCGCGAGTTTGTTCTTAACAAAAACATGGACGCCCTTCTGTGTTGTGGCTCGGCTGGACACCACGGAAGTAGTGCTCCTGTAAAAGATTCGTCTCTTTGGAAAGTTGCCAATAGCCGGGAGGCACTTAACCGGTAAGGATCAATCGCCCTAGATCGGTATTTGGCGAACCCTGAGGGTCCGTTCGGAAATAACGGCTCCGAGCAGGAATCTAAGAGGTGGGGAATGACGCGGATTCTGGCGAGGCGGGACTACATGTCCGTGGGTGGGAAATGCCCGGCCGTGGAGTGGCTTGCAGCCCCGAGGCTCGGTGTACACTGGAGTCCCTCCCTTAGGTTCTCCGTGCATGTTTGGGAAACACCGCCCGGCGGCGAAGAAAGCGCGGGCCCCGGCTTGCCAAGCCCCGCGCTAACCGCTAACTTCCGGCTGGCGGCGGCTGGCTGCGCCAGCCGGCCACGAATCCGATGAGCGCGTTGAGCCGTTCATCGGTGTGCCTAGCCGCCTCAATCAGCTTTTCAATTTCACCCTGGTTCCGCGCCGACACCTGGATCAAGCTTTCCAGCATGGCTTGGCTTCGCGCGGACACCTGGACCACGCCTTCGAGCATGGTGAGGGTCCGGCTTGCGATGTCGCGCAAGTCGGCGATTTGTTGGTCGTGGCCAGTGAGGGTCGTTTGGTGCACGGAGGCCAACTGGAGCAAGTGCTCGATGCCTCGCTCGATGCGGTCGAGCCGCGTTCCGTTGTCTTCGTTGGTCATCGGTGCAAGTCTCCTTATCCCGCTTTCGCTTCCAGCCGTGCAAAGCGCGTGCCGAACTCCTCCAACTTGTCGAAAACGTGTTTGAAGCGGGCGTCTGTGGCGCGGCGCGCGGCGGCGAGCAGTTCGCGGAATTCGGTCCGCATGTCGTCCATGCATTTCAATAAGTCGGCACGCAGGTCGCTGATGCGCGCGTTGAGCAACAGCGCGATGATGCCGTTGAAGCAGATCAAGATTCCGA
>JAENWC010000006.1 GCA_016650235.1 Terriglobia bacterium
AATGTACGCCGAGCGCGGCAACCACATCATTACGGCGGCCACCGAGCATAAGGCGATCCTGGACACCACCAAGCGGCTGGAAAAAGAGGGCTGCCGGATCACCTATCTGGCCGTTCGGACTGATGGGCTTATCGACCTGGATCAGTTGCGCGAAGCTATCACGGACAAGACCATCCTGGTGAGCATCATGTACGCCAACAATGAGATCGGCGTGCTGCAGCCGATCGCCGAAATTGGCAGGATCTGCCGCGAGCGCGGCGTGCTGCTGCATACCGATGCCACGCAGGCGGTGGGCAAGGTGCCGGTGAACGTCAATGCCGATTGCATCGACTTGATGTCGCTGTCGGCCCACAAGATGTACGGACCCAAGGGCGTGGGCGCTCTCTATGTGCGCCGCAAAGGGCCCCGCGTGCAGTTGACCGCGCAGATGGACGGCGGCGGGCATGAGCGCGGCATGCGGTCCGGCACTTTGAATGTCCCGGGCATCGCCGGCTTTGGCATGGCCTGCCAGTTGTGCGCCGAGAGCATGGCCGAGGAGTCCAAGCGGATGGGCTATCTTCGCGACAAGCTGAAGGACAAGCTGATGGCGGAGTTGGACGAGGTCTATATCAACGGCACCATGGAGCACCGCCTGCCGCAGAACCTGAACATCAGCTTCGCCTATGTGGAAGGCGAATCGCTGCTGATGGGCATCAACGACATTGCAGTCTCATCCGGCTCAGCCTGTACTTCGGCCACCCTTGAGCCCAGCTATGTACTCAAGGCGCTGGGAGCCGGCGACGACATCGCGCATAGTTCCATCCGCTTCGGCATCGGCCGTTTCAATACGGAAGAGGAAGTGGATTACGTGGCGGCCAAGGTGATTCGAATTGTGCGGAAGCTCCGCGAACTTTCCCCGCTGTATGAAATGGTGAAGGAAGGGATCGATTTGAGCAAGGTGCAATGGGCGGCCCATTAGGGTTTGAAAATTTTTTAGAATAAGGAGTAGACGAAATGGCATATTCAGATAAG
This sequence comes from Terriglobia bacterium, assembly GCA_016650235.1. GTDB lineage: Bacteria > Acidobacteriota > Terriglobia > Bryobacterales > Bryobacteraceae > VFZE01. The sequence continues at coordinate 1,012 of JAENWC010000006.1, forward strand.
GTACTGGACCACTACAACAATCCGCGTAACGTGGGCTCGCTCGACAAGGGCGCATCGAACGTCGGGACGGGCATTGTCGGCGCGCCCGAGTGCGGCGACGTCATGAAGCTGCAGGTGCAGGTAAACCCGGCCACCGGCATCATCGAGGAGGCCAAGTTCAAGACGTTCGGCTGTGGTAGCGCCATTGCGTCCAGCTCGCTGGCCACAGAATGGCTGAAGGGCAAGACGGTCGATCAGGCGCTGGAGATCAAGAACACAGACATCGTCAACGAATTGAGCCTGCCGCCTGTGAAGATACACTGCTCGGTTTTGGCGGAGGATGCAATCAAGGCCGCCATACAGGATTACAAGCAGAAGGCCGGCGTTCCAGTGGAAGCCGCGGTACAACAGGCATAAGCCATGATCCAAGTCACACCTAAGGCTGTCGAAAAGATACGGCAGGCCTTTACCCGTGAAGGCGTATCAGGCGGAGGGCTGCGTCTGGGCGTGTTGGGCGGGGGCTGCTCCGGATTGAGCTACCAGTTCAAGTTCGATGCGCAGGCCAGACCGAACGACAATGTTTATGAATTTGACGGCGTGAAGGTCTTTGTCGATCCCAAGAGCATCCTCTTTTTGGACGGGATGACGCTCGACTACAAAGAGTCCCTTATGCAGTCCGGATTCGCCTTCGATAATCCGAATGCCGGGAAAAGCTGCGGCTGCGGTACAAGCTTTAGCTCCTGATGCAAGCCGGCCAATGCTGGCAGTGCGAGAGTCCTGCCGAGAACAATCTGTTCTGCAAGTTCTGCAACAGCCTGCAGCGTCCGCTCACCGACTACTACGCCTTCTTCGGCCTGGAGCACAAGCTCAATATCGACAATGAGGACCTGCAGCGGCGTTTCTATCAGTTGAGCAAGCTCCTGCATCCTGACCGCTACACGCGGCGTGCGCAGCGCGAGCGGGACTATTCCTTGGAAGCAACGGCCATTCTCAACGACGGCTACCGTGTGCTTCGAGACCCGGTGAAGCGGGCCGAATACATTCTGGCTGAACAGGGCTTTGAGGTGGGCGAGCAGCGCGCCAAAGACGTACCTCCGGAGCTGCTGGAAGAGGTCTTTGAATTGAACATGGCCCTGGAGGAGTTGGTCTCGGGTGCCTCCTCCGTGCGTCCGCAACTGGAAGAGGCGCGCAGCCGGTTTCGCGCTATGCGGCGGGAAGCGGATGAGCGGCTCGGAGACTTATACAAGCTGTGGGACGCCTCGGGCGAGCGTGATTCGCTGGTGGCCGTTCGCGGTGAACTCAACCGCCGTAAGTATATTGAGAACCTGATTACGGAAGTAGAGAAGGCTTTGTCGGCTTAAGTTAGCAATGGGAACCTTTCAGATCGATTTCAGCAACAGCCGGAAGCAGCGCGTGGTCGGCATCGACCTGGGCACCACCAACAGCCTGGTCGCCTACATGGATGTCACCGCGCCCAAAGTGATTCCGGGCGAGGATGGCGAGCCATTGGTGCCGAGTGTTGTCTCGCTCACCGAAGCCGGTGAAATCATTGTTGGAAACCCGGCCCTGCAAGCCTTGATCACTCACCCGGACCGAACCATCTATTCGGTGAAGCGCCTCATGGGCCGCGGCATCGACGATGTCACCGAAGAACTGAAACTGTTCCCGTTCCGCGTGGCCGGCTCCGGCGAATCGGTGCTAAAGCTGAGCCTGGGAGAGAAAACCTTTTCCCCGCCCGAGATTTCCGCCTTCATCCTGCGCCAGTTGAAGCGGAACGCCGAAGCGGCATTAGGCGAGGAAGTGCGGCAAGCCGTGATCACGGTGCCGGCCTATTTCAACGATGCCCAGCGGCAGGCCACCAAGGATGCCGGCCGTATCGCCGGTCTGGAGGTGCAGCGGCTCGTGAATGAGCCCACCGCCGCGGCCTTGGCCTACGGCCTGGACAAACGCAAGGATGGCGTCGTGGCAGTCTACGACTTTGGCGGCGGCACCTTCGACATCTCTATCCTGCGCCTGCATGAAGGCATCTTTGAAGTGCTGGCCACGGGCGGCGACACGCACCTGGGCGGCGATGACATTGATAATCTGCTGCTCAAGATCGCCCTGGAAGACATTGAATCGGAGTGGAAACAGGATTTGTCCGGCAACGGGGAAGCGGTGCAAACGCTCCGCCGCGCCGTCATCAACGCCAAACACGAACTCTCGCGTCTGCCCGCGGTGACCCTTGTGTTTGACTACGCCGGCAAACAGTACCGGCGTGAATTGACGCGTCCGGTGTTTGAAAAACTCATTCTTCCCATCATCGAACGAACGCTGGCCCCCTGCCGGCATTGCATGAACGATGCCGGACTGGAGCCGGAAAAGATTGATGAGGTGGTGCTGGTGGGCGGTTCCACACGGATTCCCCTGGTGCGGGCCTCGGTGGAGCGACTCTTCCGCGCCAAGCCTCATACCGAACTCAACCCGGATCAGGTGGTGGCCCTTGGCGCCGCAGTGCAGGCTGCCATCCTTTCCGGTGATGTGCAGGACAAACTTCTGTTGGACGTCACACCTCTCTCGCTTGGCATTGAAATTATGGGCGGACTGGTTTCCAGAATTCTGCACCGCAACTCCACCATTCCAGCCAGCGCTACCGAAGTCTTCACCACCGCCGTGGAGGGCCAGACCAACGTGCTCATACACGTCCTGCAGGGGGAGCGCGAACTGGTGAAGGATTGCCGCAGTCTTGCCCGGTTCGATCTGAAGGGCATCGATCCGGCCCCGGCGGGACTGGCCCGCATCGAAGTGCGCTTTCTGATTGACGCCAACGGCATCCTCAATGTCTCGGCTCGCGACCTGCGTGCCGGCAAGGAGCAGAGCGTTGAGGTCAAGCCCTCCTACGGCCTCACAGACGATCAGGTGGAGGCCATGATCCTGGAATCGATCGACAAAGCGCAAGACGATTTTCAAGAGCGCCAGTTGCGTGAAGCGCGCGTGGAAGCCGATGCGATCCTGGCGGCGGTGGAAAAGGCCCGGCAGAATGACGCATACTTCGATTTGGAAGAGAGCGATCGCGACCTGATCACGCGCGGCCTCAATGAGCTGCTCGTGGTCTACCACGGTGAGGATCACCTGCTCGTGCGCGCCAAGATCGATCAGTTGAATCAAGCTACGATGAAGTTGGCCGAAAACATGATGAACACCGCCGTCAACCAGGCATTGAAGGGCACCAAGATCTAATGCAAGGACTCAACTGGGGACAATTCGAAGATATCGGCATCGCCCTCTATGAGAAATTCCCGGATGTGGATCCGCTCAAGGTTCGTTTCACTGACCTGCTCAAGTGGGTGATCGAACTCGAGGACTTCGAGGGCGATCCGGCCGCATCGAACGAGGCCAAATTGGAGGCCGTACAGATGGCCTGGTACGAGGAGTGGAAAGAGAATCAGTGAGGCTTGTCGCGGCCATTCTGCTGCTTCTCCCGCTGCAAGGCGTGGCCGCCGATCCCCGTATACCCGCCATTCTGGAGCGTGTTTCCGAGGAGGCGGAGAATTTCCAGCAGCGTGCTTTGAAAGTGGTGGGACAAGAGGTATTGCGCCATCGCGGCCGGCAGGTTCCCTCGCGTTTCCGGTACCTCACCGGACAGGCGCCCACCAATGCTCCCAAGGTCGCCTACATTGAACGCGAGGTGATCTCCGAATACGGCTACGCTACCTTCAAGGAAGCGCCGGAGGCTTTGCGCGAGTTCCGGCAGGTGGTCTCGGTGGATGGCCGCCGTGTGCTGGATTCGACCAAGGCCCGGCAATCGCTCGCCATTAACATGAGTTCGGAAGACGATCGTCTCCGTAAGCGGCTGCTGCAGGATTTTGAGAAGTATGGAATGGTCGGCGCCGCCACCGACTTTGGCCAGATGCTGCTGCTGTTTCGCCGCCGCATGCTGGCAGGCTATGAATTCACGCTGCTTCGCGAGGCAACTATCGGTCCGGATTCCGCACTTGTTCTGAGCTATCGACAGAAGGAAGGACCCGATTCCCTCCGCGTCTATCACGGCCGGGAACTGGAGCGCCAGAAGCTGGAAGGCGAACTCTGGGTGCGCGCCTCGGACTTTGCTCCGCTTCGCATCACGATGGCCGCTGTGATCAAGGAAGACAAGAGGCCGGTGCAACATACGGCCAGCATCGAGTATGTGCGCAGCAGCCACGGCCTCCTGCTGCCCGCCATGGTCCGCTACAGGAAAACCATGGAGGGCCAATTGATGGTGGAGAACGTCTACCAATACTCTGGCTTCAAGATGTTTCAAGTGGAGGCGGAGATCAAGTTTACCCCCGAGGAGCCTCCTCCACCACAGTGACCGCGCCTCAATTTATCTATCTGCACGGCTTTGCATCCAGCCCGGCTTCAGGGAAGGCCTGCTTTTTCGCGGAGCGGTTTGCAGCGCTGGGCCATCACCTGGCAGTGCCGCATCTGGACGGAGGCGATTTTGAGAATCTCACTCTCTCCGGGCAACTCGCCGTCATCGA
>JAENWC010000007.1 GCA_016650235.1 Terriglobia bacterium
ACAAACGGCTGCGTGGGCCAAGCCGATTCGCCCGGAACGGTAGAGGGTGGAACGGGACGCTCCTCAATCGGGTAGAGCGGCTTGCCTGTTTCCCGATCGAGCAGATAGACCCAGCCTGTCTTGGCGACTTGCGCCACGGCATCGCGGGGCTTGCCGTTGTGCCTCACCGTCACCAGGTTGGGCGCGCAGGGGATGTCGTAGTCGAACAGGTCATGGTGGACGATCTGGTAATGCCAAACGCGTTCGCCGGTAGCCGCCTTGAGGCAGATCACACAGTTGCCGAACAGGTTCTGGCCTTTACGATCGCCGCCATAGAAGTCGAATGCTGGTGAGCCGGTTCCAAGGAAAACGAGTCCTCTTTTGTGGTCCACGCTCATGCCGCCCCAACAGTTGGTACCGCCGGAGTACTTCCAGGAGTCCGGCGACCAGGTGTCGTAGCCGAACTCACCTGGGTGAGGAATGGTGTGGAAGATCCAGCGCATCTTGCCGGTCTTGCAGTCGTAGGCGCGGATGTGGCCGGGGGTGGACTTGTCCGGCCCCTCAGCGGGCCTTGAAGTGATGATCAAAAGATCTTGAAAGATGACGCCTGGAGTGGTGGATGCCATGGAGGGATCGGCGTCGCGTCCGAGATTCTTCTGTACCTCGATGGCGCCGCCGCTTCCGAAGTTGTCGATGAGCTTTCCGGTTTTGGCATTGATGGCGAAGATGTGCTCGCGCACGGGGGCGAAGATGCGCTCGTCACGGCCATCCTTCCAGTAGGTGAGGCCGCGGGAGACACCGGCGGCGGTGGTGCGCCGCCGCCCGCCGTCGAAGCCGTCGTTTGACCAAAGCAGTTTGCCTGTGTGAGCTTCCAGGGCATGAGTGTGCAGGCCGTGGGCAGAGAGATAGAGGATGCCGTCGACGACGATGGGGGTGCATTCGAGAGTGCCCTGGGGCCGGACACCGGCGGGCAAGGTTTCGAGTGTCCAGGCCGTTTCCAGATGTTCCACGTTGGAGGTGTTGACCTGGTTGAGAGGGGCAAAGCGGGTGACGGACGGGTCGGCTCCATACTCGCGCCACTCCCAGGAGGTTGTGGGGGAGGGCTGGAGGAAAGACGCGGCGGCGGCGAGGAAGTTTCTGCGCTGCATATGGGTACTCACTTTAGCAGATGTTCACACGAGTGGTCTGTTCACACTGTTCACACGTTCACACGGGTGGACTGTTCACACGGGTTCACACGGGTGGACTTGCATCCCTGAAGAAGAGAGTGTAGGCTTCTCAGTAACTGAAGTCTTTCAGTAGACGGATGGGAGTGGTCGATTTTACACCAGGGAGAATCTATGAAGAACCGCAACGCAATGAAGAATGCATGCAGTATTGGTTTGCTTTTGCTTTTTGCCGGAGCCGGGGCGCCAACGGCTGACGCCCAGGTTTTGTACGGCTCCATCGTCGGCAATGTCACGGATTCCAGCCAAGCTGTTATCGCGGCCGCTACGGTGACAATCGCGAACGCGGAGACGAATCTGACCAGGAAGACCGTCACCAGCGATACCGGCGCCTACAACTTTACCAATACCCCCAGCGGCACCTACTCGCTCACAGTCACCAAAGAAGGTTTCACCACCTTCACCCAGTCGCATGTGGTCGTGACTATCAACACCATCTCGCGGGTTGATGCCCACCTGAATGTGGGCGCAGTCAGCGAGTCTGTCACGGTTTCGGCTGGCACGGCCACGCTGCAGACGGACCGGGCCGAGGTGCGGCAGGAGATCGTCAGCCAGCAACTGGTCAATCTGCCGGTCCCGCTGGGCCGGAACTACCAGCAGCTTTTCCGGGTGCTACCCGGTTTCGCGCCGCCGGTCAACGCGCATTCGGTTCCAACCAACCCGTCGCGCGCACTGGCCTTCAACGTCAACGGGGCCAGCCGCAGCTCCAACAATACGCGCATTGACGGGGCAAGTTCCACCGTGATCCAGCTTCCTCATGTGGTGGCCTACGTGCCGTCGCTCGAATCGATCGAGACGGTCAACATCGTGACCAACAGCTTTGACGCCGAGCAGGGGTTAGCGGGCGGGGCCGCCGTCAGCCTGCAAACCAAGAGTGGCACCAATCAACTCCACGGCGCGCTGTTCGAGTACCACACCAACCAGCACCTGAAAGCCAAGCCGTTCTTTCTGCCGGCAGGCCAAGGCAAGCCCAAACTGGTGAACAACCAGTTCGGCGGCGCGATCGGCGGACCGATCAAGAAGGACAAGCTCTTCTTCTTTGTGGCATATGAGGGGACCTTCGACCGCGCAGCCGCCTCGCGGTTCGGCGTTGTTCCCACTGCCGACATCAAGGCGGGAATCATGTCGGGGTCATCGCGGCCCGTGCACGATCCGGCCACGGGCGACGTCCTAGGGAACAACCGCCAGCCGTTCCCGAACAATATCGTGCCGTTAGCCCGGCAAAACCCAATCGCCCGGAAGCTGGCGGACCTGACACCGCTGCCCACGCTGAGCGGTCTGTCCAACAACTACTTTGTGGCGGCGCCGTTCCTGTTCGACCGTCATACGGTGGATACCAAGGTAAACTGGAACATCAGCGAGAAGCTGAACACCTTCGTGCGGTTCAGCCGGCTGCGCTACAACAGCTTCAACCAGGAAATGTTCGACCAGCTCGGCGGCCCTCCCATCAACGGAGGCAACGCCGGCAATTCCGATGGCGGCACCTACAGCGCCACCGTGGCTGTCAACTACGTAGCGACGCCGAACTTCCTCATCGACGCCTACTATGGTTACACCCGGATGGACACCAACTCGGCGCAGCGGCGTCTGGATGAGAAGCTGGGCCTGGACTTTCTGGGCATCCCGGGGACGAACGGACCCCGCCAATTCGAGGGCGGCTGGCCGACTTTCGCGGTGAACAACTACACCAACATCGGTACTGCTGATAACTACATGCCGTACTACCGGAGCGACCCCCAATATCAATACGTCGCGAACTTCAACTGGACCAAGGGTTCGCACAACGTTCGCTTTGGCGTGGACATCTACCGGCAGCACCTGAATCAGACTCAGGCGGAGTTCGTCGGCGGGGCGGCGCACGGGGCGCAAGGCGGCTTCACCTTCGGCGGCAACCCGACGCTGACCCGTGGAGGCCCCAGCGCCGACCAGTTCAACAGCTACGCGGCGTTTCTTCTCGGCCTTCCCACCGTGATCGGGAAGATTCTACAAGTACCGGACACCTACAACCTGCGCGCCACGTTGCACAGCTACTACATCCGCGACCATTGGAACATCACGCCGCGGCTCACCTTGGACTACGGGATGCGTTGGGAGTACTTCCCGATGCCCACCCGCAGCGACCGGGGACTGGAGCGCTACGATCCGGTGGCCAACAAGGTGCTCATTTGCGGCGTGGGCCAGGTACCCAACGACTGTGGAGTCAAATTGAGCAAGCGGAAGTTCGCACCCCGTCTCGGGCTCGCCTACCGCGCCAATGACTCCACCGTGCTGCGGGCCGGCTACGGAATTACCAACGACCCATTTATCGGGACGGAGTTGTTGCGCGCCAACTATCCGGTATTGATCCCGCTGGTGATCGATGCGCCGGACGGCTTCCAGGCCGCCGGGCGGCTGTCGGACGGTATCCCCGCCATCCGGGTACCGGACTATGGAAACGGGATCGTCGACATTCCGGGAAACTACGGCTTTGCCGGCTACCCGGAGACGTTCCGGCGCGGCTACCTGCAATCCTGGAACTTCTCCATTCAAAGGCAGGTCGGCTTCGGGTTCGTCGGCGAAGCAGCCTACGTGGCCACCCGCGAGACGAACAAAATCGGGTACTTAGACATAAACTCCGGGCAGGTCATAGGCGCTGGCAACGCAGGCCGGCCGCTGAATCGGTTCGGCCGCAACGCGACGACCACGATCCTCACCCCTACCGGTACCGGCCAATACAACTCGCTTCAAACGAAGCTGGAACGCCGCTTTGCGCAAGGTGTGCAACTTAATATCGGTTACACCTGGTCCAAGAGTATCGGTCCTATCGACAACAGTGACAGCAGCCCGTCGATCAAGGCGCTCGACTATTTCAGTCTGAACCGGGTGGTGCGCAGTTTTGACCGGACCCACTCCTTTAATGTCAGCGCAATTTGGGAACTGCCATTTGGGAAAGGGAGAAAGCACCTCAATAGCGGGGCCGCCTCGTGGATCCTGGGAGGCTGGCAGGTAAACAACATCATCAGCTTGATGACCGGCACTCCCTTTACGGTCAGCGCCTCGGGTAACTCCCTGAACTTGCCGGGCAGCTCGCAGCAGGCCGACCAAGTCCTGGCGGAGGTGCAGAAAGTGGGCGGGACCGGAAGAGGCCAATCGTTCTTCGATCCGCTTGCGTTCGCACCGGTGACCCAAGCGCGGTTCGGCACCTCCGGGATTAACACGCTCCGCGGCCCGGGCATTGTGAACTGGGACCTGGGCATCTTTCGCGAGTTTGCCGCCGGCGAACGCTGGAAGCTCCAGTTCCGCATGGAGTCGTTCAACTTCTCCAACACGCCGCACTTCGCCAACCCTGGCGGCAATGCATCCGCTATCACATTCAACCCCGACGGCTCCATCCGTGACCGCGGCGGCTACACCGAAATCACCAGCGTGACCAACTTGGCCCGTGAGGGGGCCGACGAGCGTCAGTTCCGTTTCGGCCTACGCGTCAGCTTCTGACCCGGCCCTTTGTTTGAGACTTGAAGCGTAGGGGTTAGATCCGGCCAGCATACCGGCGCTTGCCCGGCCCACGAAGGCGCTTGGCGTTCGCCTCGGCTGGCTAGAAAGTCCGGGCGTTTCATCGCGTATGGGTAATCATTTACCAGAGTTAAGCGCTTGACAGCGATCACCCTGGGCGATCACCCTGGGCTTGCTTTCGGCGGAGCGAAGTCATATCATTAGCCCATAACTTGGCGCTAATGCTTTAGGCGCACAGGGGTAGTCGATTTTGGAAAGGGGAGTTGTCTCATGAAGATTTGCCACGCAACAAGGATAGTGGGCGTAGTCGCGTTGTTCCTTCTAGGTTTTGCAGCCGGATTCCGGACTGCGGACGCACAGATTCTGTATGGATCCTTGACCGGAAACGTGACCGATGCAAGCCAGGCGGCTGTCGCCGGGGCAAAGGTTACGATCCTGGATAAGACGACCGGGCAGTCGCGTGAGACTGTCACCAACGAAGCCGGCGGCTATACCTTCGCGACTTTGAATCCGAGCACGTATGAGGTAAGGGTGGTGAAGGAAGGTTTTCGCACCTCGGTCGAGTCAAATGTCATTGTCACCATCAACTCCGTAACCCGCGCCGACGTCGGTCTGCAGGTGGGCGCAGTGGCCGAATCGGTTATGGTGACGGCAGCCGCCGCCGCGTTGCAGACGGACCGCTCGGAAGTAAGGAGCGAGATGACTTCACGGACGTTCGAGAATCTGCCCGTGCCCACCGGGCGCAACTACCAGGCTTTGTTCCGCACGCTGCCTGGTTTCCGTCCGCCGCAGAACGCGCACTCGGTTCCGACCAACCCAAGCCGCGCACTGACGTTCAACGTGAACGGCACCAGCCAGTCCATCAATAATACGCGCATCGACGGCGCGAGCAACCAGGCCCCGTGGCTCCCGCACATCACCGGTTTTGTTCCGACTCTGGATTCCATTGAGACCGTCAACGTGGTGACCAACTCCTTTGACGCCGAACAAGGTTTGGCCGGAGGCGCGGCGATCAACGTTTCCATCAAGAGCGGAACCAATGATTTCCACGGCAGCGCGTTTGAGTACTACACCGGAAACGCCCTCAAGGCGAAGAACTTCTTCCTGCCGGCGGGACAGGACAATCCCAAGCTCGTCTACAACGAATTCGGCGGGTCGTTCGGCGGCGCGATCAAGAAAGACAAGCTGTTCTATTTCGGCAGCTATGAGGCCAACTTTGACCGCCAGTTCGCGTCCATCTTCGGCACGGCCCCAACCGCGGAGATGAAACGCGGCGATTTTTCCGAGTCCCCGCGTGGTTTGTACGATCCGTCCACCGGCGATGGCGAAGGAGTTGGACGCGTTCCGTTCCCCAATAAGGTAGTGCCTGCTTCCCGCATCAGCCCCATCACCGCAAAGTTGAATGCGCTCATTCCCAATACAAACCAGCCTGGGCTGACCAATAACTATTTCACGGGGGGAAGCTACGTATTTGACCGGCATCGCGCCGACTCAAAGATCAACTATATACACTCCCAAAAGCTGACCGCATTTGGCAGGTTCAGCATATTGGAATACAGCATGTTGAATCCGACCATCTACGGGGATTTAGGCGGCCCTCAGTTATCGGGCGCGGGTGGAAACCCGGGTGCAGGCGGGGGCAGGACGTACAGCTTCACCGGAGCGGTGACCTATATCTTCAGCCCGACCTTAGTTTTGGATTCCTATTATGGCTACACCCGAGTCGGTACGACCGTTGAACAGGCCCGGCTTGACGAAAAGCTTGGTTCGGACTTTCTGGGCATACCCGGCACCAATGGGACACGCCGGTTCGAGGGTGGCTGGCCGCGGTTTGTACTCGACGGCTTTACCACCGTGGGCCACGACAACGACTTCATGCCCTACTCCCGGCAGGATCCCCAGGCGCAATACGTAGCCAATTTCAACAAGACCAAAGGAACGCATGAGATCAGGTTCGGCTTCGACATCTATTCCACCGGCATGAACCACCTGCAGCCGGAAGCGACAGGGGCCTTTCATGGAGCCCAGGGTGGATTCACCTTCTCCGGCGGGACCACCATGCTGCGAATCCGGAACGCGAACGGAAGCCTCGCCGCCGCCGAGACTCCGAACCAGTTCAACACTTACGCTTCTTTCCTGTTAGGGCTTCCGCGCACGGCGGGCAAGATCACGCAGGTGCCGGACCAGTACAATACACGCTCGACCCAATACAGCCTTTACCTGCGCGACCGTTGGACCGTGTCACGCAAGCTCAGCTTGAGTTACGGGATGCGCTGGGAGTATTTCCCGTTCCCGACCCGTGCCGACCGGGGCCTGGAAGTCTACGATCCGCAAAACAACAAGATGCGCGTTTGCGGCGTGGGCGTTGTACCAACCGACTGCGGGATATCGGAGAGCAAAACAAAGTTCGCGCCGCGCGTGGGCCTGGCCTACCGCGTCAACGACGGGTTTGTGATCCGTGCCGGCTACGGACTGACGAATGATCCGTTCTCCCATGCGCGGCCCTTCCGGACTAACTATCCCGTGCTGCTGGTGGACAATCTCCAAGGTCCGAACGATTTCGTACCGTACACACCGGCGGGAATTTCGGCCGGCATTCCGATTGTGAAAGCGCCGGACCTGGGCAACGGAATCATCGACATTCCCCGCACGTTTGCGGCGCTCACCATTGCCGACCAGTTCCGCCGCGGCTATATACAAAGCTGGAACCTGACGATGCAAAAGCAATTGAGGGGTGGCTTTGTGGCGCAGGCCGGTTATGTGGCAACCCGCAGCACCGCCGCCATGGGCTATCGCGACATTAACGCCGGCGCGGTCATTGGCGCTGGCGCGGCCGGCCGGCCTCTTCAGCAGAGGTTCGGACGCACCGCCGCCACTACCGTGGTCGAACCGTTCGGCACCACGATGTACGACTCTTTGCAGGCCACGCTCGAGAAACGGTTCTCGGCCGGAATGCAGTTGAACGTCGCCTACACCTGGTCGAAGGTCATCGGCTACCTGGACAACAACGATAGCGGCCCGGCCGTACAGGCACTCGCCTACTTCGAGCGCAACCGGGTCGTGCGCGGCTACGACCGCAGGCACAACCTGCAGATCAGCCACATTTGGGAGCTGCCCTTCGGAAGAGGGAAGAGCATGGCCACCAGCGGAGCAGTTGCCGCGGTACTGGGCGGCTGGCAGGTGAACAACATCCTGAGCTTCTTTACCGGCACTCCATTCAGTATCGGTTCGGACGGCTCCTCGTTGAACATGCCCGGGTCCAGTCAAACCGCGGATCAAATTAAGCCGAGCGTGCAGAAACTGGGCGGCGTAGGCAAGGGAACGCCGTATTTCGACGTCGATGCTTTCGCTCCGGTCCGCGAAGCCCGGTTCGGCAACACCGCTAACAACATCCTGTACGGCCCTGGATTTGCCAATTGGGATTTCAGCGTCTTCCGGAGCTTCCATGTCTCCGAACGCTTCTCACTACAGTTCAGGGGAGAGGCGTTCAATTTTACCAACACGCCCCACTTCAACAATCCGGGCGGCAACGTATCCAGCTACAATCCGGCGCTGACCGATCCGCTGCGCCGCTACGGCGGATTTGGCGAAATCACCTCCACCTTCAACGGCGTGGGCCGCGACGGATTTGACGAACGCCAGGTCCGAGTGGGTCTGAAGCTGAAGTGGTAGATCGCGGAGGGAAGATTTGCGGTGTGCATTGCGCCGGGAGCTAATTACGCTGCCCGGCGCCGCGCCGTAGAGTCACCGCTTTACTGCCGGCCTTGACTGGGAATCGTTCCCGGTAGCCATCCGGCCATTCCACAAGCAGCCCTTCCAGGCTTAGTCCTCCTGTCGCAAACAGGACGCGAGGATCGCTGGCGCTCAGGTAACTGGAAGCGGAATGAGCGCGCCGCCATAGCGTAGGCGATCCTTTCCGGATGAGTCCAACACGGGCATTCAGGGAGAGGCCAGCGGAGAGTTGTACCGTAATCGAGGGGTTCCTGTTCCCGATTTGATTGAGCAGCAAGCGGGCAGGGCCATTGTTGTTCGCCACAAGGATATCCGAATCCCCGTCATTGTCCACGTCTCCGAAAGCGGCTCCCCGGCTCACTTCCGACAATTGGAGCGCGGGTCCGGCGGAGGCAGAGACATCGCTGAACTTTTTCCCGTCCTGGTTGTGTAGCAGAAGATTGGGCTGCTGGAAGGGATACGGCTGGCCGCGGAGCTGCTCGATGATGGTGACTGCGCCGTTGGCGATAAACAGGTCGAGGAACCCGTCGTTGTCGTAGTCCAGCCAGCCGGCGCCGAAACCGGTGTAGGAGAAAGTCATCGGGCGAAGTCCCGTTGCGAGCGAAGCGTCCTGAAAGAGAAGTGGGCCATCGCGGCGAAACAGGGTGGCTCCTTCGCGCGTGAGGTTGACGACAAACAGGTCCTCGTCGCCGTCGTTGTTATAGTCGCCGGCAGCCACGCCCATGCCCGCCTTGGCGAGTCCATCTTCGCTATAGGCCACTCCGGAGGCCAAGCCCTGCTCCCTGAAACTTCCATCTTTTCGATTGATCCAAAGCAGGTTGGCTGCCGTGTCGTTGGCGACGAACAGATCGGGCCAGCCGTCCTCATTGGCGTCGGTGATGGTCACTCCAAGTCCAGGCCCGCGCGCGGCGGTGATGCCGGATCGGGCGGAAACGTCGCTGAATTTTCCATTCCCTTCGTTGCGATAGAGAGTGGCGTTGACCGGGTTGTAGGCTTTGGGCGTGCAGTAGTCGCGTTCGCCGGAGGGCGCAAAGCAGGCTTTGTTGTTGGTCGGGGTGAAGTCGATGTAGTTGAGGACGAACAGATCGAGGTCTCCGTCGCGGTCGTAATCGAGGAAGGCGGCGCTGGTAGACCAACGGGGATCGCCGACGCCCGCCTGGGCCGTAACGTCCGTGAAGACGCCGTTACCGTTGTTGTGGAAGAGCACATTCGGCCCGAAGTTGGTGATGTAAAGATCGACAAATCCGTCGTTGTCATAGTCTCCGGTGGCCACGCCCATTCCATAAGCGGCCAGACCAACGCCGGCGGCCTTGGTGACATCGGTGAACTGAAGGCGGCCGGCTGGAATGAGTTCATTCCGGAAGAGCTGGTTGGTTTGCGGCTTAGCCTGAATCAAATACACGTCGAGGTCACCGTCGTTGTCGTAGTCGATCCAGGCGACGCCCGCGCCCATAATCTCGGGCATGAAGAACTCGCCGCTCAACTGGGGATTATGAACGAAGGTAAGGCCGGTCTGCGAAGCTGCCTCCTGAAAAACGACAATGGATGCAGGGCGCGGGCCGGCACAGGAGCACAGCAGCAGTACCGCCGATAGGGTCAATTTCATCGACGGATTCCGCTACGCCCCATCGCGGCGAGATCCCGATCAATAGCGGCTACGAGCGGAGCTTGTTTGTATCGCTCGGCCTGCGCGCGCGCTTGCTGCAAACGCTCCACCGCGTTACGGATGTCGCCTGACCTTGCGTACACCGAACCAAGTGCATAAATGCATCCAGGCGTGTTTTCGTCATCGGTTTGAACGGTTTCCTTCAGCTCCTGAATCGCTTCCGGCCAACGGCGCTGGGTAGCCAGCAGACGGCCTAGGTGGAAGTGCGCCATGCGGTAGCCAGGGTCATTCGACAAAGCGAGACGGTAATGACGTTCGGCTTCCTTCACGCGCCCAAGCGAATCGAGGAGAAAGCCAAGATTGTTGTGGGCGGCGGCATGTTGCGGATTGCTCGCAATGGCTCGCTCGAACGCTTTTGCGGCTTCGGCAAGCTTTTTTTGGGCAAAGGCGAACACGCCGTAGTTGTAGTGCGCCTCGGCCGAGCCGGGGCTCAGGGCGATGGCGGCGCGATAGGCGGCTTCGGCCTCCAACGGTTGTCCAGCCCGGCTGTAGAGTTGGATGAGGTTGACTTGCGCCTGCACAGATTTGGGCTCGGCATCGAGCGCGGCGCGGTGCGCCTGAATGGCTTCGCCCAGGCGTCCCTGGGCCTCCAGGTCGATCCCTTGCCGGATGAAGTGCGCCGCCCCGCGATTGAGCGCCAGCACTTCGGCGATGCGCGCGTCCGGAAGCGGCGGCGCATCCAGCTTGTGGGCTTCGTAGATTTTCAGGTGGCTGGCGGCTTCGGATTCGCGGCCGGCCTTACGCAATGCCTGCGCCAAAGCATAGTGGGCGGCTCCGAATTCCGGCGCTTGCTGGACGGCTGTTCGGAGTGTGGCGAGAGCTTCCGCCTGGCCGCGGCCCATTTGGACCCGGCCGAGGCCATATAAGACCGTGGCGTTGCTTGTTCTGGCGGCTACGAGATCCCTATAGACACTCTCGGCAGCCTCCAGTTCACCGGCTTCCAGGAGACGGCCAGCCAATGCCACGCGGGCAGGCAGATACTTCGGATCGATTTTTAGTGCCCGCTCGAGAGCCTGGCGGGACGCCGCCGGCTTTCCCATCTCCGCATAAATTACGCCGAGGTAATAGGGCCAGGCGAAGTTGTCCGGGTCCAGGGCCTGAGCCCGCGCGTAACAAGCCTCGGCCGCACCCCACTGCTGGTGCGCGTGCAGGACCATACCCAGGCGGCCGCATGCGGCGCTGTCGCGCGGAGCCGCTTTTGCCGCCTGCCACGCATTCTCGATCGCGGCGCGGACGGCAGGTTGAAAATTATCGAGATGGAGCACGGGCAAGTCCGGCAGAGGGGTTCGGGAACAGGCGGTCAACAGCACTGCCCAGAGGAGAATTCTCAGCATGTGTATAGCCCATCCTAGCGCGGGAGAGCCCGTGCGCACTCAGGGAAAAATTCCTGTGGACATACAACAGGAATTCTGGCATACTCATGTTGGAATTCAACAGGAGGCCAACCGCACATGCTCGAAGTGCTTCATCTCATAAAGCGGTACAACCGCATCCCCGTTGTCGATGACGTCAGCTTTGTGATCCGCCCCGGGGAGATTCTCGGCTACCTGGGACCGAACGGAGCCGGCAAGAGCACCACGGTGAAGATGCTCATCGGGCTTCTGGAACCCACTTCCGGAGAGATTCGCTTCCAGGGACGCGATGTGCGATCCGATTGGATTTCGTTTCAACGCAGCCTGGGCTACGTGCCGGAGGAGCAGCATCTATACCCGCACCTGACTGGCCGCGAGTACTTGCAACTGGTAGGCCGGCTGCGAGGGCTATCGCGCCAGGTGCTCGAGTGGCGCATGGACCAGATGCTGCGGCTGCTGTATTTGTGGGAGGATCGCCACACACCGCTTTCGTCCTATTCCAAGGGTATGCGGCAAAAGATTCTGCTCTCCTCCGCGCTACTGCACAACCCGGATTTGCTGATTCTGGATGAGCCGTTTTCCGGGCTCGACGTCAACATGGCGCTGATGCTGCGCGCGCTGTTGCAGGCGATGGCGGCGGAAGGCAAGATGATCCTCTATAGTTCACACGTGCTCGAGGTTGTGGAGAAGATCTGTACCTCGGTAGTGATCCTGCGCAAAGGCAAGGTAGTGGCGCACGATGCGGTGGAGCGTCTGCGCGACGTCATG
This sequence comes from Terriglobia bacterium, assembly GCA_016650235.1. Classification (GTDB taxonomy): domain Bacteria; phylum Acidobacteriota; class Terriglobia; order Bryobacterales; family Bryobacteraceae; genus VFZE01. The sequence continues at coordinate 12,216 of JAENWC010000007.1, forward strand.
CAGCAGGAAAGCCTGGAAGGAGTGTTTTCCCAACTCACCGGGGAGGAAGACCCCGCCCGGGTTGTCAGCGGCATGATGGCCGCCATGCGAGGTTGACGATGGAAAAAGCGAGGCAGTGGTTGGAGGAAACGCACTCGGCCCGGTTCGAGTTGCTGCGGCACTTCTTCGCCCGCTTCTTTGACAGCGATCTGGTTTCCACGCCCGGACAATGGCGCGTGGTGGCCGCCGGTACGGGGGCAGTGCTGGCCTCCTTCTGGCTCCTCTTCACACAGGCCTA
>JAENWC010000008.1 GCA_016650235.1 Terriglobia bacterium
ACGCAGAGTGTGCGCGAGACGGGCGAGCAGTTGGGCGCGGAATACATTCTAAACGGCTCTGTACAGCGCGCTGGACAGAACCTGCGGATCAATGCCCGGGTAATTCGTGTGCGCGATGAAGTAACTGTGTGGTCGAAAACTTTTGATAGACCATTGACGGATGTTTTTGCCATTCAGGATGAGATTTCTCTAGGCATCGTGAATAGCCTGCGCCTCAGTCTTGGGAGCGGCCGCAGGCGCTATGAAACCAGCGTTGAAGCATACGATTTCTATCTTCGGGCTCGCGCTTCGATCATTCAGCGGGGGGTGGGCGGCTACGACGCGAGCATTCATCCATTCGAGCAGGCGATTGCGAAAGACGCTGCGTTTGCTCCTGCCTATGCCGGTCTCGCGGCGGCTCGCGTGTCCCGATCGGGCCGATTCCGGTATGACCAGGCTGAAGAGATGATAAAAATGAGAGCCGCAGCGCAGACGGCGGCCAAGCTAGACCCGCTTTTACCGGAAGCGCATGAGGCGCTCGGGATGGTTTATGCGCGCGACGGCCAATGGGAGCAATCTGAGAAAAGCTTCCGTCGCGCCATCGAACTGGGCGGCGGCCGCTCGTCCTCGTACGATGCATTTGCCGTGTATCTTCTGTGGCCACTCGGCCGGACAGAGGAGGCCCTGAAGCAGTTGCGATTTGCGGAGAATACGGACCCGCTCTCGCCTGAGGTTCACAGTTATCTGTCCATGGTCCTTACCTCGCTTCGGCGATATGATGAAGCTGCTGGTTATTGCGACAAGCTCCCGGCGGCATATCCCAGCAGGAATGTTTGTCTCGCGCAAGCGCAGTTCGGCCGCGGGAAGGTCGGCGAAGCCATTCAGATCCTTGAACCGGCGTACCGTCGCGGGTTAGTGGAGGGCTCCCCGATACTGAGCTATCTCGGCTGCGCTTACGCACGGACAGGCCGTCGCGGCGAGGCGGAGAAAATTGCAGCCGTCAGCTCGTTTAACCCATTCAATCAGGCCGCCATCTTCGCATGCTTGGGGGATAAAGACCGCACTTTCGAATCTCTGGATCGAGCCGCCGTAGTTGGGCCGTTCCGCATGGGCCGGATCCTCACCAGCCCCGAGTACGACTTGCTTCGAGGTGATCCTCGCCTCGCTGCCCTTCGCAATAGGGTTGGACTGCCGCTCTAGCACTTCACGGGCGCCACCGGCCGGTTTAACGAGGGGACTGTCGGCCCTGACCACTTGCGGTGCAACGGACCTTGGCTAGGCAGGGTTAGGTGGCTATTGCCGCTCCCACAAGGGAAACGGCAGCGCCCAATGATCCGCTGAGCAACGCACGCTCCGGATCAAACAGGCCAACGGCCTCAACTTCTCCACTGTCTTTCCAACCTCGCCGCACCGCGCCTCTCCCCGTCTGCCGCCACTACTACTGCCTCGGGCAAACTCGTGTACCGGGGACGCCTCGGCGCGGGCAGCCCCTACTACTCCTCCCCGGTCGCCTCGGGAGGACATGTCTACTTCGCCTCCAGCGAGGGCGTCGTCACCGTCGTACGCGACGGTCCGGAACTTGATGTCGTCGCCAGGAACGAATTGGGAGAAGTGATCTACGCTACTCCTGCCCTCGCCACGGATCACATCTACATTCGCACCGCGGGACATCTCTACTCGTTCCGCCGGTAGAGATGCCGGCTTCTCCTCCGGCGAGGTTTTCGATTCCCGGCTGGACCTGCTTTCAAACGCGTTGGAGCAGCCAGGCCTTGAGTGATTTCGGGGCCGCCAATTGGGCGGGTTCGACCGCAAGCTCATCAGCTTTCGTGTGGAACCAGCCGCGTCGGACCGTGCACGCGAACCCGCTCAAGTCTTCCATCAGACGAACGCGTGTCAATGACTTTTGACACTCCGGCATGGAAGTTAGTGAGTATTTCGTCTGAGTCTTGCGGTTTGTTCATCCAGACCTCCTTGGGAAGTTGAAGGTCTGACGCTTTCCGGAGCAACGGCGCCTGACCGTGATGGACCATGGCCGGGGTCATCATTCCGTGCCGTCCCTTTCGTGGCTTCCCTTTTAGTTGCGCGGAGGCCGAAAGGTTCATACAATGGTCCCACTATGAACCATCACGCTTTTCGGTTTGGATTGATCGCCTCGGCATTCATGCTGCTGACATCGGCTTATCTGCGGGTTCCAACGGCGGTGACGATGGATCGGGCGGCGAATACCTTTCTCAATTCGCTGACGCCGGATCAGAAGGCTAAGGCGGCGTTTTCCTTTCAGGAGGACGAGCGGCTGAACTGGCATTTCATTCCGCGCGTGCGCAAGGGGTTGCCGCTACGCGAGATGACTCCGACGCAAAAGCATCTCGCGCAGGCGCTGCTGGCGGCCGGTTTGAGTCAATCCGGGTACATGAAGGCCATCACGATCATGAGTCTGGAGGACATTCTGCGAATCCTCGAAAAGGACTCGGGAGAGCGGCGGAATCCGGAAGGGTACTTCTTCAGCATCTTTGGCGAGCCGAGCGAGAACGGGACTTGGGGCTACCGTGTGGAGGGCCACCACATGGCGCAGAACTGGACTGTGGTCAAGGGAAAGGTTTCCGATTCGCCGAGCTTCTTCGGCACAAATCCGGCGTTGGTGAAGGACGGTCCGCGCAAGGGCCTGCGCGTATTGGCGGCCGAGGAAGACGCCGCCCGCGAGTTGTTAATGGCGCTCGACGAGGGGCAGCGGAAGACCGCGATTGTCAACGAGACCGCGCTCAAGGACATTATCACGATGGCTTCGCGCAAGGCGGCGCTCGAAGGGCAGCCGTCAGGACTTTCGGCAACGAAGATGAGCGGGAAACAGCTCGATTTGCTTCATAATCTGCTCGAGGAGTACGCAGGCAACATGCCGGAACAGTTGGCCGAGGCGCGGCGCGAGATGATCAAGAAAGCCGGGAAGAACATCTTCTTCGCCTGGACGGGCGTGAAGGAAAAGGGCGGACCACATTACTATCGCGTGCAAGGTCCGACGTTCCTCGTGGAGTACGACAATACGCAGAACGACGCGAATCACGTTCATTCGGTATGGCGGAACTACAACGGGGACTTTGGGTTGGATCTGCTGGCGCAGCATTTGCGGACCGCTCACAGATAGCCGCGCAGACCCCTCACCGGTTCATAACGGCTTTACGGAATTGGAATCGGCCGTTCGTCCGGTGGCATCCACAACCCGCACCCGGTACCATACGCCGCCCGCATGGCTGGCCGGGGCTGTCGTGTCGGTAATGCTGAATGGCTCCATGCTCGTCTGCGGCCGGAATGCGACCGTGGCAATCTTCTCCTCGCGCCGGTACACCTCGTAGCGCAGCAGCGGATCGCCCGCCGCGTACGCCGTGCCCCAGGAAACTTTTACCGCTCCACCCGCTACGCGCGCGCCCGTCACCGATTGCGGCGCCAGCAGGCCGCTGGATGTGCGTTGAAAGAAGTTAGTCTCGATGCCGTGTATGCCAGCCACGCGCTGTTCGATCTCGGCGCGCCGGGCCTTGCTCATCGGTTCCGGGTTCTGACAGGCCGTCAGGTTGAATGCCAGTTGATCGCCCTTGGGATCATTGTTCCTGTCGATGAGCCCGATGCCGGTGATGATGGTGCTCATCCCTTCCGCCGAAAGCGTGTAGCGCAGAAAATCCTCCGGCGCTACTTTGCCCGCCTGTCCTACTGTAGCCACGCTCTGGCCCGGTTGGCTGGCGTACTTACGCTCCAATCCATACATCACGCCGTCCGCGAACACCTTCATCCCGATCAGCCCCATCCCCTTGGCCGCGGCCACCGCAACCGAGTTGGTCTGATGGCAGAAGTAGTGCCTGTCATTCGGATTCACCGCTACCAGCAGCGTCTGCAAATCATTGCGCTTGTCGCGCCGCATCGCGTACATGTGCGCGGCGGCATTCTCGTGACCGGTGATTCCGATATGGCGAATGTACTTCTTCTGACGCGGATTCAGACCGGTGAGATTGGTGCCGTCGCGAAAGTCCACCAACGCCGCCAGCGCGCCAACGCGCGGCAGCGTCTTGTCGGATGGGTTCTCCATCCCTTCAAACACCGCATCCACATCTTCCTCGCGCGTGAGGGAGTGAATCTGGAACAGATCGATATAGGCGCCCTCGGGTATGAACCCCTTGTCGTCACCAAAGAATTGCGTCAGTGCCCGCAGGAGATCTTCCGTCACCAGCTTGCCGCCGCCGGCCGACCGGCCCATGGGGGTGGACCCGTCGCGCACAATCGAGTGCCGCAGCCCGCTCTTGGTGGCTAGGAATACGCGGCCCCGCAGCGCCGCATCGTAGCCGGCCTCGCCCGGAATCAGCTTCAGGATCCGGAACGCCTTGTGGTAGTTTCTCTGGCTCAATTGATAATTGTTGGCGGTCTCCAGGTAGGTGATGCCCGCGCGGACCGCCTTCACCACAATCTCGGCGCCCTCATCGCCGGGAAGATTCCACATCACTTTGTTGCCGCCCGCCAAGCCGAACGTAGTTACCTCGCGGCCGGTCTTTCCCAACGGGCGCGTCAACAAAGTCTTTTCGGCCGGGTGGGCATAGGCGGCGCCCGGTCCGGCAAAAGGCAAAAAGGTGGTGGCCATGGCCGGCCCCGACATCATCCGCATCGCCTGCCGGCGGGAAAAACTGTTCATCATATGAGGTCTCCTTTCGGCCCCTTATCAAATTATGACGCGTGGACGGCGAAGCTGCCGCGAGTGGTCTCCCATCCCTTGTCCACGTATTGTTTGAGCATAGCTCGGAACGCCGCGCACACCTTTGGATTGGCCGCGGCAGCGTTGGTTAACTCCAATGCGTCGCGGCGCCGATCGTACAACTCCTCGAAGGCAGGGCCCGGGCTCCATCTCGCAATATAGGTCCAATCCGGCGCGCGAATGGCCGCATGCTCTCCCCACCCGGTGACAATCGCATCGCCCGGTATGCGCTCATTCGACGACAGCGCCTTCACCAAGCTCCTCCCGGTCACCCGCGGCGGAGCTTTCTGGCCCAGCAGCTCGAGCACAGTGGGCATCAGGTCTGTGTGTTGCGCATATCCGGCAATCTTGCGGCCGGCCCAGTTTTCTTTCGGATGCCGGATGCCCAGGGGAACACGCGTCACCTGATCGCGCAACCGCGTCTCGCCCTTGTGCAACTGTCCCTGCTCGCCCATCATGGTGCCGTGATCGGCGGCAAACACAATGAGTGTGTTTTGCAGAAGACCCAGTTGCCGCACTTTTTCGAGAAACCGGCCAATGCAGGCGTCGGTGAAGGTTACCAATCCCGCATACAGTGCTCGTGCATGGGCCACCTCGATCGCGCTCATCTGGTGCGTTGTAGCTGGCGGATGAATCAACCGCGGACCGCGATAGTCCTGCTTCATGTAGGCGCGATAGTAGTCCTCCGGAGGGTCCCAGAACTCGTGCGGGGAGAACGATTCGATATGCAGGTAGAACGGTTGATTCTCTCCGGCGTTGTCTCCCAGCCATGCCCCCGCCGTGTCGAACACCTGTGAGGCCAGCCAGTCTTTCTCCGATTTCCAGTCCTGCCGGTTGAGGAGGTATTGGAACACACCAGTGGGCTTGGCCGGCTTGGCCACCGGTTGCGAGGCATGCATCCACTGGGACAAGTCGATGCGGCGCCGCCCACCCGTGCGATACCGGTCAGACTCCTGCCCGCGGATCCACTGCCAGCTATCGAAGCCGCGCGTAAAGTTCTTGCCGGGCTTGAACTGATGATAAAGATCGCTGACGATGGCAGTCGTGTAACCGGCCTGCTGCAGCGTCTCGGATAGCGTCACATCCTCTGAGAACATCTGGTGCCAGCCGCGGATCTTCACCTGATCATCGGGCTGATAAATCTTCTCCGATGGGAACACTTGCCGGCCGGTATAGATGACGCGCCGCGAAGGAATAGTGGGCAGCGCCTGCGGGTAGGCCTCCAGGAAGACCGCCGATTGACCCAGCAGTTGGTCCACATTCGGCGTGCGGTACTCCCCATGACCGTAGTAGCCAGTGTGATGCGCCCCCCAGGTGTCCACCCCGATATGGATCAGATTGAGTTTTTCTTGTGACGCTTGGGGCCGCGCCACAGCCGGCAGCGCCGCCGGGGCGGCAAGCAGTGATCGCCGGGTAAGCCGTTCCATAGACCATCTAACATATCAATGTTCGGGACTTTGGGTTGGCGCTCTTGGGATTTCCCATGCCGTGCGGCGCTGGGGAGCCGCGGCCGGATCGCGGGTGCCTAAGCCCGTCAGGGTCGATCTAGACGGAGCCGCATCCTCAAGTGGGCATATTCCAGCCAAGTGATTATTGGCACGACGTCAAAAGCTTCCGGCCAAGTCCGGCCAAGGAGAGACCCCCACTGCCTTGTGATATGATTTTCGTGCATCGACAGCCGTAGAAGATTAGTCAGGTTCGGTGCAGGGGTGAAATCATGTCGTCAATTCGGCCTACAAAGTTTGCTCACGTTGTCTACCGCACCCGCCGTTTCGAGCAGATGTTGCGTTGGTATGAGACCGTGTTCGACGCCAAGATCCAATACCAGAACCCAGCGCTGGCTTTTTTAACCTTTGACGACGAGCACCACCGATTTGCGTTTGCCAACCTGTCGCTATTCCAGCCAGACGGCACCGAAACTGATCGTCAAGGCGCGATCGGTGTCGACCATGTCGGGTACACGTATGCGTCTTTGAACGACCTGTTGGAAAATTATGCGCGACTCAAGGAGAGAGGAATCAGTCCGTACTGGTGTATCCATCACGGTTTCACGGTCTCGATGTACTACGCCGATCCCGATGGCAATCAGATTGAGCTACAGGTTGATAGCTACAGTTCGAGTGAAGACGCCAACGCTTTCATGCACGGTCCGCACTTCAGTGCCAATCCCCTCGGCATCGAGTACGACCCCGAAGAGTTGCTTGCCCGACTGCGCGCCGGGGCGCCTGTGTCAGACTTTCTGCTACGCCAAGTTCACGAACCGGTGCCGCCGCTGCGAGGCGCAATAAGCAAGTTAGTCGCGGCGCCATAGCAGCAGCAGATCCTGCCTGATGGCGTTTACCCCGCATTGTCTCCTGACCGACGCTGGATAGCATACATGTCCCTGGAGGCGGGCATTCCGGAAGTGAACATCATTCCAGCGCCGGGCTTCCCCTCCAACGCCGAGCAGGAACTGCACCAAGGCGCCCTGCATCTTGCCTTCGTGTTCCACTTCTTCGACGGAGTGAAACGGCGGATCCCGCAATGACCCCGCAGCCGTACTGGGCCGGTCCGCATGATAAAATATAGGTGAAATGGCATCTGGCGGACTGGGGACGGGGATCAAGCGCTTCATCCTGTGGGATTTCCCGCGCGCTAGCTGGCAATACGACGTGATTGTCGGTTTGATTCTCGTTTTCATTTTTCTGGTTCCGCGCGAGGTGTTTCGAGACCAGCCCAGGCCGAAAAGCATTGTCATGGTCCCGGCCGAACATGGGGCCAGCGGCTTTTGGATTGAACCGGAACTGCTCCATGGCGTCAAGGAATCCGCCTGGACCAGGACCGTGGAAAAATTGGTGCAGTCGCAGGCCGGCGGCAAGAACCGTTCAGTGGTTCGCGTCGAACCGATTTATGACCACGAGCAGGATATTCGTGGCTACATGGTCTATACCAAACCATGAACAGTCTTCTCACTCAAGCGCCGCTCCTCCTGCTTGCCTTCTCCATGGCGCCTGCCGTATCGGCGTACGAACTCCCGTCCTTGTTGAGTAGTCTCGACGCCTCCGCATCCAGCTTTCGCACGATGACCGCCAAGCTCAAACGCATCATGCATACCGCCGTGATCAACGATGATAGCGTCGAGTCTGGCCACGTGCGGGTCATGCGCGTCCGGAACAATGAGATCGCCATGCTGATCGAGTTTACAGAGCCGGGCCAGAAGTCGGTTTTCTTCCAGGGCAAAAAGGCCGAGATCTACTATCCCAACATCCAGACTGTGCACGAGTTTGATTTGGGCAAGCACAAGGCGCTGGTGGATCAGTTTCTGCTGCTTGGTTTTGGAAACTCCAGCAAGGAGCTTTCCCGGAGCTACCATATCAAGTGGATTGGCAAGGAGGCAGTGGGCGCCTACCAGTCCGCGCGCATCGAGTTGACGCCCAAATCGAGCCAGGTGGCGGAGCATATCAAGGTCGCCGAGCTGTGGGTGCAACAGCCCGATGGCTTCCCCGTCCGCCAGAAGTTCGTCGAAAAGTCAGGCGACTATACCCTCATCGAATACAGTGAGGTGAAATGGAACCCCGGTCTCACGCCCGATCAGATGACCCTCAAGCTTCCCAAAAACGTAAAAAGAGAGTTCCCGCAAAAATAACGTAAGGCATCAGGAGTAATGAACAACACCGCACTAGCAGAGAATATCGCGCAGGCCAAGCCGGCCGTCAAGTCCAATCGTCTTGGATATCTCGATTGGACCAGGGGCATCGGCGCAGCCATCATGCTGCAAGGCCACGTCTTTCATGCCTTCACCAACAAGGACCTGCGCCAGGACTCGCCCTATATCCTTTCGCAGTTTATCGGCGGTATGCCGCCGGCCATCTTTCTTTTTCTAACGGGTATCACGCTCGCCTTCCTGATGGATTCCTCTGAACGCAAGGGCCTCTCGACCCGCAACCGCATCACCACTGGATTGAGCCGCGCCGCATACCTGTTCGCTCTCGCCTTCGCCTTTCGGGTGCAGCTTTTTATCTTTGCCCTGCCCTCCAGTTTTGACCGCTGGAGCGACCTGCTCCGCGTAGACATTCTCAACTGCATGGGTTTTGCAATCGCAGCCGTTTCGATCATGTCCGTGTTCTCCACCGCGGACCGCATCCGTCACTGCGCCATCCTGGGCTTGGGCATCGCCGTCGCCTCCCCCATCATCTCCTCCCTCGACTGGAGCGGTGTGCCCCCTCTTGTGCGCATGTACATTGTCCCCGACTACAACTTTTTCAGCTTCTTCCCCTGGGGCAGTTTTCTCGCCTTCGGCGTCAGCGCGGGCAGCATCATCCGGGTCGCCCGTGGAGAACACGTGGAGCGTCTCATGCAGTGGGGCGCACTGGCCGGATTTGGCCTGATCGTGGGCGGCCAGTATTTCAGCGACCTCCCTTATTCGCTCTATTCGAAGTCCGATTTCTGGTTGAACAGCCCCGGACTGACCCTGATCAAACTGGGCGTGATTCTCCTGATGCTCTCTTTCGCCTATGTCTGGCACACCTATGTGGTCAAGGAGAATTGGAGCTGGGTTTGCCAGATTGGCACCACCTCATTGTTGGTCTATTGGGTTCACACCGAACTCGTCTATGGCCGGTGGTTCTGGATGTGGAAAGAGAACCTGAGTGTGCCGCAGACGGTTGCGTGCACCATTGTAGTGTTCCTCCTGATGATCGGTCTGTCTACTATTAAGTCGCGGTGGAATCAGGTGCGGGATTCGATTCCCTTTCTCCAGCGCCGCCTTCAGCCCGAACCGGAATAAACCCTCAGCCAGGCTTTCCAACCAGGCGGAATACAAACCCGGCATCTTCCTTGCCGGGATGCGCCAGCCGCCGGCTCCGCGGGGCGCCGGCTAGTTGGACGCAGGCGCCTTCCAGAGGTTGATCTCTTTTTCGCCGGCCGTCATCGCCACCCATTTTCCATCCGGCGAAAAGGCGAGCGAGACCACGCGGTGCGGGGATTTGACGGTGCGGATGATCTTGCCGGTGGTCATGTCCCAGAAGGCCACTTTGACGGGGTTGCGGGTGGTGATGACGTCGAAGCCGCCGGTGACGAGGGTGCGGCCGTCGGGCGAGATGGCGAGCGCGGAGATGGTTTCGCCGTGGCCTTTGAACGTTCTTGCGGGACTGAACGAGTTCGCGTCCCAGATGTAGACGGTTTCGTCGAGGCCGGCCATGACGAGCTGTTTGCCGTCGGGAGTAAATTCGCCGGCGAACATCGCGCCGGTGAGGTCTTCCACCTTTCGAACAAGTTCACCCGATCTTGTTTTCCAGACGCGGACGTCGTTGTCGTAATTGGCGCTGACGAGAAACTCGCCGTCGGGAGAAAAGACAAGCTCGGCCGCGCCGCCGATGCCATCTTCGAGCGCGTGGCGCTGCTCGCCGGTTTCGAGGTTGACGAGCCGCACTTTGCGTTCGTTGGCGTTTGCGACCGCGAGTTGTTTGCCGTTGCCCGACATCACAGTGCGGCCGTTGGGCGCGCCGTTGATGAGGCGGAGTTGCGCGCCGGCGGTGAGATCCCAGATGCGGACCGTGCCGTGCGCCGGGCGTTCGGCGGCCCGAGTGGCCGAGAGGAGTGTTGTGCCGGCTGTGACGGGCTTGGCGCTGACCAGCTTTCCTGTTGCCACCTCCCACGTGCGGATATGGTTATCGCGGCATAGAGTGGTGATGGTCTCGCCGTTGGCGGAGAAGTGCAACTCGCCGGGAGCGGCGTCGGCCGTGATCGTCCTATCGGACTGCGCGGCGAGCATGGCTGCCGCGGCGAAGAAAATGAGTGTGCGCATGTCAGGCCTTTTCGAGAATGATGTCGAAGGTCACCTCGGTATGGGGACCTGCTTCAAAGAGCTTGACGGGGAGGATGAGCTCTTTGTTGCCGGCGATGCCGCGCTTGTTCCAGTTCTTCCCGGGGTTGCCCTCAAAGAACGGATCAGTGGCGAAATAGACCTGAGTAATGAGGGTCTTGTGGCCTGGGGCGGCGATCAGGTAGTGGATGTGCTGCGCGGGGCGATCGGAGTAGTGGCCGGGCATGACGGTCTCGACGCCGTACTCGCCTTTTTCGTTCGGGCTGAGCTTGGTGCGGTACTTGTAACCGCGCGTGTCATAGAGGCCGTTGTGATCGGCGTGCCATAGATCGACCTTGGCGCCTTCCACGAGTTGACCTTTGGTGTTCATGACGCGGCCGGAGACCTTGAGCGGAACGCCGGGGTCGCCTGGGGCGCGGAGGACCTTGGTTTCGGGAGCGCCTTTACGAAAGAAGGGGCCAAGGACTTCGGCGTTCGTGGGTTGATACGATTGCGCTTCGGCTCGTTGCCAGAAGGCGAGTAGCTGGGGTTGGGTAACGGATGCGCCTCCTGCGATCAGGAGGCCTCGCGAGATGCAAAGTTCGAGCATCTGGCGGCGATTGGGTCTGGCTTGGCTCATGTGTTCTCCTCTGGGCTGCTACGCAATAGTGTACAACTAAACTATTAGCCTGGAGCATTCTAATGTTTCGCCGAACCACTCTTGTCCTTCTTTTAAGCAACACGCGCAAAACGGAGCTGCCGCCCGCATCGGCAACTCGCGTGTTTCTGAACAGTTTGGGGGCGCGGACGGCGCCCTTTGCGCTTGCCACCCTGTTCCTCTTGTCCCCCCCGCCCGCGGCGGCGCGCACCGTGCGCATCAAGCTGGCCACGCTAGCGCCCAAGGACTCTTCTTACCACCGGAGCCTGGTCGCAATGGCCGACCAGTGGAAAAAGGCTCCCGGCGGCGGCGCTACTCTCGTCATCTATCCGCAAGGAGTCCAGGGCGGGGAAGCCGCGGTCATGCAAAAGCTCCGCGCCGGACAACTGCAAGCCGCCATGGTCACCGCTGTCGGACTCTCCGAAATCGACGGCTCGGTCGCCGCGCTCCAGAATACGCCCCTTCTGTTCCGCACACTGGAAGAACTGGACCACGTCCGCGATAAGTTGCACGCCCAAATGGAAAAGAAACTGGCCGACCGCGGTTTCATCGTCCTGTTCTGGGCCGACGCTGGATGGGTGCGCTTCTTCTCCACCGAGCCCGTGGTTCGCCCCGCCGACCTGCGCAAGCTCAAGCTGTTCGTCTGGCAGGGCGACAATCAGTTCGTCGACATGATCAAAAGCGCCGGCTACCAGCCGGTCCCGCTGGAGACCAGCGATATCTACCCGGCCCTACAGAGCGGGATGATCCAGGCCGTACCATCGCCGAACACCTTTGCTCTGTCCACGCAACTGTTCACCAAGGCCAACCACATGCTGGACCTCAAGTGGGCTCCGCTGGTGGGAGGCGCTGTGCTCAGCAAGAAGGTATGGGACACCATCGCTCCGGAAACACAAAAGGCCATGCTCGCCGCCGCACAGCAGGCAGGCCGCCAGATGAAGACAGAGAGCCGCAGGGAAGAAGAGCAAGCCCTGCAAACCATGAAGAGCCGCGGCCTCATCGTACACGAGCTCACCCCAAAGCTCGAAGGCGAGTGGCGTCTGGTGGCCGAGCTGGCCTATCCGTATTTACGCGGGAAAATGGTCCAGGCCGAGCTGTTCGACGAGGTCCGCAATCTGCTGCGTGAATACCGCGGCGAGAAGCCGCTCCCGCCCGCCAACGGGAAAAAGCAATGATATCCGAGATCTACTTCGCGTAGTCCATGCTGCGCGCGATCTCTTGCAGATCCTTTTCGCGCGCCACCAGCTTGTCCCTGTGCCCGGTGGCCAATAGCGCAATGCGCCTCCCCTTGACGTGCAGCGAGAAGATGCGAATGCGGTAGGCTACCTTGCGTTCCGGATGCTGGAAATCCATCGTGTGAGACGTGCCGGCGCGGCCCGGCGCCTTGAAGGGCTGGTTCACGCCTCCGCCTTCCGGTTTTGCGCCGGACCGTTCCAGACTCTGCCGCGTGGCCGCTACCAGATCTTCATCGGAGCCGGCCTCAGCGGGCCAGATGGTGTAGACCTCCGGGTTGTCCTCGCGGTTCGGGTCCAGCTTTCCTCCCGGCGGGATCAATGCCGCGGCCACTGCGCCCATTTCCGCCGTCCAGCCTCCCGGCAGTTCAAATGAGAATCCGGACGGATGCTGATATTTCTTTCCCTTGGCAAGGAGCGCAACGGGCAACAGAAGCAGCCATCGTCGAGTCAACATTCCCTCCTAACCATGCTTTTAAGGAACACGCGCAAAACGGAGCTGCCCGCCGCCAACCTAAGCCTCGTGTTCCTCAGGGGTTTGCTGGCGCGGCGAGCGCCCTTTGCGCTTCTAACCATGGCGGATCACCAGCACATCGCCATCCTGGACAATATACTCTTTGCCTTCCAGCCGCAACAGCGGCGTTCCACGGAGGCCCGCATAGCCGTTGTGATCCACCAGGTGCTGCCAGTTGACCACTTCCGCGCGGATAAACTTCTTCTCAAAGTCCGTGTGGATGGCTCCGGCCGCCTTGACCGCGGTGCTCTTTTGAGGAATGGTCCAGGCGCGAACCTCGGTTTCACCCGCGGTCAGAAACGACATCAAGCCAAGCAGCGCGTAGGTGCCGCCAATCAGCCGCTGCAGGCCGGATTCGGTGAGCCCGTAGCTCAACATGAGCTCGCGAGCTTCCTCGGCCGGCAGGTCCGCCAGCTCCGCTTCAATCTTGCCGCATATGGCGGTGACAGAGGTTTGCGGACGGCCGGCCAGGGCGCCGTCGCGATACTCCTGCTCAATCTCATGGAGCCGCGCGGCGTCCTCCTCGCCTAAATTCAGCACATAGAGCATCGGTTTCTGCGAAAGGAACTGGAATCCCCGGAGCCGCTTCTCATCTTCCGGGCTCAACTCCATGGCGCGCAGGGGGCGGTCCGATTCCAGCACCGCTTTGCACCGGGAGAGCATCTCAAACTCCTTGTCGAGTTCCGGACTTTTGGCCTTCTTGCGATCCCGGTCCACGCGATCCATGCGCTTCTCCACCACCATAAGATCGCTCACGATGAGCTCCATGTCGACGTCTTGCAGGTCGCGCACCGGATCCACGGAACCTTTCTCGTGGGGTACCGTATCGCTGGAAAACACGCGCAGCACCTGCGCGAAGGCGTCCACCACGCGCAGACTGGCCAGATAGCTGGGATCGCGTAAGGTCTCCTTCGATATCGCCGGGCAGTCCAGATACTCGACCGTGGCAAAGGTGATTTTGGGCGGCTCAAAGACCTTGGCCAAGGCGTCCAGGCGCGCGTCCGGCACCTTGGCCATCCCGATGCGCGCCTCCATCGAGCCCATGCGCGCCGGCTCGTGCACGCCGGTCAGGATGGTAAACAAAGAGGACTTGCCCACCATTGGCAGGCCGATGATTGCTGTCTTCATAATGTGTTGGGATGCCGCCTTACAGGGGAACGTCCACCTGTTTAAGAATCTCTTCCAGAATGCGGCCGGCGGTGTCGGGTCCGCGCTGGGATAGGGCCACTCGCGTATCCACCACCACACGATGCGCGAAGGAGGGAACCACCAGCCGCTTGATGTCGTCGGGAACCACGTACTGGCGGCCTTCCACCAGCGCCAGCGCTTGCGAGGCGCGGTACAAAGCCTGCGCGCCGCGGGGACTCACGCCGAGGGCGAGAGAGGAATGGCCGCGTGTTTTTGCAACGACGGCCAGAATGTAGTCGAGCAAAGCCTCATCGACGCTGACCGATGCGACGAGCTCCTGCAATTGCAGCACCTCGCCGGCGGAAAGGATGGGCCGGACGAGTTCCGCGGAATGGTTCGAGGTCTGGCGCAGAATCTCGCGCTCGCTGGCGGCATCCGGATAGCCGATGCGCAACCGCAGCAGAAAGCGATCGAGCTGCGATTCGGGCAGGGGATAAGTGCCGTGGTGCTCCACGGGGTTCTGCGTGGCGATCACCAGAAACGGCGGATCGAGCGCGTAGCATTGCCCGTCAATGGTGACTTGCAGTTCATTCATCGCCTCCAGCAGCGCCGACTGCGTCTTGGGCGTGGAGCGGTTGATCTCATCGGCCAGCAGGACATTGGTGAAGATGGGACCGCGTTTGAACTCGAACTCCTGCGTGAGAGAGTTGTAGACCGTGACGCCGAGCACGTCGCTCGGCAGCATGTCGGAGGTGAACTGCAAGCGCTGAAAGCCGCACCGCAAACTGCGCGCCAGCGCATGGCCGAGCGTGGTCTTGCCTACCCCGGGAACATCTTCAATGAGCAGGTGGCCTTTGGCCAGCAGGCATACCAGCGAGAGCCGGATCACTTCCGGCTTGCCGCGAATCACTTCCCCCAGCGATGCTTCCAGAGCCTGGATGCGCGATGCGGCCATGGCAAGCCGCTCCCGCACAGGGGCATCCTGGGAGCCACCTTGGGAGAGAGACACAGCAGCCGGCGCCGCGGATACCTCGCGCTGGATCATTCACCGTTATGATAGCGAATTTCCGCGCTTGAGGATCTCATCGAGCAGATCGGGGATCTCGAAAATGGCCCTGTTCCGGATTTGAGCGGCGGCTTGGCGGAACTTCTCCAGTTGGTCTCCAGACTGGTCTCCAGAATGGATCAGCTCCGTCACAGCCTTGTCCACGGTCCGGAAGCTCTTGAGTACGATCCCCACATTGAGCCCGCGAATCCATTCGGCGTTGTAACGCTCCTGCGGGAGCGTCCAGGCGTTGCATTCGACAATCACGGGCAAGTGCATGGCGATTGCCTCGGAGATGCTGCCGGGGCCGGGTTTGCCGATGAAGAAGTCGGCCAGTTGCATGAAGTAGGGCACCTCGGTGGTGAAGCCCTCCACATGCATGGGCATGTCCGTTTTCAGTTGGCGCAATTTGTCCGCCAGGTCCTTGTTTTGGCCGCACATCAGAATCAATTGCATCGGGCGGCCACAGGAGGAAAGCCTGCGCGTAATGTCCAGCATCACGCCGGCTCCCTGCCCTCCAAACAGAACGAGCCCAGTGGGAAGATCGGGGCTGAGGCCGAGCCTGATCCGTTCCGAGGCGCGGTCCACCGGCGGCACATCGTAGAAGTGCGGCCTGAGTATCATCCCGGAGGTCTGGTAGATACAGCCGGGCGGCAACCCAACCGCGCGCGCCTGCTCGACGGCTTTGGGGCTGCCGCAGATGACATACTGGCTCTGGCGTTCCAACCAGAAGTGAGGCGGGTAGTCGGCCAAGTCGGTGAGGATTGTGACCATGGGCGTTTGCGCGGAACACCGGCGCAACCCCTCGAGTATGGCTCGATTGAAATTCGGGATCACCGACACAACCAGGTCCGGCGTATCCTGCTTCCAGAAGCCGCCGATCAACTCAACCTGCCGCTTATGAAAGAGCCGGATGAGGAAGTGCATCACCGGAACCAACTGCGCCGAGCCCAGCGTCCAGCCCTTCTTGAGCATCAGATTGTAGATGTCTTCCAGGCCCAGCCCGCAGACTTTCTTCAGCACGTCGGTGGGCATGAGAACGTCGTTGAGGTTGACCAGCCGCACCTGCCAGGGCCGGTCCTGCTGGCGCAGCATCGCCTCCAGCGCGGTGGCCGCGGCGCGATGGCCTCCGCCGGCGTTAAAGTACAGGAAATCTATTTTGGGCCGCATCAACTGACCCAGTATCGCGCGTTGCGGACTGCTATCGTAGACAGTTATGGCGGAAACAAAGAAGCTGCGCAGCCAGGAATGGTTTTACTCCTGTCTCTTATACACATCT
>JAENWC010000009.1 GCA_016650235.1 Terriglobia bacterium
GCACTCGATGCTCACCCCGAGGCCTGGTTTGCCACCGGAAAAATCTACCGGGCCGGCCAGGAGAATGTGCTCGACGGGACCTTTGACGCCATCAGCCGCGCGGCCTGCCCGTGGCGCTGCGGGCAGGGCCGGACCGATGGGCCGCAGTGGAGCGTGCCCTGCGCCATCGACATGGCTCCCTGCACGGCCGCGCTGTTCCGCCGCGAATTGTTTACACGGGTTGGCTTGCTCGACCAGCGGTTTGAAAGCTATCTCGAGGATGTGGACTTCGGCCTGCGCTGCGTGCTGGCCGGCTGCCGCGGGCGCTATGTACCAGAGGCGACTTGCAGGCATTGGGGCAGTGCGACGCTTGGCGTGTGGAATTCCGAAACGGTCCGCCTCCTGGCCCGCAACCAAATGTTCCTGGTAGCCAAGCATTATCCAAGAGATTGGCCCTTACGCTTCGGATGGCCGGTTTTGGCCGGACAATTGCTCTGGGGTTTGGTGGCGGCGCGTCACGGTTGCGCGCGCGCCTACCTTCGCGGCAAATGGGAGGGCATTGGCCGGTTCGATTCCATCAGAGCGGATGGGCCGCGGCATTCTAGTCAAGAAGGTGATTTGCTGGACTTCCTGCACGCCAGTGAAAGGCTCATTGGCAGGCTACAGAGAACTGGCTCCGCGTCCCCTAGTGCTGTAGAGATGGACTGGTATTGGAGGCTCTACTTCGCACTCACATGAACGCCACCGGCTCGAGCATCGGAATCGTAATCGTCACGCATAACTCGGCCGGGTTCATCGAACCCTGCCTGGAAGCGGCCCTGCAGCGCTCCTCTCAGGTGGTGGTAGTCGATAACGCGTCTTCGGATCAGACCTGCCAGATTGTCCGGCGTTTCAGTCATGTGCGGCTACTGGCCAACGCTCACAATGCCGGTTTCGCCGCCGCCGTGAACCAGGGCTTTGCCCGGCTCTCCTGCGAATTTGTGCTTGTGCTGAACCCGGATGCTATCCTGCAATCGGGCCTGGAAATCCTGGCTGAAGCGTGTCGCCTGCCGAAGGTGGCCGCCGCCGCCGGACAGCTCATCGACACCGCCGGCCGGCCGCAAACCGGTTTCATGGTCAGGCGATTCCCCACCGCCACGGTGCTGGCGCTCGAGACGCTGGGCCTCAACAAGCTGTGGCCGGGCAATCCGGTGAACCGCCGCTACCGTTGCCTGGATCTCGACTATTCCAAGCCCCAGGATGTGGATCAGCCCGCCGGAGCGTTTCTGATGATCGCCCGCCGCGTCTGGCTGGAGCTGGGAGGATTCGACGAGCAGTTCCATCCGCTTTGGTTTGAAGATGTCGATTTTCTGGAACGGCTTCGCAAACAAGGCTACCGGACCCGCTTCGTGCCTGAGGCCGCCGCCCTGCACTATGGAGCCCACTCCATTGCCGGTATGCAGCCGCGCTTACGGGTCTGGTATTGGTATGCTAACCTATTGAGATACGCTGCCAAGCATTTCCGTTCAAAAGGATTCCGGACGGTTGCAGCCGCAGTGGCAGTCGGAACAGCCGCGAGAATGATAACGGGGATTAGCGCAGGCCACGGCCTCAAACCGCTGGCCGAATATGGTAAAGTGTTACGTCTTGCCGGGAAG
Source organism: Terriglobia bacterium (assembly GCA_016650235.1). GTDB lineage: Bacteria > Acidobacteriota > Terriglobia > Bryobacterales > Bryobacteraceae > VFZE01. The sequence goes on from JAENWC010000009.1 coordinate 1,617, forward strand.
GCTGTGTTCGTTGGGCCTTCCTGTTTGCGCGGGGAAGCTTGCGGCAGTAGTTTGAACCTTGAAAAGAACTCCGACTCCACATTAAGAAATAGTCACTCTCATGGCTCATAACGAACTGGTTTCCGTCACCGTCGTCACCTACAACAGCGGCCGCTTCATCCGGCGGTGTCTCGAGTCCGTGCTTGGACAGAAATACCCGAATGTGGAGATCATCGTGGTGGATAACGCTTCATCCGACGGCACGACCGACATTCTGGAGCTGTTTGAAGACCGTTGCCAGATCGTCTATAACCAGGAAAATATCGGATTCGCCGCCGCCCAGAATCAGGCGATTTCTCTGTCGAACGGCGAGTGGGTGCTCACTCTGAATCCCGACGTTCTCCTGATGCCCGACTTTGTCGGACCTCTGATGACCGCAGCCAATGCCGACCGGAAAGTGGGCACTGTGTGCGGGAAATTGCTGGCGTTGAAATCCAACTTTGAAATTCCGGATAAGGCGCGCGTGGATTCCACTGGAATCTACTTCACGCCGATGCTGCGGCATCTGGACCGCGGCAGCCAGGAGATTGATAACGGCCACTATCTCAAGCACGAGTATGTATTCGGGGCCACCGCCGCCGCCGCTTTTTATCGCCGCAAGATGATTGAAGACGTCGCGATCGACGGTGAGTTTTTCGATTCCGACTTCTTTGTCTATCGCGAGGACGCGGACGTGGCCTGGCGGTCGCAGTTGTTCGGATGGCGCTGCATCTACACTCCGCTGGCGCGCGGCTATCACGTGCGGAGCGTACTGCCGGGCAACCGGCGCGCGTTGCCGCCCGAGATCAACATGCATTCGGTGAAGAACCGGTTTCTGATGCGCATCAAGAACATCACTCCGGACGTCTACCGCCGCAACTGGTTCTCCATCACGGTGCGCGATGTGATGGTGTTCGGCTGCTGCCTTCTGCGCGAACACTCGTCGCTCAAGGCATTCAGCTATCTGGCCAGGAATTTCCGGCGCGCGTTGTCCAAACGCCAGGAGATCATGAAACGGCGCAAGGTCAGCGACGAGTACATGGCCGCCTGGTTCTCCTACAAGCCGGTCAGCATGCCGGCGCCCAAGGCGCCTAAGATGGCGGCCCGTTTCTTTTCCCGTTCCCGCGCCGCCAGCCGCTAGTCTAGGACGGCATGCAGCCTTGACCACCGACCTTTGGCCACGTCTCGGAAGGCGCGGTGGCTGTAAACTTTTACGAGAGACAGGACATGGAAATTGCCATCCTCGGCACCAGGGGCATCCCTGCGCGCTACGGCGGGTTTGAGACCTTTGCCGAGGAGTTATCCACGCGTCTAGCCCTGCGCGGCCACAAGGTGACCGTCTACGGCCGCCATCCTCACAGCGCCCCCACTTATCGCGGCGTGCGCCTGCTATACCTGCCCACCCTGCGCCAAAAGTATTTCGACACTGTGGTACATGCTTTCCTGTCCACGCTGCACCTGCTGTTCCACCGCCCGGACGCCGCTCTGTATTGCAACGCCGCCGTGGCCTGCTTCACCTGGCTGCCGCGTTGCGCCGGTGTACCGGTGGCGCTGAATGTCGACGGATTGGAGCGGAACCGGAAAAAATGGAATGCCCTGGGACGCCTCTGGTACCTTCTCTCCGAGCGCCTCTCCACATTTTGTCCGAACGTAGTCATCAGCGACGCCGAAAGGATACGCGAATATTATCGGGAGCGCTACGGCAAGGCGTCTACGTTCATTCCGTATGGGGCCGACACCACGCGCGTCACTACTACCGCCATCCTGGAGCAACTCGGGCTGGAACAGGGCCGCTACATTCTCTATGTCAGCCGGATGGAACCGGAAAACAACGCTCTGCTGGTTCGGGAGGCATTTGAGAAACTGGAGACCGGCCCTGGCACCGGCCTTGGCACCGGCCCTGAAACCGGGATGAAGCTGGCCCTCATCGGCGACGCACCCTACGCGGCATCCTATATCAAGCGGGTCCGCGGAACGAATGATCCGCGTGTTGTGATGCCCGGCGCCGTCTACGGCGAAGGCTACCGGGAACTCACTTCACACTGCTTTGCCTACGTGCAGGCCACCGAGGTCGGCGGTACCCATCCGGCGCTCATCGAGTCCATGGGACGGGGAGCACTCACGCTCTATCTGCAAACACCCGAGAATGAAGAGGTGGCCGGCGGCGCAGGCATTCCCTTTACGCATGACAACCTGGCCGTCCGCCTGCGGGAGGTGCTGGACATGACGGAGGACCAACGCGAACGCTTTCGCGTACTCGCGCGGGAACGGGTGCGGCAACGCTACAGTTGGGATGCCGTCACCGATGCCTACGAGCAACTGTTCCGGGAGATGGCCGCCCGGTGAGCCGCGCCCCGCACCGCTGTTGGATTGAGGTATCGCGAAGGCAGATTGCCTGCAATTTCCGCGCCGTCCGCGAGCTGGTGGGCACTGGCGTGGAACTGGCTCCAGTGGTGAAGGCCGATGCCTACCGGCATGGCGCGGTGGAGGTGTCGCGTATCCTCGCCGCCGAAGGAACCCGCTGGCTGGCTGTCAGCAACGTCGAGGAAGGCGTTGCTTTACGCCAGGCCGGAGCCACCGCGCGCATCCTCATCATGGCCGATGTGCTGCCCTTCGAGCTGGACGCACTGCTCGCCTGCCAGCTCACTCCGGTCATACATTCGCTCGGCCACCTGCGCGAACTCGACGAGGCGAGCGGGCGGCCCTTGAGTAACCCGCGCAAAACGGAGCTTGCTGCGCGGCCCTTTGCGCTCCACTACCACTTAAAGATCGACTCCGGCCTGGGCCGCCTGGGAACGCAGTCCTCCGCGGCAACCATTGCCTCCGCGGTGGAAGGATGCCGCCACGCGAAGTTGGAAGGTCTGATGACGCATTTCGCGTCCGCGGCCGACTATACAAAATCCCAAACAGACGAGCAGATCCGGTATTTCAACATGATTTCGGACGGATTGCGCGAACGGGGCATAGATCCGCCATACCGCCACTTGAGCGGCACCATTCCGATTGCCTATGGCCGCCGCGATGCGTGGAGGAACATGGTCCGCCCGGGTCACGCCATTTACGGCTACGTCTCGCCTACCCGCGGAGAGCATGCCCCCCCAAGCCAGCTCACCGTCGCGCCGGCGCTACAGTGGCGTACCGCCATCCTCGACATCAAGCACGTCGAGCGCGGCGCGCGAATCGGCTACGGTGGCACGTTTCAGGCGAAACAACCCATGCGCATTGGCGTGCTGGCCGCGGGCTATGCCGATGGGATCCCGCACAGCCTCTCGAATAAGGGGCATGTCATCGCGGCGGAGAAACTGGTTCCCATCGTGGGCGCGATCTCCATGGACCTCACGACGATTGATCTCACCAGCGTTCCTCAGCTCGGACCCGGCGATGCGGTGACGCTGCTCGGACGCGAGGGCGAGGCCAGCCAGGACGCGCAGCAGATGGCGCGTGCCGCCGGTTCCATCAGCTACAGCCTGCTCTGCGGCATCAGCGCGCGCGTGCATCGCGTCTACCTGGATTAACCCCTGTCCGGCGCAAGAACGGTACCGCGGCGCTTCCCGCGGCCAAGCTGTGGAGCCGGAGAAAAAGAAATAACGCCTTATTCCGCGCTTGCCGGCTGGCTGGCCATCAGTTTCTTGTTCTCTTTGGCCAGCGCAAACGCGACGATCATCCATATTGCCACCATCGCCAGATTCAGTCCGGCGAACTGCCGTTCCGAAAGCGCAAGAACCTGCACGATCACCAGCGTCGTAACGGCGGAAAACATGTCGCCGGAGCGCCAAAAGAATGTTTCCACTGCCTGCAGGGCTTTATATTTCGCTTCTCTACTGGTCGGCAGGAACAACGCGCGCCGCGCCGTATTCTGCAACGAGTAATCTGTGGCGTTTTCTGTAATCTTGGCTATGCGGATCAGTGCGAGCACCGGCGCCGCGACGAAAAGTCCGTAGCTGAAAAGTGCAACCATCGGCAGAAAGAACAGCGACGGTCCCACGCCCACCCATTTGAAGATTCTCGCCACCAGGAATAGCTGGATGAGCACGACAAGGATATTTTGATAGAGGTCGACATCAGCCTGGAAAGCTCCGATGAACTGGCCCGCATTCAAACCACCGGCCGTTCCATCCGCGACAGCGGCTTCGGCCGCCCGGTTCAATACGGCGGTGAGGATGTAGTTTCCGTTAGTATTGACATATTGCGCGATCAGCGTGAGCACGCCGATCAGCAGCAAGTACTTCTGGCGAAACACAAGCTGGAAACCGCCATCGGTCCCGAGCGGTTTTTCGGCCGCCCGGCTTGCGGCGACGCTTCGTGCCTTGTCCCTTTCGCGGACGTGGATAATGTTGGTCAGCACCAGGCAAAGCAGCAGAATCGCCCCCGAGATGAGCATCGGCAAAAACAGGCCGAGCGGCCGGATCAGGCCGCGGATCACAATCGAACCGAAGATCGCCCCGGCGGAGGCTCCGAAGCCGACGATCGCAAATAGGCGCTTGCCTTCCTCCGGCGTGTAAATATCGTTGGCCAGCGCCCAGAATTGCGCCACAACCATCAGGTTGAAAATGCCCATCCACAGATAAAACGTTATGCCAAGACCAGCGCCCGGTGTTCCTCCATTGGCTGCAAGATAGAAAATTACCAGGTTGGCGACGAAAAACAGTGTGACCGTGTTGATGAGCTTGATGCGGTTCACCTTGCTGGCAAGCGCGCCATAGGCTGGGACCACAAACAGAAACAGCGCGGCTAAAATGCCGCCGGTGTACTGCCGGATTTCCGGCCCTGTCAATAAGGTCCCCGCGATGTCGATTTTCACCGGCAGCAGGAACGCATCCCGCAGCGGGCGGATCACGTAGTACGCGGCCAGGATCAAGAATCCGTTCAGCGCCATCAGCAGCGCTGTCGTTCCTTCTCCGTTCCGGACATCTCCGGTGAGACCGAGCATACGGTCCAAAATGCTTTTACTATCGTCTCCAAACGGCGCTGCGGCTACCGCCATGCTTTTCTCCTTTGGCTGTTGCAGGACTGTGTCACGCCATTATATAGGCACCTTCTACCAGTAAGGCCGGACCACAGCCGAGTATAACGAAGATTTGCAATGCCCCTTCGGCGGCGCGCGTTGCAACTCGTCGAAGAACTAGACTGGATCTCAGATGCAAGAAACCATCAGCCCGGTGGACGGCTCCGTCTACGTGGAGAGACCGCTGGCCACGGCCAGTGAAATCAATCACGCTTTGGAGCGTGCAACAAAGGCGCAACAGGGGTGGCGGCAAACCGCACTCCCTCAACGTATGGAGACCTGCCGCCGGTTTGTCGATGCGATGGAACGCAATGCCGCCCCAATCGCCGTGGAACTCGCCTGGCAAATAGGTCGTCCGGTACGCTACGGCGCCAGCGAGATTCTGCGCGGCTTTGCCGAGCGCGCCCGGTACATGATCGATGCTTCCGAGCGCAGCTTAGCCGGCATCCGCGTCGAGCCGAAGGAGGGCTTCACGCGGTTCATCCGGCGCGAACCGCTGGGCGTGGTGTTCACCATCGCTCCTTGGAACTACCCATTTCTCACCGCCGTCAACTCCGTGGTTCCGGCTATTCTTGCGGGCAATGCGGTGCTCCTGAAGCACTCCATGCAGACCCCGTTGTGCGCGGAACGATTCGCCGAAGCCTTCACCGCTGCCGGCCTGCCGGAAGGCGTGTTCCAATACCTGCATCTCGGCCACGCGGACGTGTCCAGGCTCATAGCCGATCCGCGCGTGGCCTTCGTCGCTTTTACCGGATCAGTGGAAGGTGGGCACGCCATACAGCGCGCCGCCAGCGGCCGTTTCATCGGCACCGCATTGGAGTTGGGCGGCAAAGATCCCGCCTATGTGCGAGCTGATGCCAACCTTGCCCACGCGGTGGAGAACCTGGTGGATGGCGCAATGTTCAACTCCGGCCAGTCCTGTTGCGCCATCGAAAGGATCTATGTCGATGCCAGTGTCTACGACGAATTCGTGGAGCGCGGGGTGGCCTTGACCAAACAATACCGGCTTGGAAATCCTTTGGAGCAGGAGACCACGCTCGGACCGATGGTTCGCACCAGTGCCGCCGCCTTCGTCCGCCGCCAGATCGAGGAGGCCGTCACGCAGGGAGCCACCGCTCACATCGACCCGGATCTGTTCCCCGCCGGACGCGCCGGAACGCCATACCTTGCCCCGCAAGTGCTCACCGGAGTGAATCACTCCATGCGCGTGATGACCGAGGAGACGTTCGGCCCGGTAGCTGCCATCATGCCGGTTTCAGGCGATGAAGAGGCCATCGGTCTGATGAACGACAGCCGATACGGCCTCACCGCAGCCATCTGGACCAGCGATACGGTCGCCGCCATCCGCATTGGCGACCGTATCCAAACGGGAACATGGTTTATGAACCGCTGTGACTACCTGGATCCGGCGCTGGCCTGGACCGGAGTGGGCGACTCCGGCCGCGGCTGCGCGCTATCCGTGCTGGGATTTGACCAGTTGACGCGGCCCAAGTCGTTCCACTTGAGAACAGTGGTTTAGTGAAATAAGCCCAAAGAGAAGATTGAGGCGCGCCGTGTGCGACGAACACGTTCAGATCATCTTCGTACTTGGGTCACTCAGGTGCCATGGTCCCGTCAACTGCATGATTTGCTCGTCATCGGCCTCGGTCTCGACTCGTTGATCCAGGTGCCTCCCGGAAGCACCTTGGCTCGATCGCAAATGATGACTTCGAAGGTGCGCAAGCTGTTATGCTGTTGTCCCATCTCCGGCCAATGTAAGTATTTCAGGGCCGATTGGAAAGATTCAGAGAAGTTAGGGGACACGCAGTACTGATGGTCCTTGACCGCGAGGTTGGCCCTATTGGCGTTTGATCTGCATCAGGTGTCATGGTTCACCCGCAGGGTGAAGACGTCCCAGTTGCTGAAGCCCTGCGTAGAATTCAGACCGGAGACGCTCTGCTGTGTCAGGGCTGTCCTCGGCGATGTCGAGAAGAATCTCCTTCAGATCCCTCTTGGCTTCCGGGGTGAGAACGAATAAGCGCTTCACCGGTTAAGCCTTGGCGCGGCGGCGTTCCTCGATCATCTCCCGAAGTTCATCGAAGATCTCATCACCATCGAGCAAGTCGCCGCGTTCTGCCTGGCCAGCACCTCTTTCCAGTTTCGCCTTGAGCATGTAAATCTCTTCGTCGCGATCCCGCTCATGCCGTTCAAGGAGTCGTAACGCCTCGCGAACTACTTCACTCGTTGTTTGGTAACGACCGGACTTCACGCGGTTCTGTAGGAACGCATCAAGTTCTGGTGTGATAGAGACGTTGACGGTAGTTCGGTGAGTGGCCATATCTGAGGATTACCGCACCTGGCACATTGTGTCAGGATGTGCCAGGTGAATGAGGTGAATGTTGAATGGGCTGAACGGCCTAATAAGACTTGGCGATCACGGACCGGTGTGAAACTGTTTCGCCCGTGACAATGCACTTGCCTGGGCCGTCGTACTCATCCACCAGCGGCAGGCAGCGTACGCTTGCCTTCAGCTCTTTCACCCTCGCATCGCAAGCCGGGTCGTCCTTGATGTGCGCCATGACGAACTTGCCTCCGCCCTTTTCGGCGGTGGCGCTGGTTAAGATCCCGGCCACCTCGTCGAGGCTGGACGCAGTGACCGTATTCTCCCGCAAGCGGCGCGCGGCCGTCGCCAGCAGATCCTCCTGCATACGGTCCAGAACTCCCGATACCACGCCCGTGAGCCCCTCCAGTGGGAAGCTTTCCTTCGTGCCCAGATCGCGCCGCTTCACCACCGCTGTTCCCGCGGCCACATCGCGTGGACCGAGTTCAATGGTCACCGGCACGCCGCGCTGTTCCCAGTGGAAGAACTTGTGTCCAGGGTTGTAGCCCTCGCGCGCATCCACTTCCGCGGTGAGTCCCTGTGCATTCAGGTCCGCGGCAACTTTAGCGGCCACCTCCAGCACCATGGCCCGCTCTTCCTCTTTGCGGAAGATGGGCACAATCACCACCTTCACCGGCGCCAGTTTGGGCGGCAGCACCAGCCCCTTGTCATCCGAGTGCGTCATGATCAGCCCGCCAATCAGGCGCGTGCTCACGCCCCAACTGGTCTGCCAGACGTATTCGAGCGTGCCTTCCTTCGTCTGGAACTTCACATCGAACGCTTTGCCGAAATTCTGCCCGAGCTCGTGGCTGGTGCCCGCCTGCAGCGCCAGCCCGTTCTGCATCATCGCCTCAATGCAATAAGAGCGCTCGGCGCCGGCGAACTTCTCCGCGCGCGACTTGATGCCGCGGATCACCGGCATGGCCATCACCTGCTCGGCCACCTCGGCATAGACGTGGAGCATCCGGATGGCCTCCTCGCGCGCTTCCTGCTCATTCGCGTGCGCGGTGTGGCCCTCCTGCCAGAGGAACTCGGTGGTGCGCAGAAACATGCGCGTACGCAGTTCCCAACGCACCACGTTGGCCCATTGATTCATCAGCACCGGCAGATCGCGCCAGCTCTGTATCCAGCGCGAGAAGAAGTGGCCGACGATGGTTTCCGAGGTCGGCCGCACTACGTAGGCCTCTTCCAGTTTCTTGCCGCCGGCGTGCGTCACCACGGCCAGCTCCGGGGAAAAGCCCTCTACATGTTCAGCCTCACGGCGCAGAAAACTCTCCGGAATGAGCAGCGGGAAGTAGACGTTCTTGTGGCCGGTGGCTTTGAAGCGCCGGTCCAGATCGGCCTGCAGGCGTTCCCAGACGGCGTATCCGTTCGCCTTGATCACCATGCATCCCTTGACCACTTCAGCCGGTTCGGCCATGTCGCCTTGCAGCACCACATCCTGATACCAGGCTGCGAAATCCTGCGCGCGGGGGATAATATTTTTGCTTTGCGCGGTACTCATACGTCCAGGTTGCGGACGTCCAGCGCGTTGTCCTCGATAAACTTGCGGCGGTTCTCCACGTTTTCTCCCATGAGGGTGGAGAAGATCTCGTCGGACTCCACCAGATCCCTTAGCTCGATGCGCAGCAGCGTCCGGCTTTCGGCGTTCATTGTGGTGTCCCACAACTGGCTGGCGTTCATTTCACCCAGCCCTTTGTAGCGCTGGATGGAAACCTCACGCATGCCTTCGCTTCTGAGATGACTGAGCAGATCGCGCCAGTTGCTCTGCTCCTCGGTGCTGTTGCCGCGCTTGACGCTAAACGGCGGCAAGTTCCATTTCGCAATCTGCCGCGCCAGCGCGCGCAGGCGCCGGTACTCGGGCTGATAGGAAAATTCCACGCCAATCTGCCTCGTCGCGTTGGTGGCGTCCTTGAAGGTCACCCTCCAGGCGGAGTGTTCTTCATCCGCTATCAACTCCGGCTGCAGGTTCAGCTTCCGCAACTCCTCCACCAGTGGAACCAGGTTGCTCTTCTCGGCAAATTCGGTTTTGGCGTCAATGGCGAGATTCGGGTTCGAGATCACTTCCACCACGCGCGGGTCGCGCATGTACCGCTCCACTTTCTTCGCGAGCTGTTGCAGCTCATCCAGCGTCAAAAGGAAATTGCGCAGCTCGGTACCTTCCAGCTTGGCGATGGATCCGTTCTTGCCTACCTCGACGGTGATGTTTTCGGTGGCGCGCCGCAGAATCTCCCGCGTGAACTCCTTGTCATCCTTGATGTATTTTTCCGACTTCCCCTTCTTGATACGGTACAGCGGGGGTTGGGCCACAAAGATGTGGCCACGATGGATGAGCTCCTGCATGTGGCGGAAGAAGAATGTCAGCAGCAGCGTGCGTATGTGCGAGCCATCCACGTCGGCGTCGGTCATGATGATGATCTTGCTGTAGCGGAGTTTCGTGATATCGAAATCGTCCTTGCCGATGCCGGTGCCGAGGGCCGTGATCATGTACCGGATTTCGTCGTGGCTCAGCATCTTGTCGTAGCGGGCTTTTTCCACGTTGAGAATTTTGCCCTTCAGCGGCAGGATGGCCTGGTTGCGCCGGTCGCGGCCGGTCTTGGCGGTCCCGCCGGCCGACTCGCCCTCCACCAGGAACAGCTCGCACCGCTCCGGATCCCGCTCCTGGCAATCGGCCAACTTGCCGGGCAACCCGCCCGAGTCCAGCGCTCCCTTGCGGCGCGTCAAGTCGCGGGCCTTGCGCGCTGCCTCACGCGCCCGCGCGGCGTCAATGGCCTTGCCGACAATCTTCTTCATCACCGCGGTGTTCTTGTCGAAGTACTCGCCCAGTTGCTCATTGATCAACTGCACCACGTAGCCCTGGATGTCGCTGTTGAGCTTGCCTTTCGTCTGGCCTTCAAACTGCGGTTGCGGCAGCTTCACGCTGATCACCGCCGTGAGACCTTCGCGCACGTCGTCGCCGGTCAGATTTTCTTTTACGTCCTTGAACAGTCCCGCCGACTGCCCATAGGCGTTGATGGTCCGTGTCAGCGCGGAACGGAATCCACTCAGATGCGCGCCGCCGTCCACCGTATTGATGTTGTTGGCGAACGTGAATATGGTTTCCGAATAGCTGTCGTTATATTGCAGCGCAACTTCCATGCTGAGCGTGCCGCCGTTGGGAAGTTCGCGCTCGCCTTCAAAAGCGATGGGCTTGTCGTGGAGAAGCTGCTTACCCCGGTTGAGATGCTGTATGAACTCGGCAATGCCGCCTTTGTAGTGGAATTCGTGCGTCCTCACCGGATCGGTCCGTTCATCGGTGAGAGTGATGGTGAGTCCCTTGTTCAGAAAGGCCATTTCCCGCAGCCGCTGCGCCAGCGTGTCGAAGTTGAAGTCGGTGGCCTCCATGATGGTGGGGTCCGGCTTGAACGTGATGCGCGTTCCGCGCTTACGGCCGGACTTGCCCGTCTTGGTGAGCGGCCCTTTCGGGATGCCGCGCTCGTATTCCTGTTCCCAGGTGTGGCCGTCGCGCCAGACCTCCAGCCGCAGGGTCTCCGACAATGCGTTGACGCAACTGACTCCCACTCCATGCAATCCGCCGGATACCTTGTACGAATTCGTGTCGAACTTGCCGCCCGCGTGCAGTTTGGTCAGCACCACTTCCGCCGCTGAGACGCCTTCCTCATGCATGTCCACCGGAATGCCGCGCCCGTTGTCCACTACCGTCAGCGAGTTGTCGATGTGTATGTTGACCTGTATGGAATCGCAGTGCCCCGCAAGCGCTTCGTCCACGGAATTGTCCACCACTTCATACACCAGGTGATGCAGACCCATCTCGCGGGTGGAGCCAATGTACATGGCGGGGCGCAGCCGCACCGCTTCCAGGCCTTCCAGGACCTTGATACTTGAAGAATCGTAAAGATCGGAGTTTGGTACCATATTTCACTTTCTAAACTGTTCACAACCGCTCCCTTGGCCGCGGCCCTGTAACGGCCGGCGGCGGCTTCTACCTCAGATGCGCATGGGCATGATGACGTAGCGGTAGTTGTACTTCAAATCTTCGCCGGCCGGGCGCATTTCTCCGGCGCTGGCCGAATCCTTGAACAAAAAACTCACTTGTGGTTCGCCATTGGCGCGCAGAAATTCCAGCATGTAGTGCGCATTGAAGCCGATCTCCACTTCAGGGCCGTCATAAACGGCGCCCATAGTCTCTTCGCTCTCTCCCGTATCGGCCAGCGTCGAGTGGATCGTCAGTTCTCCTGGAGCCATCTTCATCCGCACCGCGTGGGAGCGGTCATCGGAGAACTGCGCCACGCGCTCAATGGCGGCGCGGAGTTCCTCAACGGGCAATGTGATCAGGTGCGGCTGATCTTTTGGCAGAACACGATCGTAGTCGGGGAAATTACCGGTCAACTTGCGGCTGAGCAGCAGACGGTCACCCAACTGGAAAAAGAGGTGATTCTCGGTTGCCGCGAATTGGAAGTTTGCTCCTTCACCCGCCTCGCCAGCCAGTTTCAGAATCTCTGTCATTGCCTTGCGGGGAAGCAGTGCGCGGTAAACACCGCCGCCTCCAATCGCGTACGGGTGCTCCACCATTGCCAGCCGGTGCCCGTCGGTGGCCACCATCACAATGCTGTCGGGTTTCAAGACAAGCAGCGCGCCGTTCAACGTAAACCGCGACTCTTCATTGGAAATAGAGAAGATGGTTTGCCCGATCATAGAGGCGAGCATCGCCGCCGGAATGTCCGCAATTTTCTCGCTCATCTCCGGCAGTTCCGGATAGCTTTCGCGCGACATGCCCGCAATACGGGTACGCGAGCGCCCACAGACAATCGACACCCACTGGTTGTCGCCAAACTTCAGTTGAATGTCGGCATCGGGAAGCAGACGCACGTAGTCGAGCAATCTCTTGGCCGGAACGGTGCCCGAGCCTGGCTTCTTCACTTGTGCGGTACACCCGCAGCGGATCCCCAACTCCAAGTCTGTAGCGGTGAGTGTGATCCTGTCCTGACTTGCCTCAATCAGGATGTTGGAGAGAATGGGAATGGTGGTTCGTCTTTCCACCACGCCTTGTGAGAGTCCCAGTTCTCTGACCAAGTCCAACTTAGAGATTGTGAATTCCATTACCGGTGCGTCTCCCTCTTTCTGCTTCTGCTACACAAACATGTTCTATTTGTACTTCGTATTCATAGGGCTGTGGATACTGTGGATTTCTTTCTAAATTATACAAAAAAAGGTAGCTTCCTGTCTCGCTTCCATGTGAAAAACAGTTCAATGGTTTCTGCATCCCATCGCCGATGTGTATTCTTCCACCTGTTTCCTCACGCCAATTCCAGTGTCTCTGTGGATATGTCATATAACATCAATTGAATGAGTCGATTACACTGTTAATAATTTTGTGCAAATTGGGGTTGTGCGCCTTTTCCCGGTCGATCTTCTGAACCGAGTGCAGTACCGTTGTATGATGCTTGCCTCCGAACGCGCGGCCGATCTCCGGCAGTGAGGAATCAGTCAGTTCCTTGACCAGGTACATTGCCACTTGCCGCGGGTAGGCGATATTGCGCATGTTCGATTTCTGCTTGAGTTGTGCAGGCTGGAGAGAGAACTTTTCGGCTACCGCTTTTATGATGGACTCTATACTGATTTTGCGCTCAGTGCCGGCGGAAAGGTGCCGCAGCAACTGTTTGGCCATGTCGAGCGAAATCCGCGAGGAAGTGACCGAGGAATAGGCGATCAGTTTGGTGAGCGCACCCTCTAACTCCCGTACGTTGGACTTGGTTTTCGTTGCGATGAAGATGCGGACATCATCGGGCAGTTCGATGCCTTCCTCATCGGCTTTCTTATCAAGAATGGCAACCTTGGTTTCCAGGTCCGGCGCCTGTACATCGACCATGAGCCCCCATTCAAAACGTGACCGCAGACGATCCACCAACCCAGGCGTATTTTTTGGCGCGGAATCACTGGAGAGCACAATCTGCTTTTGGTGATCATACAATTCATTGAAGGTGTGAAAGAACTCTTCCTGCGTGCGCTCCTTGCCGGCGAGGATGTGAATATCATCCACCAGCAGAGCGTCGGCCGAACGGTAGTACTGATGAAAAAGAGCCATCCGCTCATTACGAATGCAGGTGATGAGCTGATTCATGAACCGTTCGCTGGTGGTGTAGACCACGCGCAAGGATCCAAACGTACCGCTCAGAGCGTGTCCAATGGCATGGATCAGGTGTGTCTTGCCCATGCCCACGCCACCATAAATGAAGAGTGGATTGTAGCTGCGCGCGGGCCGGTTGGCCACTGCTGCCGCGGCGGCGTGCGCAAACTGGTTACAGCTTCCGACGACAAAGCTGTCAAAGGTGTAACGCGTATTCAGGTGACTGGTGGAGGAACCAAACAACGATTCCGAAAAACTTACAGAATCGGATGCGCCGCGCAGGTCCGCGGCGCCATTGGCCGGCGCGGCAGTAGCAGCCACCACGTAGATCACTTCCTGCACAGGGAGCTTGAGGTCGCGGATTACCGCGCGCACCTGATCAGCGTATTCGCGTTCAATCCACTCTTTGGTTTCAGCGTTTGGAACGGAAACACAGATGCTGCGGCTGTCTTGGCTGTGCAGGTTGGCTTTAGTAAACCAACTCTGAAAGCTCTCCCAGGTCAGCCGAGTGCTCAACCGATCCTTGATTTGCTCCCAAACGTCCATTTTCTTCTTCCTGTCCTGCTAGTTAGCGATTTTTCGCAATCGTTTCCCGGATGAAATCCACAAGATATTCACATCTGTGGAAATCGAAACAAACGCTCAACTTATTCGGATATACCGTTCGTGTGGAGATGAAGCCCCAAAGAGCCTACGACCAGGCCTGGACTATCCCCGCGCTGGCTAGTCTAACACAAAAATCCTCAATTTAACCAACAACTTAATCAAAATTCTAGGAGTCCTGTTTTCAACATTTTAACATCGAAATTGACAGCGGAGCCCAAGTCGGGCGACAATGAGGAGGTTTGCCAGCCTCGCGGGAGTAGCTCAGCTGGTAGAGTGCAACCTTGCCAAGGTTGATGTCGCGGGTTCGAATCCCGTCTCCCGCTCCATTCCTCCTCCCCATTCGGCGGTCTGATGTTTGTCATAGGCGGCGGCGTCAAGGGCGGCAAAGTGTATGGCCGCTGGCCTGGCCTGGAGCGGGAGCAGCTCTATGAAGGCTGCGATTGGGCCGTCACCACCGGCTTCCGGGGCGTGCTGGGAGAACTGGTCTCCGGTCATCTGGGACAGAGCAATGTCGAGCGTGTCTTCCCTGGCTACGAAAGGGCCGGTGGTGCGCTGGGGCTATTGGGCTGAGGAGAACATTCGAATTTGACGAACACCATTTACAAGCATCTGCGCTTCGCGAGTATGTTGCGGCTGTACAATGGTGGGATGAGGAAAGCGATCTGGTCCGTCATTCTTTGCGCCACCATCTTTTTGGGGCCGGGCCCTTTGGGATCTGAAACAATGAGCACGCCCCGCTATCAAGAGGGGCAACTGTTGAGGCCGGAGGGCTACCGCGAATGGATGTTTGTGGGCGCCAACTATGGCATGGGTTATACGGAGCCGGACGGAACCAAGGCGGCCAAGCCGGCCACTTTCCACAACATCTACATTCAACGGGAAGCTTTCCGGCAATACAAGGAGACCGGCAAGTTTCCCGACAAGACGATGCTGGTGATGGAGGTGGTCCGGCCCGGCACCAATGCCTCCATCAACAGGCAGGGGATGTTTCAGGACAACGCTATCGGCATTGAGGTGGCACTTAAAGACGAGGCGCGTTTTCCGGAGAAGTGGGCCTACTTCAACTTCATCGGCGCCGGCGGCAAGATACTGAGCGAGGCGAAGCCGTTCCCGAAAGACGCGTGTTGGAAATGTCACAACGAGCACGCCGCCGTGGATAATGTATTTCTACAGTTCTACCCCGTGCTGCGCGAGGCGCGGGCGAAGAAGTAACCCTGCTGAGTTACTTTACCTTCTCGTCTTTTTCCACCTTGCCGTCGCGGACGTGAATGACGCGGTGGGCGTGCATGGCGATGTCGTGTTCGTGCGTGACCAAAATGATGGTGTTGCCTTGTGAGTGGAGCCTCTCGAACAAGGCCATAATTTCATTACCGGTAGCGCTGTCGAGGTTACCGGTAGGTTCGTCGGCCAACAGGATGGACGGGTTGTTTACCAATGCCCGAGCGATGGCCACGCGCTGGCGCTGGCCGCCGGAAAGTTCGTTCGGCTTGTGGAGCATGCGCTGTTCCAGATCGACCGCTTTGAGGGCGCTGCGCGCTTTTTGCTGCCGCACATCGGCCGGGAGGCCCGCATAGATCAAGGGCAGCTCGACGTTGTGCAGGGCGGTGGCACGGGAAAGCAGGTTGAACGTCTGGAAGACGAAACCGATCTCCTTGTTGCGGATGCGCGCGAGTTCATCGTCAGTCAAGTTACTGACCAGCCACCCATTGATGTAGTACTGGCCTTTGGAGGCTGTGTCGAGGCAGCCGATCAGGTTCATCAGGGTCGACTTACCGGAGCCGGAGGGCCCCATGATGGCGACATACTCGCCGCTGGTGATTTCAATGTCCACGCCGGAGACCGCGTTGATCTCCTGATCGCCCATGATGTAGGTCTTCCAAAGGTCGTACGTGCGGATGACGATGCCATCCCGGCGTAGCTGTTCGCCGCGTTCAACCAATGGATCCACTGCTGCCTGTGCCATGCTTACTCCTCTTCTAATGCGGGCTGACTACGATTCTGTCTTCACCGGAGCCTTGTTGTCTACTTTGATCTTCGCATCATTGCGCAGGGTGCGGATCACTTTGTAGCTGCCGGTGATGATCTGTTCCCCGTCCCTCAGTCCGCTGAGCACCTCGATGTCGGTGGCTCCGGTGATGCCTGTCTTGACTTCCTTGAAGACGGCCTTTTCTCCTGCGATGACGAATACGCCTTGCAGTTCTTCTTTCTTAGCCTTCTCCGACTGCGGGTCGAGCTTTTGGTCGGGGGCCCCATCCTTGGGCGCCGGCTCCAGATCGCCGCGCTGGCGTACTGTGAGCGCCTGGATCGGGATGGTGAGAACTTTTTGCCGGGTGGCTGTAATTACCTTAGCCGTGCAGGACAGCCCGGGCCGGACTTCGGCGGGGGGATCGATCAGCGCGACCACCACTTTGAAATCCTTGGCTTCCTGGCTTGAGATGGCGCTTTGGCTTGCGGCCAGTCCAGTGGAGCGGAGGATGGCGGTGTTCCCGATCTCGATCACCTTGCCCTGGAAGGTCCGGTTGGGAATCGCATCAATGGTAATGTCGGCCATCTGGTCCAGTTTCACGTTGACAATGTCGGTCTCGTCCACCTTCACCTCGGCGGTAATCAGGGACATGTCCGCGATGGTCATGATCAAGCTGGAGGCAGAGTTCTGGATGCCGGGCACCACGGTCTCACCCACCCGCACGGGCAGATTGGTGACCATTCCATTGATGGGGGAAACAGACATCGTCCTTGTCAAGACGTCTTGAGAGCGCCGAAGGTTAGCCTGGGCCAACACTACTCTCCGCTGAGTTGCAGAGAGGTTCGCCGCAAGCTGGGCGCGTTGGGCGCGGGCCTGGGTCACGCGGGCTTCGGCCTCCCGAACGGCGGCCTGGCTGGCCACCACCTCAATGCTTCTCTGATCAAACTCAGACCGGGCGATCAGCTTCTCCTTATGGAGCTTTTCGGTGCGGCTGAAGTTGATCTGCGTCCGTTCCAGTTCCGCTTTGGCCCGATCCACCGATGCCTGCATCGTACGAATGTTGTCATCAGCGGCTCTCAAAGAGGCCTCCGAGGCGGAGGAATCGGCCTCCGAAGCGCTGACTGAGGCGCGTTGCGCGGCCACGTCGGCTTCCGGTTGAACGGATTCCAGCTTGGCCAGCAACTGGCCCTTTTTCACTTGCTGGCCCTCGACCACCAGAATGTCGGTAATGCGCGACGGGGACATGGCGTTAGTCCCGATGTTAATGTAATTACGAGGCTTAATCTCGCCGGAGGCGGTCACCAGGCTGGTGAGGTCCTGACGCGCGCTACGCCCGGTCTGGACCGTAACGATGCCCCGCTTCTTGTATTCAATGCTGCCGTAGATCCCGGCCGCCGCGATCAATACAACCGAAACGCCGAGGGTCACTTTCCACTTGGTTTTCAACGCAGGTTTCTCCCTAAGCTTCAGACGTCGGGAAAGGAACGAAAGTTCACTCCATAATCAATGGTAACAGGCCAGCGCCCCCTTACGGCGCTATTAAAACACGATGATCTTCTTACGCACCGCGTATAGGACCAATTCGACCGCACTGTGGAGGTCGAGCTTTTGCATGATGTGCGTCCGATGTGTCTCCACCGTATAGGGGCTCAGGTCCAGGATGGCGGCAACTTCTTTGTTCGACTTGCCTTCGGCCAGAAGTTGGAAGATCTCTTTTTCTCTGTCCGTGAGCAGATCATAGGAGTCCTTCAGCCCGCGCTGCTTGAGTTGTTGCACGAAGTCGTCCAGCAACATCTTGGCGACGGTGGGGCTGAAGAAGGACTTGCGTTGGGCGACGGCCTGGACCGCCCGAAGCAGGTCCACGTCAGCGGTTTCTTTGAGAAGGTAGCCTTTCGCTCCGGCCGTAAGGGCGCGCAGCAGATACTCCTCGTCGGAGTGCACGCTCAAGATGATCACCCCGATGTTGGGATTGTGCTTCACAATCTGCGCCGTGGCTTCAATCCCGTTCAGATTCGGCATGCCGATGTCCATGATGACGAGATCCGGTCGCAATTCATCCGCCAGTCTCACGGCGCCGCGGCCGTCGGAGGCTTCGCCCACCACGTCGACCCCTTCGTGTTGTTCGAGTTGCAGACGAAGACCCTTGCGCATCACGCCGTGGTCATCTGCGATGAGAATACGAATCATTCCGCGGCCATTCCACTTCCAACAGGCACTTCCACCTCCAAGATAGTCCCTTTCTGTGGTTGGGATATGACGGTGACCTTGCCTTCGAGTTCGCGCACCCGTTCCTGAATGCCGATCAGCCCCAGCCCGCGGGAAGATGCGTGCCGGGGCTCGAAGCCGACACCGTCGTCCTGGATCGACAACTGGACCCAATCGCGCCGGCCATAGATGGAGATGCGGATGTTCTTTGCTTGCGCATGCCGCGCACAGTTTGTAAGGGCTTCCTGGACAATCCGGTAGATGCAGGTGCGATGGATCTCCGGCAGCCCTTCGAGATCTCCGTCGATCTGCACAGTCACCGGTACGCCGCTTCTCCGCGAGAACTCCCGTCCCTGCCACCGGAGCGCCGGCCCCAACCCGAGTTCGTCCAGCATGGCGGGACGCAGACCCACCGCCAGATCCCGCACGCCGCGAATGGTCTCCGCATTCAACCGGCGGGCTTGGTCCAGGCGCGTACGAAGTTCAGCCGGAGAAGCAATGAGGGACTCCAGATTTCCGAGTTCCATCGTCATGGCGGAGAGCATCTGGCCGACCGCATCGTGGAGTTCCCGTGACAGCGATCTGCGCTCTTCCTCCTGGGTCCGCACCAAATTCCGGGATAGCCGGCGCAGTTCCTCTTCAGCGCTTTCCGCCCGATCGCGTTGTTGATCGCTCCGGCGTTCCAGAACGGCCACTCGAGCGGAACTGATCAGGGCGACCAGCAAGCCGAGCGAAAGGGCAAAAAACACGGTCCTGCGAAGAAAGTTCTGGAACAATTCCTGGCTCCCTTTCAGTCTCTGTTGTTCCTTCCGCAGGCTGGCAGCGTTGATCCCGTCAATCTCCCGCGCCAGCGCCACGACGGCCTCGCGGTGAGGGAGCACCTGCTGGCGCAGGAACACACGGCTAAACGCCGCCTTCTCCACAGGGGACCATTTGAAGATTGGGTCCATCGATTCCCAATACGCTTGGACTTCGGTCCGCAATTGCTTCAGTCTCGCCGGCTCGCCATCCCCGAGGCGCTGAGAAAGATGGTCGAGCCGCTGTTGAATCGAAGACCGTCTGGCCAAAAGCCGCGCCCGGAAGGCAGGAGCCATGAGGTGAGTCGGGTCTAAGAGGTAATCCCGGATCAGGATGCCCCCTAAATATAGATCCGCTGGAACCTCCCGCAAGACGGAGTCGGCCCGCAAATATGCATCATGGGCGGACACTGTCTCGTCGTGTAGGGCTTGCGCCCGGCGCATGGCGCCGAAACCGAGGAGCCCGATCAACAGAATCAGCGTACCGAACCCGAGCGAAAGGATGAGCCAACTTCGAGATTTCATAACGCACCTGCCTCACTACAGAGGAACACGCGCAAAACGGAGCTGCTCGCCGCGAACATAAGCCCCGTGTTCCTCTTCTGTTTCGGTGGCGCGGCGAAGCGGCCGTTGCGCTACAGCCATTCTCTCTGGAAAATGGCATTGCTGCGCTATCGAACCGCCCATCCCAAGTGCTGTAGTCTGGAAGCGGCGTCAAATGTATCTGATCTTTA
>JAENWC010000010.1 GCA_016650235.1 Terriglobia bacterium
ACCGCCATCGTCGTTTTTCCTCGCAATGGTGGCCTCCCTTGTTTGACACTCCCCTCTCCGGCTTCTTATACTAAAAGTTCGGGGATTCCCCGAAAACCAGACAGTACGGTCGCGCCCGGGAGCAGTTTGCTTGTACGGCGCAGAGGTAGGCAATGCCAAAACGCACGTTTCAACCAAATAATCGCAAGAGGGCTAAGACGCACGGGTTCCGTTCGCGTATGGAGACCAAGGATGGCCAAGCTGTACTCAGCCGGCGGCGCGCCAAGGGCCGCTGGAAACTTACCGTCAGCGATGAACGGGCTCTCCGCTACGCCAAGCAATAGCCGGCCGGTTTTTCGATTCCCTAAGTCCACCCGCCTGCTCAAACGCAGCGATTTCCGCCGCGTCTATGATCACGGGCAGCGGCTGGGGAACTCGATGTTTGCGGTATTCTTTCTGCGGCGCGAAACAGGCCCGGAGGCAGCCCCTGAGCCACGAATTGGTTTTACGGTTCCCAAAGCGGTGGGCAAGTCAGTGGAAAGAAATCGCATACGGCGGCGCATGCGGGAGGCCATCCGGTTAGAGTTGTGGCGCCTGGACAGTGGGGTGGACCTGGTGTTTCACCCGCGCCGCCTCGTCCTGGATGCCGCCTTTGACCAGTTGCGGCGTCAGGTGGAAAGAGCTTTCACGAAATGCAGAACTTCCTGATCCATTCCTTGCGTATCTATAAGCGATGGATCTCCCCGCTCCTCCCCTCCGCCTGCCGGTTCCACCCCACTTGTTCCGAATACATGATGGACGCGGTGTCCCGGCACGGCGCCATGCGAGGCGTGATGATGGGCTTGCGGCGGCTCGCGCGCTGTCACCCGTTTCATGAAGGCGGCGTTGACCCCGTCCGGTAACCCCTTTTTTCCATGAGCGAACCTAATCAGACTGACCAGCCCAGAGCCGGCAAGCCCGGCAAAAAAGAGCTTTCCATGGAGCAGCGCATGCTGCTCGCCTTCGGACTGATGGGAGTGGTGCTGCTGGTATCGCAGTTTCTGCTGCCAAAACCGCCTGACCCGCCGGTGAAGAAAACCGGAACCGCCGCGGTGACGCAAGCCAAGCAAGCCGCGCCCGAACAGGCCCCGGCAAACCTTTCAGAAAAGCTCCCATCCCCGCGCACTGCCTCTTCCCAACCAGCTTCCGCCACTCAGGAGGAGACTGTGGAGGTTGTGACCGATGTGTACAAGGTCCGGTTCAGCAACCGCGGGGCCGTGGTGCATAGCTGGGTGTTGAAGAAATATCAGGATAGCCTCGGCAAGCCCCAGGAATTGCTCAATCGGCGCGCGATCGGAAAAACCGGCTACCCGTTTGCCACCAGGCTCAAGAACGGGGAGTCCGCCCAGGTCCTCCACCAGGCCCTCCATCAGATGACCGTCTCCCCGGACAAGCTGCGCGTGGAATTCGTCTACGGTGATGCCGAGTGGCAGGCGCGAAAGATATTTCAGTTCAAAAAGGACAGCTATCTCACAGAGGTGAGTTCCACTCTCAGTCAGAAGGGCCAGCCGAAGCAGCACCTGCTCAGTTGGCGCGGCGGATTTGGCGACGAAACCGTCATTGGAGCCGCTGCCTCCCAGCACAGCGTCCACTTTGATCTTGCCGAAACCAAGCTGGTGGTCAAGGATGCCAGCGCCGCCAAGGAAGGCCCAATCGCCGACCGCGGCAACTATTCTTTCGCCGGAATTGAAGATTCCTACTTCGCCGCCGTTGCCTTGCCTGAAACCACCGAGGGGTTTGAAGTCCATACCCTCAGTGACTCCATCCCCAGTCTGGACGGCAAGGACGAGTTGAACGCCGGCATCGCCGTGGGTGGCCGCGACGACAACAAGTTCTCCCTCTTTGTCGGGCCCAAGGACACAGACCTGCTGCGCAGCGTTTCACCGCGCCTGGAGCAATTGGTCGACTGGGGCTGGTTGGCGCTGCTTGCCAAACCTCTGTTCCTTGTGTTGAATTGGCTGCACGACAACTACATTCCCAACTACGGCTGGTCGATTGTGCTGCTCACCATTGCCATCAACTTTCTCCTGCTGCCCTTGAAGATCACCAGCCTCAAGTCGATGAAGAACATGCAGGTCTTGCAGCCCCAAATCGCCGAAATCAACGCAAAGTACAAGGGGTTGAGCATGCGAGACCCCAAGAAGGCGAACCAGAATCAGGAGGTCATGGATCTCTACAAGAAGCATGGCGTCAACCCGATGGGCGGCTGTATTCCGATGGTGTTGCAGATCCCCTTCTTCATCGCCTTCTACAAAGTGTTGTCTGTGGCCATCGAGATCCGCGGCGCGGACTGGCTTTGGGTTTCCGATCTTTCCCGCCCCGAAACCCTCGCCATTCGCGTGCTTCCCATCGCCATGATCGCATCACAGTTCATCATGCAGAAGATGACCCCCACCGCGGGCGGCGACCCCAGCCAGCAAAAGATCATGATGCTGATGCCGCTATTTCTTGGCTTCATGTTCTACGGAGTCTCCAGCGGACTGGTGTTATACTGGTTGACCGGCAACGTGGTGGGCATCGGCCAGCAGTGGTTCTTCAACCGGACGTTCCACGCTTCCCCGGCCATCAAGGAGCCGGTTAAGCGCAAGCCAAAATGAAAAAGTACACCATCGCTGAACACGGGCCGCGGATAGAAGCGTTTCTGCAAAAGATCCTGAAACTGGCCGGTCTCGACGTCACCTTTGTTTTGAGCGAAGAGGAAACACCGCATCCGGAGTTCGAGAACCCGGAGATCCGCGTCAAATTCACCGGCGAGGATGCGGGCCTCCTGGTCGCCAACAAGACCGAACTCCTGCTCGCGCTGGAACATCTCACCATGGAATCGCTCCACGTGCCGGGCGAGGATCACAGCCGCATCTGCTTTGACGCCAACGACCATCGCATGATGCGGATTGAAGAGTTGCGCTTCAGCGCCCGCTCCGCCGCCGAACAGGTAAAGGCTTCCAACACCGTCTTCCGCTTCAACTCCATGAATAGCCGCGAGCGGCGCATTATACACTTGGCCCTGCGCGGGGAAACCGCCGTGCGCAGTGAAAGTGAAGGGCTGGAGCCGCGCCGCAACGTGGTAATTTATCCGGCCGGCATGCCCTCCAAGCCGCAGACAGCCCCTGCCGCCCCCATGGACCGCGGCGGCCGCAGGCGTTAACCTTCCGCGCCGCAGTATGTCTTTGCAGGACACCATAGCGGCGCTCTCCACTCCACCCGGCCGCGGTGGACTGAGTGTGCTGCGCCTCTCCGGTCCCCAAGCCCGCGCCATTGCCGAATCAGTGCTCCTGTTCAGCCACACCGTCAATTGGAAAGGGTGGTCCGCGCAGCTCGCTTCCTTGCCCGATGAGCAAGGCAATACGATCGACCACGTGGTGGTCACTTTCTTTGAAGCGCCCCGCTCCTACACAGCCGAGGACGTCGTTGAAATCAGTTGCCACGGCGCTCCCGTCATTGTCCACTACGCCCTCGAACGTCTCTGCCGCATGGGGGCGCGGCTTGCCGCGCCGGGTGAATTTACGCTGCGGGCCTACATAAACGGCCGCCTCGATCTGCCCCAAGCCGAAGCCGTGCGCGATTTGATCGGCGCCACCACGCTCTACCAGGCCCGCATCGCAGCCCAGCAGGTGGATGGCTCGGTCTCTCACCGCCTGGCTCCGCTCAAGCGGCAACTGCTGGAACTAATTGCGTTGCTCGAGGCTGGCATCGATTTTGCCGAAGACGACATCGACGTGGCCCCGGATGCGGAGATCCTCAGACGGATCCAGCCGGTTCTGGCCGGCCTCGAAGCCTTGCAAGCCAGTTTTGCCTACGGTAAATTGGTGCACTGCGGATTCACACTCGCCATTGTGGGCCGCCCCAACGTAGGCAAGAGCAGCCTCTTTAACCGCCTCCTCGATCAGGACCGTGCCATTGTTACCGAGATCCCCGGTACCACGCGCGACCTGGTTTCCGAGCATGCTTCGCTCGAAGGAATTCCGGTGCGATTTGTCGACACCGCTGGCGTACGCCAAGGTGCTGATCTGGTGGAACGCTTGGGGATTGAGCGCAGCTATCAAGCCATGGCCGATGCCGATCTGACCGTCGTGGTGCTCGATGCATCGGTCCCATTGCAAGAGCAAGACCAGTTGCTCTTAGACCGTGCCGCCAACCAGGGCCGGCATTTGTTGGCCGCCAACAAATGCGACTTACAGCCTGTGGCGGCCATTCTCTCCACTGCAGTGAAGGTCTCAGCCCTCACTGGTGAGGGCTTGGAGGGGCTGCGCCGCGCGATAGTGGATGCCATTGCGCCTGCCGGAAGCATGGAGCAGGAGGCTGGCTTCATCACCTCCGTCCGCCACGAAGGGCTTCTCATGGAAGCCGTCTCAGGGTTGCGGCATGCCAAAGAAGCTCTTGGTCACGGCCTCCCGCATGAGATGCTTCTGCTCGACCTGTACGCCACCCTCACACCCCTGGACGCCTTAACCGGAGCCACCACCGCCGATGACATTCTGAACAGGATTTTTTCAACCTTCTGTATTGGCAAGTAGCTGGCATTATCCGCCGCTGGACCCTGGAGATGACACAGCCGGGACGTCTGCCGCCGAACCATCCGATACCATCCGATGCAACGCTTTGACATCCGCCATCTCTGCGTTGTAGCGTGGAGTCGAACGATCATGATCTCTGGAGGACTTCTACTATGAATAGCAT
>JAENWC010000011.1 GCA_016650235.1 Terriglobia bacterium
AGAAGCTCTTCCAGGTCGACCCATCCCGCCGTATCCGTTCTTAGTAACCGAGGCCACTCGTTCGAAATGGTCTTTGCTGACGCGGTAAGTCGTAACTGAAATCCGATCTATACCTCAATTGAGTAGACCTCCAATTCCAGTAGTTCTGCCGGTCGATATGTGCAGGTTGTTTTAGGTGGGCCTGTGGAGCAGATGAGTTGTTCGTTGGGACCTGCATGGCAGACTGTTTCACCGGGTCTTGTGTCGCAATCGTACGCCGGAGCGGCGGGCCAAGCTTGGTCGCCTTTCGGCCGGTAGCGCTCCTCCGTACTCTGTTTTCTCAGCCACTCGATCACGAAGTCCGCGCCTTGCGAAGTGGTCTCGCAAAGTTCAGGGAACTTCTTTCCCCCCTCCTCACTCCACCACTTTCGGGCGTCTTCGGGCCACACTCCCCAGCGGTCCCGGCTGTTGCCTTCGGCCACTGCGAAGCGCAAGCGGCACGGATCTTCCTTCCCCTGCTGTGCCTCACCGCTACCCATGAAGAGAAGGGTGATTGCAAGGAATGCGATTGACTTGGGCATTTCCGTCTCCTTACCGGAAAAGACGACAACTGGCGGGATGCAGACCGCGAACAAAATCATGCGGTTCGCACTCGGCGCTTTGTCGTCCTCCCATATAGGAGGCATTTATGAGCATCGAACTGATCCCTTTCGAACTGATCCTTTTAGGTGTTGTCGTCCTGGTGTTGGTGTTTGGCGGCAGGATGTTGGTCAGCGTCGGAGGAGCTGAGGTCGGAATCATCGAGCGCCGTTACTTTGGCCGCCCGCTGCCGGATGGACGCGTTGTTGCCATGGAAGGTGAGATCGGGTTTCGGGCACGCGCACTCCAACCCGGGCTGCATGTGCTGGCGCCTTTTCTCTACCAGGTTTCACGGGAGCCCATGATTGTCGTGGATGAGGACCAAGTGGGCCTCATCGAGTCCATTGATGGCTTACCGCTGCAGCCGGGACCAATCTTTGCGCGCCGCACCGCCGGTCATAACAGCTTCCAGGATGGCGAGGCCTTCCTGCGCAATGGTGGACAAAAGGGGCCGCAGGTGGATTTCCTCTCCCCTGGACAATACCGGATTAACACCTATCTGTTCCACGTGCGCCTCGTGCCGGCAGCGACCATTCCGCCGGGCTGCGTGGGCATCGTGAGCGCGCGAGACGGAGGGCCGATCCCATCCGGCCGTCTGCTGGCGCAGAAGATAACAGGGCACAATGCCTTTCAGGATGGCGAGACCTTCCTCCAGAACGGGGGACAACGAGGCCCTCAGATTGAAGTTCTCCTGCCCGGCCGTTACCGGTTCAATACAGATCTGTTCCCGGTTGAGGTACAGTCAGCCACGGTCATCCTGGCGAACCAGATAGGTCTTGTGACGGCGAATGACGGCCAACCTTTACCGCCCGGCGACCTGGTGGCTCCGCATGTAGAGGGCCACAACGATTTTCAGGACGCTTCGGCCTTTCTGGCCAACGGGGGTCTGCGCGGGCCTCAGTTCGATCTGTTGAAGCCCGGCACTTACTACCTTAATCCCTTGATGTTCAGCAGGAAGCTGGATGACGTGGTAGTTATCAACCGGGGCGAGGTGGCTGTGCTGGTGTCGAATGTGGGCATCGAACCAAACTGGGACACTACGGAGGAGAGACTGAGGGAGGGTCAGGAGCGGTATGTGGTTCCGGCCGGTTGTCGCGGTATCCAGGCGGAGGTGGCCGGACCGGGCGCCTATTATCTGAACCGCTGGGCATATATCCCCTACGTCATTCCCACCACTAATATTACGATCGACTGGGCGGAAAAAGGAAGCGGCAAGGAAATCGTCAGCCACACGGCCTGCGAAACCGAAGCGAACAGGTCACTGCAACCGTTCGATCCACTCACGGTGATCAGCCGGGACGGCTTTGAAATGCAGGTCAGCGTGAAGGTCATTATCCGGGTCCGGCCCGACCAGGCGCCGCTGATGGTGGCTAAGATCGGATCGCTCGAGAACTTGATTGATCATGTGGTCCACCCCATGATTGATTCCTCCTTTCGCAATCAGGCCTCTTCGACGGAGGCGATGCGGTTCATGCAGGATCGTGCGCTGGAACAGGAGAAGGCCGAGGCACGGGCGCGTCTCGAGTTCGAGAAGTACCACGTCGAGTGCATCTCGGTGCTCATTTCCCAAATCATCCTTCCCCAGGACTTGATGGGAATCCAAACGAAACGAGTCATCGCAGCCCAACAGCAAGAAATGTATGTGCAGCAGCAGTTGGCGGAACAACAAAGGATTGCGACCGTCAATACACGGGCTACGGCCGACAAGCAACCTGAACTGGTCGCCGCCCAGATTGGCGTCCAAATCTCCGAGCAGAACCGGCAGCAGACCATCATCCAGGCCGAGGGCCAAAGCCGTGCCATCGAGCTGGTGGGAGAAGCCGAAGGGAAGAAGATATTGGCGTTGGGCAGTGCAACCGCGGAAGCTTACCAGAAGCAGGTTGCCGCGGTAGGACAGCTCAACTTGACCGGGATCGAAGTCGCGAAGGCCGTTGCCGGCGCCAAGCTGAAGATCACGCCGGACATCCTGGTGGGTGGGGGCAAGGGAGAAGGCAGTGGCGGCATCTTCTCCGCGTTCATTGCTCAATTGCTGGGTGGAAAAAACAGCGGGGCGAATCACGGTGATTAAGCGCGGACGAATTTCTTTGGTCCGGATTCCGCGGTTCGCTGTCCTGATGTTTGCCGTCTTTGTACTTGAGGCTATCAAAAAGATGAACGCTTCGGCGCCGGCAAGTCTCTGGACAGGCCCAAATCAAGATCGGGCTTTCCGCTTCCTGATCGGCAGGCAGAGTATTTCGGTCCTGCGGAGTTGCTCCGCCGCCAACGCTTCGACCGAGTTATACGTGCAAGACTGTCACGACGGAAGGAGGGGCGTGACACTAGGATTCTTTTGAAACGCTAACCCTTCATCAATGAATAACTTACGATGCAGCGCTGTAGAAGATCAGCATGGCTGTTGCTGGAGCGCTCCGACAAGATCCCGCGAAGAAACCGCTCACTGGAGGTTCGCGTGGATTTGTACGACAGCGTAACCAGCGTTGTGTCAAGCCTCGTTAGAGATGCACAGCGTCAGAGGGTCAGAAAAACCATCACCCTGGGAATCGACACTGGAACAAACTGTCCAGTGAAGGCAAGTTTTCCCGTAATCCTGTCTACACGGAATGAGGTGACAGAGTCGTTGCTGGTATTGAGAGCATACATGAAATTTCCGGAGGGATCCAGCGCAATGTCGAAGGGATAATGTCCCCGTGTCCATTCGTCTCCAACCCGGGTCATCCAACCTTCGGGATTGAGCTCAAAGATGACAATGGAATTGAAATTGCGGTTGGCCCCATAGAGGAATCTGCCGTCCGAGGAAAGTTTGATCGCCGACGGATAGTTGGTTCCGACGAACGTCTCCGGCAGGGTGGAAGCGCTCTGCTTGATTTCGAGGGTGCCTTTGGCCGCATCGTAGAGCGTGAAGAGCATCGTGGAAGACTCCTCGTTGATCACATAAGCCCATTGGCGATTGGGATGGAAGACGAAATGCCGCGGACCGGCGCCGGGGGAAGCCTGCAAATACGGCTGATCATTGGGAGTGAGTTTGCCGTTCACCTTGTCGAACTTGTAAATGTAGACCCGATCCGTTCCGAGATCGGAGACGAACAGGAAATTGCCGTCGGGATCCGTCTGGGCCATGTGCGGGTGAGGTGAGTCGTGTCCACTGTCGGCGAAACTGCCGCGAGGACCGTCATGGGCGTTTCGGGGTCCTAAGGGGCCGCTGATTACTGCCACATCGGTGGCATTGCCGAGGGAACCGTCGGCCAGGATAGGCAGCACAGCCGCGTTCAGCCCGCCGTAGTTGGCCACGAAAACCCACTTGCCGGTGGGATCGACACTGACGTGCGTAGTGCCGCCGCCTTGCGCATCCACGACGTTCATGATCTTGAGAGCGCCCGTACCCCCCTCTATCGATAGCGCCGTAACCGACCCGTTGCGGGTCCCGGCAAAATTCGCAATAGAGTTGACAGCATACATCCACTTCTTATTGGGATGGATAACAAGGTAATTTGGGCTAGCAATGTTTGTCAGAGAACTTATGGCCGTCAGCGACCCGTCCGACTGGTTCACATAGTAGCTGTGGATGCCCCCTGTGTTTCTAGCCGCGCTGGTGGCGGCCCCAACGTAGGCAATGACGTCGCCGGCGGCGGCGCGCGCGGGGGTGACTG
>JAENWC010000012.1 GCA_016650235.1 Terriglobia bacterium
CTCGATGGCGGCTCCAACAAGGATCACGCTGGCCACGCCAATGATCACGCCCAGCAGGGTGAGAGCGCTACGCAACTTATGGGCAAGAATGGAATCGAAGGCCAACCCCAAGGCTGTCGTGATGATGTAATAATACTGTTGCTTCACTAATCTAATGTTAAGCGGTTGCCCATGCCCAGCGCCTGATGCAAACTTGAAGTGACGGTACCAGTGCGGTCTGGATTGCACTTTCCCAATGCCATTGCGTTCTCCAAGATCGGAAGAGGAATACGAGAGTTGGCGGACTGACAGCCACTCCCTCACCATCGAGTATTCGCTCATGGTATTGGAAGAGTTGCGCCTGGCCGGAGAAGCAGGATTTCAAAAGATCGCGCACGGGGGCGTAGAGGTAGGCGCGCTGTTGATGGGCCTGCGCGACGGAGACCGTGTCCGCATCGAGGAGTGGCGGCCCATCGAATGCGAGCATGCGCGAGGCCCGGGCTTCCTTCTCAGTCAGAATGATCTGGCAGGCCTGGAACGTCTCATCGGGCAGACCGCAACAGCTCCCGAATTGAATGGTCTTTACCCGGTGGGCTGGTTTCACACACACACACGCAGCAAAGTCTTCTTCTCTCCGGAGGATAAGTCGATCCAGGATCTTTTCTTCCCGGAGAGCTGGCAGGTGGCACTGGTTCTGCAGTTGACCAAAGATCATGCTGCCTCGGCAGGCTTCTTTGTGCGGGACTCCGATGGCGGCATGCGGATGGAGTCCAGTTATCGAGAGTTCGCCGTACGGCCCAACTCGGCTATGCTGTTGCGTCCGCGCCGGGAAACTGCCCTGGCGCGCATCGAACCTGAGGCCCTGCCCGCCTCGCAGCCTGCCGCCCAGGACAATGCCCCATCCCGGCGCCGGGGACCATCGCACCGGCAGCAATTGTGGGACGAGCCACCTCCGGTTCCCCGCACGTCCCTCGAATCGCAGCCACCGCCGGCGGCACTGCCGCAAGAGCGGATTGTGGCTGCGATACCGCAAGTCAAGCTGCTGCTGCCGGCATTTGTACTGGTGCTGGTTGCTGGTGCGGCTGTATTAACAAAGCCTTACTGGATGCCGGAACCCGCGCCCGCCATCGCTCTACGAGTGGAGGAGATTGAGGACCAGATCGTCATCCGATGGGATCTCAAGTCAGAAGTGGTACGTCAGGCCGAGCGTGGCACACTGCAGATTATTGACGCCGGACACACGCGCGAGATTGCTCTCGATGCGCTTGAGGCTCGCGCCGGTTCTGTGACTCTGATGCGCGAGGGCGAGGACGTGCAAGTGCGCCTGGCCCTATTCCGCACCGGACAGCCGGCGGTGGAGGAGTTTGCGCGGTTCCTGGGCTCGCCTGTGAAGGCCGAACTGACCGGGCAATTGGAGCAGGCCGAGCAGGACAAGCAACAACTGGCAACCGATGTCGACCGGCTCAAGGAGGCGCTGCAGCAGGAGGCGCTACGATCCCAGCGCTTGCGTAATTCCGTGAAAGGCTTGGAAGACCGGCTCAGGCAGGACGAGGGCCGTAACCGGCCCAGCGTGCCCTAGCGAAAAACATAGCGGCCAGCTTGCCATCCACCAATACTTGAGCATCGCAAAGCGTTGTCGGGAGAGGTATGCGTGAGGCGGCACTGGTACAAGAAGGATTTGCCAGATTTTGCCCGAAGATGGATGCCTGCACGCCAGGTGAAAGGCCAAGTTGCATTGCGAACTGGTTAATGACCCCGGCGGTGTTGAACGTGGGAGTTTGTGCTGGGGCGAGAAAGCTACACTCAACCAGTAGACAGAAGATTGTCAAAGATCGATAGATCATGAGGCTCCTCTTTCAGGAACTTAGTCGGGATTTCCATTTTGGCTCGCATTTCCCCTACATCGTATCCCGGCTGCAAACTCTTTGTCCATTGAAAAGTTGAACGCTCGCGATGCAATTTTGCCACCTGCCACCTCGGGCATTGCTCAGAGGGCCTATTACAGCCTTGGCCTACCAACACTGACCAGGAAGTCCCGGCGCTTCTTGAGCCGAAGCGCGCCAAAATTCTGGCGGATATTCTGCATTTGTTCAACAATCGTATGCCCATTCGTAAAATGCACAATTTATTTGGATTTTTCTTAATGCATGGCTCGAGACGGGACGAAGTAAGAGATAGGGCGATGGAAGCGTGGCCCGAAACATTTGAAAACTGGAAGGAGTTGGGGTATGCAGTTTTTCGCAAAGTGGGCAAGGTGGGATGGAGGACGCCTGTGGTGGTTGCCGGCTCTGGCCATGGCGGGCATGGGAGGACTGCTGCTGGCCGCAAATGCAACCGGCGCGGAGGTTCCCGTGTTCTATGCCGGCAACAAGGGACAAGCCGGAGAACAGACTCGATTTATCGTGCGAACCACGGAGTTGTCGGCGGAATTGCAGCCGGCAAGTATCCTGTTTTCCTGGCGGGGCCAGCGGCTGCAACTGGAGTTTATTGGAGCCAACGCCGAAGCTCCAATCGAAGGCTTGCATCCATTTCCCGGCCAAGCCAACTACTTTCTGGGCAAGGACCCGGGCGCCTGGATCACGGGGGTCTCGCTCTTTGGTTCGGTGCGGTATCGCGACTTGTATCCCGGCATCGACATGGTTTATGGAGGATCCGGGAGACACATCAAGTCAGACTTTATCGTCGCGCCGGGTGTGGATCCAGCTCTCATTCGTATGCGTTATACCGGAGCCCAAGAGGTTCGAATCGATAGCGGCGGATCGCTAGTGGTCTCTACCGCGCAGGGCCAACTGCGGGAAAAGGCGCCGGACCTATATCAGTGGGTCGGCGGCAACCGCGTTGCGGTGGATGGAAGTTTCCGGATGCTGCCGGAAGGGGAGGTTGGGTTTACCGTTGGCAACTACGACGCAACCTTGGTTCTATGGATAGATCCAACGGTTTCCTATTCCACCTATATCGGTGGGAGCCGCGTAGAGAACGCCACCTCCACGGCGGTGGATTCCTCCGGCAATCTCTTCGTTGCCGGCTGGACTGAATCCACTAACTTTCCCACTGCTTCGCCCCTGCGCGTCTTTGGTGGGTCCGTGGACGCATTCGTGATGAAGATGAACTCTCTGGGCACCGGCCTGTTGTATGCCACCTTCCTCGGAGGAAGCGGTGACGACCGAGCCTACGGGATCGACATCGACCCGAGCGGAAACGCCTATGTGGCGGGATATACCACGTCGTTCAACTTTCCTGTAGTCAGCGCCGTGCAGTCCGCCAATGGAGGCGGCCGCGACGTTTTCGCCGTCAAACTGAACGCAACCGGTTCCGCCATTGTTTACAGCACCTATCTTGGCGGCAGCGGCAACGATATTGCCAACGGAGCGGCGGTGGATCCCTATGGACAAATCTATGTGGCCGGTGAAACCGACTCCAACAACTTCCCCACCCGCTTCCCATTCCAGTCCTCCAAGTCCGGTCTCCGGGATGCCTTTGCTTTCAAACTGAACATGAGCGGCGCGCTTTCCTTCAGCACCTACATGGGTGGCAACGGGGATGACCGGGCGACGGCGATTGCGATCTCTCCCGTGTCATTGACACCGTATATCACCGGCTGCACCCAATCCACAAATTTCCCGACCTGGAACGCTTCTCAGCCCTCCAATGCCGGCGGGCAAGATGCCTTCGTTGTTCGCTTCAACGGGGACGCCAATGCACTGGTCTACAGCACTTACCTGGGAGGGAGCGGCGGCTCCTCTTTTTCGCCTGAATGCGGCTATGCGGTGGCTCTCGACTCTTACAACAATGCCTACGTCACCGGCGTTACTCCTTCCATTAATTTCCCCATTATTGCGGCATTTCAAACTACTTACGGCGGCGGCAGCCGCGACGGTTTTTTCACCA
The DNA here is from genome assembly GCA_016650235.1 of Terriglobia bacterium. Lineage (GTDB taxonomy): Bacteria > Acidobacteriota > Terriglobia > Bryobacterales > Bryobacteraceae > VFZE01. Next base: position 3,868 of record JAENWC010000012.1, read on the forward strand.
AACTAAATTCCGGCGGAGTCAGACTGAACAGCTCCTATCTTGGCGGAAGGGGCATCGACGTCGGAACGTCCATCCGGGCGGACAGCTCCCGCCGCGCCTATATTGCCGGCTACACTTCCTCACACAATCTATTCGCCACTGCCGCGGTGCAAACCACTATCGCCGGTGGCTATGATGCATTCTTCATGCGAGTGGAAGTCGATGGGCTCACCCTGGGAATGAGTTCTTATCTGGGTGGCGCCGGCACCGATTCACCGCTCGGTATCGCGTATCATTCCGATGGGGATTTGTACCTGGTGGGCCTGACCAACTCGCTCAATTTCCCCAAACAGGCGCCGTTTCAAACAGTCTTCGGAGGCAGTGTCGATGCTTTTCTGACTAAGGTGTCAGGGGTGAGTTTTTAGCGTTGGCCGGCCGCGTAATTCTTGCTCACGCCATTACGCTGGTTGGTGACGGAAAACGCTCCCGTGTTCTTCGCCGAAAGGCTCAAGCCGAAACCTTGGCACTTCTCCTCCATATTCGCAATCCCGGGCTCGGACACATTGTGCTCCTTGCCTCCGGCGAGGGCGAAATGGACCTGCCAGAAATCCTCCAGGCCAGGCGAGCTTTTGATCACATCCCAGGCAGCCGGCGATCCACCCTTCTTAGCGCCGTTGTTCATGATCGCCACCCGGGGGCTCAGTGCGTGCACAATTGCCGCAGGACCGGAAACTTCCAAGCCATGATGAGTAGTGAGATAAACATCCACCTTACCCAACAGGTTCCCAGGGCACACCAGATCGAGTTCCTTGTTCCAGGTCAAATCCCCGATGTCGAGAAAGCGAAACTTCCCGTATTGCAGCAAAAAACCGGTCGAGCGAGCGTTCTCCGTGTTGTCCACTTCTTTCCGGGCAGTGGCGGCGCACAATGCATTGGAAGCGCCGGCGCCCGCCAGCGGCTTCTCAATCCGTTCCCCATCGGCGGTTACCACAGTGACCGAAACTCCCTTCAAGGGAATCCGGTCTCCCGGCTTCACTACAAGGTGCTTACCCTTTGCCAGAGCCCTCTCATAGGAGGCATTCAGCTCTTCCGCACTCTTGCCGGTCTCCCGGTTCGGCCCGTGATCCACAAACGTGCCCACCGGGAACTTTGCCGCCAACTGCTCCACGCCTCCGACGTGATCGCGATGGTAGTGCGTCAACACCAAATAATCGATCCGCTTCAAACCAGCCTTCTTCGCCGCTACGATAATGCGGTCCGCGTCGCGTCCGTCAAACCCAGGCCAGCCGGCATCCACAAGTAGCGATTCCCCCTGCGGCGTCACAATCAGCGTTGCCTGCCCGCCTTCCACGTCCACAAAGTGAATGTCCAGGTCTTTTCCAGCTCCGCTCATCGCGAGGGCCAATGCAATCCAAAGAATTCTTACCATGAGTGGAATGCTACCATGCGAGGCTGTTTGAGGAAAGCCACGCCCAAACCTCCACAAACCCCAAACCCCCAGGAACAAGCCGCCGCAATCCGGCGTATCTTATACTGAGAGGCGAGACTATGCCATTTTGCACCCAATGCGGAAGCCAGGTGACGGCCTCCGCCGTTTTCTGCGCCTCTTGCGGGGAACGGCAGCAGACAGGCGGAGCCAGTCGGAAAGCCTCGGATTTTCTCGCGGGCATCCCTCCGCGAACTGCCTCCATGCTGTGCTATATTCCTGTAGTCGGATGGATTCCAGCGGTAGTGGTTCTGGCCGCCGAGCGCTTTCGTGAGGAACGCTCCTGCCGGTTTCATGCCTTTCAGGGTCTCTACCTCTTTGTGGCCTGGCTCATTCTGGACTGGGGCGTCATGCCCTTTTTCTTTTGGCACGACAGGTCCTTCATGCCGTTCGGCTTGGGCGGCATGTTGAAAGCTATTATTTTCGCCGCCTGGATCCTCATGCTCATCAAGACCAGCAAAAATGAAGACTACCGCCTACCGATTTTCGGCGACCTGGCGGAGAAATCCGTCGCCGAGCAGCGATAGTACCAGTTCCCGTAGTACCCCTACTTCCAAGCCCCAAAGTACCCTTGTGCGGCAGTAGCCGCAAGGGTCACACTAACATAAGGGAACTTATAGTTGGAGCGTGTCGATACAGAGCTTTGGAGGGCAAAGGAAGTTGCCCGTCTGCTCTCCTTGGTGGAGGCCGACCGGCGCTATTACCAGGAGATCCTGGCAATTCTTCCAGCCCCAGTGGCGATTCTGTCAAAAGACCTGGCCATCATATTGGCGAATCGCGCCTTCCGCCGGCTCTTTCCAACTGTCTCCGGGCCGCCCTCCGCCTCCTGGCCTATCTCTGAAATTGTTCCTTTGCAAGGGCTACGCCCTCACGCCGTGGCCGTACTGGCCAGCGGAATCCCATACACAGGCCAACTGAGCGCAGAGGTGGAACACCCACTCTGCTACACGCTCCAACCAATGCGCGATTGGGATCTACAGTCTGAACCGGAGCTGCTGCTGCTGGTTCAGGAAGCAGTGGCGGCCCCCGCCCAACCGCCGGCTGCCAAAGACGCGCTCGCGGGCCCGTTAGACGTTCTGCCGGGCATCGCCTGGGAAATGGACCCGCGGACCATGCGGTTCACCCGTATCACCGCCTCTTCGGTTGACAATCTGGGGCTCCCGCAGAGCGGTTGGAGCATCAACTCCGGCTTCCTTTCACCGCGTATCCAGGAACCGGACATTCCCGCTCTCAAGGCGTTCTATCAACTCGCGCTTGGCGGCGGCCCTATCCGGAGCTGCGATTATCGCTCGAAAGGGATTCACGGAGAAACGCTGTGGCTGCGCGACATGATTCAATTGGTTCGCACGCCCACGGATCAATCCCCGCGGATTCGCGGTCTTACGATAGACATTACCGAAACCCGGCGCCTGGGCCAGTTCGCCGCGCACTCTCAGAAACTGGAAGCTCTTTCGCGCTTGGCGGGCCGCGTCATGCATGATTGCAACAATCTGATCATGATCATGGCCGGGTACGGCGAAGACCTGCTGGACGCGCTGGCCTCGGATGACCCGCTGCGTGCCAGCGTCCAGGAGATTCTCACTGCCGGCAACCGGTTCGCCGGTCTTGCCTCTCAGCTCAAGGCACTGACCACCCATCCGGCGCTCGCCCCCCGCTCGGTTGCCATCGATTCCCTCCTCACCACAGTCGCCGGAGAGCTGCGCGAGCAACACCCCGCCTCGCTGCAATTCGTACTGAAACTCAACGCCGGCAATGCCGCCGTTCATGCCGATCCCACCGCGCTGGCCGAGTGCCTCCGCACACTGATGCAGCGCGCGATTAGCGCGATGCATCGCGGCGGCACGCTCACCATTGAAAGCGGCACGGGGCATTTCACCAACATGATCGCCGAGGCCGAAGCCCACCCTCCACCCGGCGCGGCTGTGCATATCCTGCTGAGCGATACGGGCCCGGCCATTCATCCCCAAGCGAGCCAACAGTTGTTTGAGCCGCCGCTGGAGGGAGCAAAGCCGGCGCACAATCTCATGGCCGTTTTCCAGACCATTCAGGAAAGCGGCGGGATCATCTCGGTAGACGGCCCCTACGATCACGGCTCCAACGTTCGCATCACGCTTCCGGCCATCGCGGCAGCAGCCGGGGATGAGAGCCCCGCGGCGGGGCAGCCGGCCCGCACAGAACAGGAAACCATACTCCTGGTGGAGGACGAACTCGGAATCCGCAATCTCATCCGCAAGGTGCTGGACCGGAGCGGGTATCGCGTCCTGGAGGCCGCCAATGGCCGCGAGGCGCTCGAAATGGCACAATCCCATTCCGGCCTCATACACCTGCTACTAACCGATGTCATCATGCCGGAAATGAATGGTGTCGACCTGGCAACCGCCTTGCAGTCTTTCCGCCCGGAGACCCGGGTTCTGTTTATTTCCGGCTACACCGGACCGACTGGACTGGACGTAGCCAACCTTCCGCCAGGCAGCGGCTTTCTTCCCAAACCATTTGCCATCGCCGCACTGGTGGCCAAGGTGCGTCAAATGCTGGCCGCCGCGATCGCCGCAAACGGTTAGACATCCACCTGAGCAAACATGCACAGCGGAGCGCGGCCTGCGCCCTGTGCACGCAAAACCGGGCTCGTCCCGGCGCCGCGACCGGCCGTTATTGGGCTAGGCATCCAACTCCACCACGTAGACTTGCGGTTGGCCGGTACGGTCGCTGGCAAACACCACCATGCGCTCATCATGGGAGAAGGAGGGGTGCGGGTGGGTCCACTGCGGGCCGTAGACGGTGTCGGTGGCTACCTCCATCCAGCTCAGAGGTTCTGATGAACTCGCGCCAGACGGAGCCTGCTCCGCGGCCCTTTGCGCGAGGGATTGTTCGGCGCGGGCAGCGGCAAAATCCTCGGCCACGGCGTAGCGCGAGGTGCGCCATTGCGAGCCTTGGTTGCTGGAGCCGGAAAGGCAGATCAGCCGGCGCCGGCCCGTGGCAGTGTCCACCAGAAAAAGACCCTCGTCGGGATGATTGGTGTCGCATAGCACTTGCGTCCCGGCCCGGTTCGGCGTGATGTGCCAGGCGTTGCAACTGGCGATGAGGGAGTGCGACCGGGTTTTCCAGTTCATGCGGCAGAGCGCGCGCGGCCAGATGGTGTAGACCAGATCGCCGGTGAGGCCGAGAAAAGTCTCGTGGACCACAAACTCATCGTTGCCGTGCTGGTAAAGGCATTCCAGACCGGAACCGTCCCGCCGGACGCGGTGCATGCGGGGAGCGGGATCGCCGGCAAACTCGATCCACTCCGGATCATGGGGATGAAACTGCGGATGAATCACGGTGCGCGGAAACGGGATGAACTGCCATGCGGACCCATCGCTTTGTCCGGCAACAATGCCGGACTCGACGCCCCGTTTCGCCGCGGCCGTGAGCCACTTTCCACCACCGCCGAGTGAGCATTCGCCAAGCTGCGCGCCGGCAAACTCCACAACGACGCGCTCGGCCAGTGTTTGCCGGTTCAGTTCCAGGATGGCTCCGGCGCGGACAAAGAAGATGCTCTGCCCGTGTGGAGCAATGGCGGGGGAGAAAGGATGTATGGCGGGGCCATCGGTCAGTTGGCGAATGGCCCCGGCCGGGAACGGCGAGACCTCGTAGAGCTGCGCGCTGCCGGACCGGTACGAGACAAACAGCAGCGTCGAACCATCGGGGGTGAAGGAGCTTTGCAGAAAATAGGTGGCGTGGTTGATGCAGTCCTGGCTGGTGATCTGATGCACGGTGGCGCCGGTGACCTCGTCGCGATGCAGCGAGTGCTCCGAGGCAAACTGCGCGCCTTTGCGAAAACCCATTTAGTTTATTCTCGCCTTCCTGAAGATAAGAATGTGCTGGCGCGGCAGATCCGGGAGCACCTTGTCGAAGAGGAAGCCTTCGGCTTCGAGCTCCTGCCGCACCATGGGAATACTCATCTTGTGTTCTTCGCGGATGGGAACTTCAGGGTCTTCCTTGCGGTACTCGAGCAGGACCAGGCGGCCGCCGGGCTTGAGGGCGCCGGCGATGGCAGCGAGCATTTCCCGAGGATGGGCGAGCTCATGATAAACATCCACCATCAGCACCAGATCGAGCTGCCCGGCGGGGAGTTTGGGATCGGTTTCTGTGCCGGGCACGGGAATCACGTTGGCCAGACCTGCCTGCTTCAGATTGTCGCGCAGACGCTGGATCATGCCGGGTTGAATATCGTTTGCGTAGACTTTGCCTTCCGGGCCCACGCGCCGGGCCATCCGCATGGAGAAGTAACCAACGCCTGCTCCGACATCGCCAACATGCATGCCTGGTTTCAGCCCTATGCGATCCAAGGCCAGTTCCGGCTGCTCTTCCCGTTCACGTTCGGGACGCACGAGCCAGTCGGCTCCGCCCACTCCCATGACGGGGGCAATCTGGCGGCCGGAGACCGGATGAGTGGATTGGGCGGGGGCCTCGACGAGCCCGTAAAAGGAGATGCCGACTGTGAAAACGAAGACTCGTTGCCAAGAAGCCATACTTTGTCATAGCATTTTAGTGGTCTCCATATGAAGGATACGCGCAAAACGGAGTTGCTCGCCGCGAATCTGACTGGTGTTTCTTTGGGGATCCAGTGGCGCGGCGAGCGCCCTTTGCGCCGTGAAGGAGTCCTCATGAACTCATCTCGAATCGTAAGCGCGGTTACAGGGATCGCTGCAGTGGTTTTCCTGTTTGCGGGCTGTTCCAGCGGAGGTGCGGGCAGGGAAACAGTCAGGCCCATGGGAGACGCAGTGCCGGTGGGAGCCTTGATCTACACTGTGCTCGATGTGGAATGGAAGAATGATTTGAGCTCCGGCGTTGCCGCCAAGCTTCCCCAGAACCGTTTTGCCATCGTCCGGTTGAGCATCAACAACGCGGGCAGCCAGGAGGTCTCTGTTCCTCTGTTGAATCTGGAGGACGCCGGCGGCAAATCGTATCCGGAGTTGACTGAGTTGGAGGGTTTTGCGGACTGGCTGGGACTGCTGCGCGTGCTGAACCCTGGCGAAAGCCAGCAAGGGCAGATCGTGTTCGACGTGGCGCCGGGCGAGTACCGCCTGCGCGTGTCATCCTCCGGTGATCCGGAAAAGAACGAGACCGCGCTAGTGGGGATTCCAGTTAGTATTCCGCGGGCCAGCGAACTCCCGGCGCCGGCTCCACCGGCTGCGCGACAATAGCAGTAGAGGATGAGCAGGCCGCCGATCAACGCCGATCAACGCCGGTGGAACAAGTCTATCCGCGCTTATCTGTCTTTCTCCGTGTTCCTCTGCGGCTGTCAAATGGCGGTGTGGGCGGCCGATGTTCCTGCGCAGTTCGCCATCACTGAAGCTTCGCTCCATCAATATGAGGACGGACCCGCGCTGCAAGGCAATCATTACTTTGTCCCGGGCGAAATTGTGTTTCTCAGCTTTCGGGCAGCCGGCTACAAGGCAACGGAAACAGACCCTCCGAAAGTTAAGCTGAGCTATCGGATCGACGCGTTCGACACGGAAGGGGTTCTGCTGGTGGAAACCAAGACGGACCGGATCGAGAAAGAACTTGCGCCGCAGGACAAGAACTGGCAGCCGAAGGTTCGTTATTCCTTTTCCGTGCCGCCACTGGGCGACCCGGGAACATACAGGGCGGTGATCACGGTAAAAGATGAGACAGGCGGAGGCACTGCAAAGCGCGACCTGAGTCTTACGGTGCGGGGCCATGCGGTGGAGGCGAGCCCGGCGCTGGTGGTTCGCAACTTCCGGTTTCTGCGCGATGAGCAGGAGGCGAACGTGGCCGCCAGCGCGACCTACCGCGCCGGCGACCCGATTTGGGCGCGGTTCGATGTCACCGGCTACAAGATCGGGGAGAAGAACCGTTTCCAGGTCTCCTACGGGCTGGAGGTGCTGCGATCCAGCGGGGAATCCATTTACACCGAACCGAAGGCTGCCGAGGAGTCCGCGGAATCTTTCTATCGCCGGCGCTACATGCCCGGCGAGTTGAACCTGCGGCCATCGAGTGATATCGCCAAGGGCGACTATACCATCCTGCTGCGCGTAGAGGATCATTTGGGCGGACAGAAATACGAGTCGCGGCACGTGTTCCATATCGAATGAGTGGAAACGGCCGCCTGGACTGCTTGAGCGGTTAATGGCCCTAATACATCGGACACCGGATACACCGGATACATCGGACTTGACCGGGTGCGCCAGTTCTGAGAGAATGCACTATCAGCCTCAGAAGGCTGTACTTTTCGCATGTTGTTCTGGGTTTTATGGAGGATGAAGGCTACGGGACCAGTCTCGTAGCTTTTCGTGTGTTAGGGGGATCTCTCCGAAACGTCCCACTGTAGTCCAGCCCGTGCGGTAATTCGTTTGCACAGGAGAAGAAGTAGTGAGAGAAAAGGGTGTTGTTAAGTGGTTCAATAATGCCAAAGGTTATGGCTTCATTCAACGGTCCACAGGCGAGGATGTGTTTGTACACTTCAGCGCCATTGACATGTCCGGCTACCGGAGCCTGGATAACGGAGTTGAAGTGGAGTTTGAGGTGAAGCAGGGCCCCAAGGGACTGCAGGCGGAGAACGTCCATAGAGTCTGATTCCGGTTCCAAACACAAATAAATAGGCATTCCTGCCGGACCTGCTGTGAACAGGGTGACAGGGTGACTCGTCGTGTCTCCAGAGCCGGTGCGGGTGATATCATTGGTCCAATCATGACTCGACGACACCTTCTGGCAGGCCTGCCCGCTTTGGCTCCTGCATGGGCCC
>JAENWC010000013.1 GCA_016650235.1 Terriglobia bacterium
GCGCGGAAGATGGGATTGAACGAGTTGACGTGTTCGATATGGAAGCCCACCTGTAGCCCCGGTCGCACGCCCTTCACGGCGACGTTTACCTCGGCCAGCACCTGGTGTTTCGCTGCGTCGAACAGCCGATCCCACGCGATGATTTCCGGATACTCGACAAGCAGCCGCCAAAACTCGACAAAGTAACCGTCGCTCGGCCGCTGGTCCTTGAGCGCGGCCTGGATGAACTGATCGAGCTTCTGGTAACCCTGCCGGGCGCGCTCCAGATCAATGCCGCGCTCCTTGGCCGCCCGCTGGTGATGCTCGCAGAAGCAGGTGACCCGCGACGAGGCGATGCTCTGAGAGTGACTGGCTCCCAGCGCGTTCAGCAGCGGCCCGTTGCGTTCGTTGAAGAAGAGGATGCCGTCAATCTCGTACGACTTGCAAAGATCGGTTGCGAGTCCGGTCCAGAACGCGCGCACATCGGGATGGCAGAGGCACAGCCCGCCGGCGCGGCGGCCTTGCAGATCAACTTCGGTGACTTCCTTCACCCCCGGCACGTCATTGCGAAACACATCCTCGATCGAACAGAACACACGCAGGCCGCGCTTTTTGGCCGCCGGCAGCACGTTGGCGACAATGTCGAGGTCGCCATGGTCCGACGCCCGGGTTTGCTTCAGCACGGTGTTCTTGTAGAATTCTTCGTGCGGCGTGGCGTAGTTCCCGCCGTGGAAAATCTTCTCGTCGGATTCCTGCGAGCCGTGGTCAGGGAACGGGTGCCCCGGAATCTGCCGGCCGGCCAAGCCGCGTCCGTAGGTGAACGTGGTCAGGTAAATCGTGTCAATGGCTCCGCGCTGTTGCAGGATATCGAGCACCTGGTCGGTGCCTTCATCCACGAACGAAACCGCGCCCACTTGAATCCCGATGGTCTTGCCGGTGGCCGAGCGTTCCGCGGCCTGGAGGACCGAGGCGAGCGGGAGAGGCCCGACCGCAACCACCCCGGCCAAACCCGCGCCGGTCTTGAAGAATTCACGCCGAGGCATGGGGTGGGAAGGTGAAGGTGTTTTCATGTCTGTGGTGCTGTTTGGTTTGTCATGTTGAATTGGCGCGCTGACAAACAGTTCGCATTTCATTCCAGATACCCCGTGGTCGGCATGAGATTGGCTTGGCGCAGCAGCGCGGCGGCCTTTTCCACAAAGGCGGCGGGCAGGCGCACCCCGCTGTAAAGCAACGGCGGTTCGCGGCGCACTCCGCCCGCGCCATACGCCAGGAGGTGATCCAGGACCTTGTTTGCGTTCGTGAATGCGTTGCCCGCAGGAAAGCTTCCGACCATTTCAAAACAACCTTGGACCACGCGGCTGAGCCGGCTCGCCAGCATTTCCGCATCCCCACGGCGGCCTTCTTCGAGCAAACGCAGGATGGAGTCGAATTCGTGCGCGAAGACGTTCGCCGTGCTGAGCAGAAAGCCGTCATAAGGGCCGCCCGCGGTCCGGGTCCAACGGGCATAATCCCCTTCGGCGCCGCGCACCAGGAACACGCCCTCGAAGTCGAGTTTCGATTCAGCGACGCGGTCTTTCCCACTGGTGTCCTTGAAGAGATAAAACTCCGGGTATTGGGCAGCCAGTTTTTGCACGGTCTCCGGACTCATCTCGTTGCCGGTGACTTGCGGCAATTGGTAGAACGCCAGTGGCAGCCCACGCCCCGCCACATTGGCCAGCGCCTCCGCAATGGCCTCCTGGTCCAGGTGGCTGCCCTTGGGGGGACACACCGTGAAACCAACGACGTTGGAGTGTTGCAGAGCGTCCTCGGTGCTCGACACTCCCGCGCGCTGCTGCAGAAAGGCCACTGTCGCATCGAGGCAGTGAAGCATGCCGGGCAGGTCGGTCTTCAGCACTCCGATCAGCACACGGATGTCCGCCGCCCGTGCCGCGTCCAGCACCACTTCCAGCAGACGCTGGATGTCGGCATCGCTCATTTCCCAACCTTCGCCGGTGGACCCGGGCACGAGCACGCCCTTGACGTAAGGCGAGAGAACTTGCAGATGACGCCGGATGCGGGGCCCATCGAATTCGCCCCTGGCGGCGAAGTGCGTGAGCGTGGGACACCACAATCGCGGCAAGCCCTGAGGAAAGAGGCGCTGTGTCAATCTCGCGCGGGCTTCGCGGGAACTGGTGAGCGGTTCGGATTGTGCCATGACTGATCCTCGTCCTTAGGCCGTCATTGGCTGGTGCTTCTTGATGAATTCGGGATCAATCTCAACACCCAGACCAGGACCCGTGGGGACTTTGATCTTTCCGCCCACCACTTTCAGCGGCGACGTTTTGCACTCAAACGGCACATGCGTGTTCAGCCCCTTGAACTCGTGATGGGCGCCGGCATTGGGCAGAACGGACACCAGGTGACTGTTGTAGAGAAAACCCAACCCGCCTCCCGACATGTGCGGCACGATTGATTTTCCGAACGCCGCCGCCATCCGCCCGACCTTCACGGAGCGGATGAGCCCGCCAAAGTAGTAGCTGTCCGGCTGCACAATCTCGAGGCCGTCATTGGCGAGGAGCCAGCGGAAGTTGACGAAACTCTGGTCCTGCTCACCGTTGGCGATCGGGATGGCCAGGGCGTCAGCCACCCGTTTGATGGCTTCAAAATCGTCGTACATGACAGGTTCTTCGAAATAGGCAAACTTGTTTGCCTCGAGCAGCTTCCCGACCCGGATCGCCTCGTTCACATCGTAATAGCTATTCGCATCCGCGTAGAGCGCCATGTCGCTACCGAAGAACTCCCGGAGCAACGGAATCAGCCGTTCGGTCTTCCCCACCGGGCCCTTGGCGTACATATCCGTGGTCATGAACATCAGGTAACCCACCTTGATCTTGAGCGCCTTGGCGTCGTACTCCGCCACCGCCTGCTTGATCCGGTCCACGGTTTCCTCCAGCGGGCGCTCCCGCCACTCGGTCGCCACATAGACGGCCACTTCCGGATGGTGAATCTCACCGATCAACTGCCCGAGCGATCGTCCGACCATTCGCCCGAGCAGGTCGAGAATGGCGAACTCGATGGTGGCAAGCGGCAGCCCAAGGGAGATGCCGTTGTAGCGAAAGTTGAACCCGTAGATGTAAACCTTCTCCAGGATCAGATCCAAATCACGGGCATCTTTGCC
>JAENWC010000014.1 GCA_016650235.1 Terriglobia bacterium
ATTAAGGATTCCAGCGGCGATCGCGTCTACATGGACCGGCTTCTCGCGTTATCCAAGCGCACCGGGTGCACGGTGATGGTGGGCAACGACACCATTTTCACTATCGCCCGGTCCGCTGGTGCGCATGGTTCGGTTTCCGGGGTCGCCTGCGCGCTTCCCGAAATGGTGGCAGCGCTGGACGCGGCCATCACCTCGGACAACAAGACAAAGGTCACCGTGCTGGAGAAGCGTATGCAGGAGTTTATTGTTCGCATCGATCGGTTCCCCACTCCCATGGGCGTTCGGGAAGCGGTTGCTGCGCGAGGAATTTCGATCGGTCCTCTGGCCGTACCCGTCTCGGCGGATACGGCACGGGCGGCGGCTGAATTTCGCGAGTGGTTCCGCCCATGGCTGCGGGAGGTGCTACATGAGATCGGCTAGCCCGCAAAGGGACCTCCCAGCCCGCGATACACCCGGGCAACAGCCGGCCTCCGCGCCGGGACGAGTTCCGTTTTGCGGGCTGTTGCCGAGGAGCTTCGCGGTCATCGCGCTGCTTCTGGCTGGGGCCCTTTCGGCACAAACGCCGCAAACGGGCCCGCAGGTGCTCACTTTCTTTTCCAGCGTCGATGACACCGATCAACCCTACGCGATCTATCTGCCCAAAGGATTCGATCCAACCAGAAAGTATCCGCTGGTGATGAGCCTTCACGGAGCCGGCTCCAATCACCGGCTCAATCTCCGCCGCGTGTTCGGACAGGGAAATCTTCCGGGGCAACCCGACGCGGAAGCAACGCGCAGTTTCCCCGCCCTCCCGGATGTGGAGTTCATCGTTGCCTCGCCGCTGGCGCGAGGCACCATTGGTTACCAGGGCATCGGAGAACGGGACACCTACGACGTCCTGGCCGATGTGAAGAAGCGCTTTCCGATCGATGAAGATCGGATCTATCTCACCGGACTGTCCATGGGCGGCGGAGGTACGGTCTGGCTTGGGCTCACGCGGCCCGATGTATGGGCCGCCATCGCACCGGTCTGCGCCGCCGTTCCCCCCGGCGCCTCTGAACTGGCTCCCAACGCTCTCAATCTGCCCGTCCACCTGTTTCACGGAGAGATTGATCCCGTGGTGCCGGTGGCCAGCTCCCGTGGCTTGCACAAGCAGTTGTTGGAACTCGAAACGGCGGTGCAGTACACCGAATACCCGGGCGTCCGTCATAACTCGTGGGACAACGCGTACAAGGACGCCGCCATCTTCCGGTGGTTCTCGCAGCATCGGCGGAACCGTTTTCCACAAAGGGTTCGTTTTGCCACGAGGACTCACGACTACCGGTCAGCCTACTGGGTAGCGATCAGCATGCTGATTCCAAGCACTTTAGCAAAAATAGATGCTCGGTTCACAGGACCCAACCAGATCACGATTGACACTACTTCTATAGTAGCCTTCACGCTGGACCTGACCGGACATCCATCTTTTGTTCCAGGCAAGCCGATACATCTGATTATGGACGGAGGCCGGTACTCATCCACTGGCCCCCAGATGTGGTGGCGGCGCACAGAAAACATTTGGGAAAACGGCCGCGCGACCCACTCCACATCGGGGAAACGCCCTGGCGCCGAAGGTCCGATATTCCGCGCCATCTCCGGCCGGCATATCTACGTTTATGGGACGGCCGACTCACCCGAGCCGGTGGAACTGGAGCGCCGCCGCAAGATCGCCATGGAGGCGGCGGACTGGACCTGGTCGCGGTTCCGCCCATATCTTCTCTTCAAAGTCCTGGCCGATCGCGACGTACGCGAAGAGGACCAGGAAGGAGCCGATCTGGTGCTGTTCGGCACCAGCGCCACCAACTCCCTCATCGCCAAGCACGCACGGCACATGGCAATCGAGCTGAATCCGGGCGCCGCCGACTATGGACTGGTGCAGGTGCTCCACGCAGGCGGCCGCCACATCCTGGTTTCATCCGGCCTGCCCTGGTGGACCGGCTCGGAGGAGGCTGCCAAGGCCACGCCACGCTATCTGCCGCTGATTCCGAGGCTGCTACTCGCTTTTAAGGACTACGTTCTTTTTCGCGGGGAACTCAACAACCTTGTGGCAGCCGGCTTTCTGGACAGCAATTGGAAGGTGCCCGTGGAAGTCCGCGAGAAGGTTCAGGCCCTGGGCGTAGCGACGGTTTTCCGGTAGCAGCCCGCAAAACGGACCTCGTCCCGGCGCGGCGGCCGGGACGGCCCTTTGTGGGCTCACTGACCGTTACACTGAAGCAATGACCCCGGAAGAGTTCCGCCGTTTCGGCCATGAAGTAGTGGATTGGATCGCCGACTACTCGGACCGAATTCGAGAATACCCTGTCCTGTCGCGGAACAGGCCGGGAGATCTGACCCGTGCATTGCCTCCATCGGCGCCGGAGACCGGCGAGCCGATGGAGGCCATTCTGAGCGATTTCCGGGACCTGATCGTGCCGGCCATAACGCATTGGAATCATCCTGCCTTTCTGGGCTACTTCGGTATCAGCGGGAGCGAGCCGGGGATACTCGGCGAGATGCTAGCGGCCGGCCTCAACGTGAACGGCATGCTTTGGAAGAGCTCGCCCGCTGTGACTGAGCTCGAGCAGGTGACCCTCGGTTGGCTCCGGCAATGGCTGGGGCTGCCGAAGGATTTCTTCGGAGTGATCTACGATACGGCCTCCACCAGTACTCTACACGCAGTGGTGGCCGCCCGCCAGATGGCGGTTGCGCCGGAGATGGCGCGTGGAAATTGGGAACATCTCGTTCTCTATTGTTCCGAGCAGGCACACTCTTCGGTGGAGAAAGCCGCGGTCACCGCCGGCATCGGCCGGTGCAATGTAAGAACAATCGCGGTGGATGAAAACTTTCGGCTCCGGCCTGAGCTTCTTTCGTCTGCCATTGAGGATGATCTGCGCGCCGGCATGCAGCCCTTTTGCGTGGTGGCAACGGTGGGGACCACGGCCATGGCCAGCACGGATCCCGTGGAGCAAATCGCGGATATTGCCGCCCGCCATGGCATCTGGTTGCACGTGGACGCCGCCTACGGAGGCTCAGCCGCCATTCTGCCGGAGATGGCACACGTGATGAATGGCTGCGCTCGAGCGCATTCCCTGGTGGTGAATCCGCACAAGTGGCTCCTGACTCCTGTGGATCTCAGCGTTTTTTACACAAGCAGACCCGATCTTCTGCGGCGCGCTTTCTCTTTGGTGCCTGAGTATCTGCGCACCGGGGATGGCCCCGAAGCGATCAACCTGATGGACTACGGCTTCCAACTGGGACGCCGGTTCCGCGCTCTCAAGCTTTGGTTTGTGATGCGGAACTATGGCCGGGAGGGACTGGCGGCAATCATACGCGGGCATTTGGATCTGGCCCAGGAGTTTGCCGGCTGGGTGAAGAATGATGACCGGTTCGAGCTATGCGCGCCGGTGGATTTCTCCTTGGTCTGCTTCCGGTACCGCGGCACCGACGCCGATAACCAGAAACTGCTCGACGCCATCAACCGTTCCGGCGCCGCGCTGCTTTCTCACGCCGTATTTGGAGGAAGGATGGTATTGCGCGTTGCGATTGGAAACTACAGGACGCAGCGTGAGGACCTGCGCCGGGTTTGGGATTGCATTGGCGTTTTGGCCGGAAAGCTAGGCTGATGTTGTGCCCGCGGCAGCCAGCGGCTCCTCGTGGAGACCCGGCCGGCTTCGGTAACGGTGAGCGAGGTGACCGATCTCATGCATGAGTTTCAGTAGATGATCCTGGATCACCGCGTAATCCTCGCCGAGAGCCACGTCTCGAATCTGACTTGCACAACGGGCCACTTCGACCGCTGAGATTCGCTCGGCTGCCTTGTGCAGTTTCTGTGCCTGAGTGTGCAAGGTAGCCGAGTCCATCCTGGCAGCGGCCGCGTGCAGTTTACGAACCCGTTCCGGCGCCAGTTGGAGAAACAACATCACCATCCTGGACTCCAACTCCTGATCTTCCTCCAACTGCGCGGTTCCTACCGCTGATCGCCGTGGCCGGACGAGGGCCGCCCCTGACGCTTTTCGGTTCAAGTGTTCGCTGAGTACATCCAACAGGTGCGCCGGCAGGACAGGTTTGGACAGATAGCCGTTCATGCCCGCCTGCAAACATTTCTCACGATCCCCGTTCATTGCGTGCGCCGTTATGGCGATCACTGGCAGATTGTCCCACCTGGATTCCTGGCGGATTTTTTGCGCCGTTCGAATTCCATCCAACTCCGGCATCTGAATGTCCATCAATACCAGATCGAAGTTGCTCTTATCCAGAAGCTCCAAGGCCTGCCGGCCATCGCCGGCCACCTCCACCTCGTAGCCGTTTTTTCGCAGAACCGAGGTCACCACCTTTTGATTCACC
>JAENWC010000015.1 GCA_016650235.1 Terriglobia bacterium
CCGCCCGTCCCGACAAGACCTGGAGCGATTGGTCCGCGCCCCTGTCCACCGGCGGCCAGATCCCTTCCCCCAATGCGCGCTATGTCCAATGGAAAGCCGAATTCAGCTCCACCAGTCCCACCGGACCCGAGCTTACCTCCACGCGCCTCGCCTACCTGCCGCAGAACTCCATCCCCGCCGTCAAGAGCATCCAGGTCTCTTCCCAAATCGCCGGCCCGAAACCCAAGCCGCAAACCGCCGCCAATTCCACATACACGCTCACCGTATCGGAAGCACCCGATGCCGGCGTCTCCTCTCTCACCGGTACCCCTTCCCAATCGGTCACACGCGCCGCCTCCGAGCAGATTGTCATCTCATGGCAGGCCGAAGACTCCGATGGCGACCGCCTCTCCTACTCGCTCCACTTCCGCGGTGAACAAGAAACCGAATGGAAATTGCTCAAGGCGAACCTCACCGACCCTACACACACCATCGATGCCGAAGCCCTCGCCGACGGCCGCTGCCTGTTCAAAGTCACCGCATCGGATGCGCTCTCCAACCCGGCGGCATCGGCCCGCCAAGGCGAACTGGTGAGCCCGCCGGTTCTCATTGACCGCACCCCGCCCGTGCTCACCCTCTCCGTAGCCGCGCTCGAGATCCGGGTTTCCGCCCGCGACGCCGCCTCGCCCCTCAAGTCCTGCGAGTATTCCATCAACGCCGGACCCTGGTCGCCCATGGCCCCCGACGACGGCATCATCGATTCCGAACAGGAAAATTTTCTGTTGCGCCTCGACCCGCCTCCACCAGGCGAGCGCGTTCTCGTCATTCGCGCCTACGATACAGCAGGCAATGCGGCCTTAGCCCGAGTCCTGCTCCCGAGCCGCGACCGTTAGGGAGCGGATTTCCACACCCCGCTATTGTCGAATAGAGCGCTCGGCCCGTCCGTAAAAATCTTCGCTGCCGAAATTTCCGCTCTTAAGAACTACTGGGAGTTGAAGGCCTGCCAGGGAGTAACAGAGCGGAACTCCGGGCTCTATGTTGGCTCCGATGCGAAGTGCGCCGAACCCGAGTTCGCGGCAGAGCGCACTCGAGGTTTCCCCTCCCGCGGCGATCAGTCCGGCAGGAAGTTGTTGCATCAGGACTTGCTTCGTAAAGCGTGCCAGTGCATTCGCGATCTCCAGTCCGATGGCTTCGGCGTTCTTGCCTTGGGCTGCGGCCCATAGTTGAGTTTGCTCGATATCGGATGGGTCTGAAGCGGTGGTGATGAGAACGTTACGGCCAGCGGATAAATGAGATGCGATGGCTGTGGCTTGGGTTGCCATGTGGCCTTGCAGCAGTTGGCGCGGGTCCATGCTCGTGTGCTCCACTCCTTGCCCGATCAGCCAGCGGTTCTGCGCCCGGGTGGCCTCCGAGCAGCTTCCCGCTACGAACAGGCATCCGGCCTTCGAGGTCGTGGCCGGCATTTCGAATCCGGATTCGGACGGACGCCACCAGCCGAGCTTGCGCCAGACCGGCGGAAGCCCGATTCCTGGCGCCGAGCTTCCAGTGATGAATCTGATTCCGGCGATGGATTCGCAGATCGTAGCCAGGTGTGAATTGTCGAGACAGTCGAGTATGGCGATCTCCACGCCTTGTTCGCGCAACCAGCGGAGATACGCCTTGAGCGCTTCGGGACCCTGATTGACAACATGGTAGGGAGCCAGGCCGACGCGGCGCGCGGTTTGATTCTGGAGGTGTGTGACCAGGTTCGGGTTGGCCATCGGATTCAGCGGGTGGCTTCTCATGGGGGAATCCGAGATAAGTTGCTCGTGGACGTAGTGGTAGCCGTTGTAGGTGGTGCGGCCGTTCACCGGGAGCGCGGGGAGGGCGACGGTAAAATCGATGCCGAGCAGATCAAAGGCGGCGTCGATGGATGGTCCGATGTTGCCCTGCGGAGTGGAATCGAAAGTGGAGCAGTATTTGAACTCGATGGTTCTTGGCCGGAGAGTTTTGAGCAGAAGCAGGGCTTCGCGGGTGCGCCGGTAGGCCTCTTGCGGCGGGATGGCGCGAGTGGCCGTGGCGAGGATGACGGCTTCGTGACCGGCAGCCCAGGCGGCCAGTTGCGCGCCAGTGGGGATGTCTACCAGTAAGATGACGCGGAGGCCTTGCTCGGCAAGCATGCCTGCCAGATCCGTGGCTCCGGTATCGTCATCGGCGACGGCGGCAAAAAGGAGTCTGGACATAACAGGCTCACCGGAACGGGCGGCGCAGCTCTTCCACTTGCGTCGTGGTGAGCTGCTGGCCGCGGCCATACAGTAGAAAGTAGAGGCGCGACTGTTCTTCCAGCTCTTCCGCTAGCGCGGCCGCTTCCAGGAGTGTCTTGCCCATGGTGATGGGGCCGTGGTTGCGCAGCAGCATGGCCGGGGAGATGGCGGCGCAGCGCTCCACTTCTTGGGCCAGCATGAGGTCTCCGGGGGGATAGTAGGGAACCACCGGAAGGCTGGGAATGCGCATGGCGAAGTAGGGAGTGAAGATCGGTAGCGCGTCCTTCATGTCGATGTCACGCAGGCAGGCGATGGCGGTGGCGTAGGTGGAGTGCAGATGCACCACCGCGCAGGCCTCGGGACGGGCGCGGTAGGCGGAGAGGTGAAAATGCGTCTCCTTGCTCGGCTTGTTGCCGGCCAGCAGCTTGCCGTTCAGGTCAAGCTGCGACATGGTCTCTACCGAAAGCGAGGCAAAGGAGGAATTGGTGGGTGTGATGTAGACGCGGTCACCGGTGCGAATGCTGATGTTTCCGGCAGTGCCGAAGCTGTAGCCGCGCTCATACAACGAGCGGGCCGTGTCCACGATCTCCTGGATCCGTTGGCTGTCTGGTCGCATGAAGCCTACACTTTCGGTTTCTTGGCCGCGGCGAGATGGAACGAGCCGTGCCACGTGGATTCGGCTCCGCCTCCGTAGCGCGCAACGGAGGCCTCCACCAGATAAGGTTTACCGTCGTTGAGATAGCGGGTGTGAGTTCGCGCATTTGGACCTCTTACGGGGTGAGATGAGGGCGCAGGGATTGGAGCAGGGCCTCTGGCAACAATTTCGATTTGCCCGTATTCCGGTCCATGGCTGCGATGACAATATTACCGCGCGCGGCGACGGTCCCATTATGCGTCACCTGGAAGCCGAGCGTGAAAGCTTTGCCGCCGATTCTAAGAACGCTGACGCCGATCTCGACCAGGTCTTCATAGGTCATCGAGGCGAGATAGTCGCACTCGACATGGACGCGTGGATAGGCCGTGTCGCGATCCTCAATGTGGTCATAGGGACAGCCGATATGGCGCATGAACTCGGCTTCGGCGGTTTCAAAGTGCCTCAAGGTAGCCGTGTAGTGTATGCGCCCGGAGGCGTCCGTGTCGACGAACTGTACGCGCAGGGGCCAGCGGAACGCGGGGGTGGTCATTCGTGGGCTGAATACTGCGGCTGCGGCGGCTTGAGCTTGACCTCGATGGTCTTCTCTTCCTCGAGGATTTCGTAGGTCTGCCCAAAGGTCTGATAGCCCTTGGCGATCACTTGTACCAGGATCTTGCCCTGCGGTACTGGCGGAATCTTGACCATGCCCTGCTGGTTGGTGCGAAGCTCCCAGTTGGTCTTGATCTTCTTGCCGAACTTGACAATCGAGCGGCCCTCGACAAACTTCACGATGACGCTGGCGCGATCAATGGGTTTGCCCGTGAGGGTCTTTACCTCGACCACTAGTTTGGCCAGATCCTCATCGGCGAGCAGCGGGTGCACGCCAGAGAAGAGAAGAAAACCGAGCAGCCCGCAAAGGGCCGTCCCGGACCTCCATGCACGCGAGGAACGGCCGGCTGAAGCGCCGGGACGAGCTCCGTTTTGCGGGCTGTTATTCAAAAGCGCAAAGGGCGCTCGACGCGCCACCAAACCCCAGAGGAATACGAGGCTCAGGTTCGCGGCGGGCAGCTCCGTTTTGCGCGTGTTCCTTAAAAGGCCACGCCGGGTCCACATACTTCTAGCTTAGCCCATACGATTGGCGCACGGCGGAGTGGGGGTGCCGTCCTGGCTGCGGTCATCGCCCGTGATGCCGCGGAGGCGCTCGAGTTCCTTGGACAGCGCGGCCACCTGCGTCTGGTACGCCGGATCATCGTACAGGCTGCGCCGCTCTTCGGGATCCTTTTCCAGGTCGAAGAATTCGTGGCCTTGCGGATTCTGTATGTAGTGGATGAGTTTGTAGCGTTTGGTGCGCACGCCGCGGCCAATGGGCGAGCAGTGCGGACCCGGATACTCGAAGTACT
The DNA here is from genome assembly GCA_016650235.1 of Terriglobia bacterium. GTDB lineage: Bacteria > Acidobacteriota > Terriglobia > Bryobacterales > Bryobacteraceae > VFZE01. Next base: position 4,257 of record JAENWC010000015.1, read on the forward strand.
CATAGAGCCAGGTGTCGCGCCAGGCGGCGGCGGGGTTATCGAGAATCGGACGCCAGCTTTCACCGTGGTGCCGCATGTGGGCGGGGCGCTCGATGCCGCAGTAGTCCAGAAAAGTGTGCGCGACGTCGTTGTTGAGCACCATGTTCCGCGGGTCGACGCGCCCGCCCTTCCAGCCGCCCGGATAGCGCGCCAGCATCGGAACGCGGATTGAGGGCTCGTACATGAGCCGCTTGTCGAACATGCCGTACTCGCCCATGAAGAAGCCGTTGTCGCCGGTGTAGACGACGATGGTGTTTTCGGCGAGGCCTTCCTTGTCGACGTAGTCCAGAATGCGCCCGACGTTTTCATCGACGCCGAGGAGCACGCGGTAATAGTTCTTGACGAATTGCTGGTAGTTGAGCGGTTTTCTGAGCGCCTTGGGCAGACTGGCCGGAACACCGCGCTGCGCAAAGTCGGGCATGTCGGCGATCTGCAGATCGGAGTTGCGGATGCCGGAGGGGCGCGAGGACAGGTCCGTGTTAAAGGTGGGCGGCTCCGGGATGGCGATGTTCTCGTACATCTTTTCAAAGCGCTGTGCTGGAACCCAGGCCCGGTGCGGAGCCTTAAAATTGCAGATGAGGCTGAACGGCTTGTTCTTGGGCCGCGAGCGCAGGGTCTCCAGTGCCTGGTCGGCAATGATGTCGTCTACATAGCCGCGGAACTGCACCCGCCCTCCGTTGGCAATCATCGGTGGATCGTGATAAAGGCCCTGGCCGGGGAGGATGCACCAGTGGTCGAATCCAAGGCCCGCGGGCAGCGTGGCAATGTGCCACTTGCCGATCATCGCGGTATGGTAGCCGGCCTTTTGCTGGAGCATCGGATAAGTGACCACGCCGGGTTTGAAATGATGGGACTCTCCGGCGTTGGTGGTGACCCCGTGAGCGTGCGTGTGTAAGCCGGTGAGTATGGTGCCGCGGCTGGGCGAGCAGAGCGGATTGGTGACAAAGCCTTCAGTGAAGCGGACACCGCCCGCGGCAATCCGGTCCATGTTGGGCGTCTTGAGGATCTTGTTGCCGGCGCAACTCATGGCGTCGGCACGCTGGTCGTCGGTCATCATGAAGATGACGTTGGGGCGGCGGTTCTGCGGTTTCAGAATGGCCGGGAATCCGGCGGCTATGGTCTTGAGAGCGGTGCGGCGGAGCATTGGAGCATTATATTAGAACCACTCCGCTTTGTTAACCACGTTGCGGAGCGGCTCATCGCCCCTGTGCCGGGCCACGTTGTCGAGCAGCACTTCCAGATGGCGGCCGGCAATGCGCGGCGAGTAGCCGGCGATGTGCGGAGTGAGGATGGCGTTCTCCATTCCCCACAGCGGATGGCCGGCGGGAAGCGGTTCGGTTTCGTAGACATCGAGTGCGGCCCCGGCGATGATGCCCTCGCCGAGCGCCTGTGTCAAGGCGCTGAGGTCGACAATGGCGCCGCGTCCGATGTTGATGAATCGAGCCGAGGGCTTCATCTGGCGGAACGATTCCAGGCCGAAGGATCCCTGCGTGCGCGGGGTGTGGGGCGCGGCGATCACAACGTAATCGCTGTTGTTGAGCAGGGCGCCGGTCTGGTCGAGGCCGCCCAGCGCGACGCCCTCGGGCGCTTGTGTGCGCACAGGATCGACAGCCAGCACGCGCATGCCGAATGCTTGCGCGCGCCGGGCCAGCTCGCCGCCGATGGCGCCCAGTCCGATGATGCCCATGGTGCAGTCGCCCAGATGCTGGTGCGCGCGGTCCACGCCGGTGACGAGGCCCGGGCCATAGCCGTAGTTGATCTGGTTGCCGCCGCCAATTGGATGCCATTGCCGGGCCATCTGTTGGCGGATGTAGATGTGCAGGTTGCGCGCAAAGGCGATGACGTAGCCCATCACCTGGTCGGCGATGATATCGGAGAACAGACCGCGCATGTTGGTAAGCGTGCAGGGGTGCGCAATGAGAGCGGGAAAAACGTAATGTTCCAGGCTCGCCGTGGGCGACTGCACCCATTGCAGGCGCTGTGCCTTTGCAAGCAAGGCGGGGGTAATTTTGCCGATAAATCCGGTGGCATCGGTGATCTGGCGGGCGGCTTCGGCCTCATCGGCCGGATTGGCCACGGTCATGGAGCCGGCCGCCTGCTGTATCTGCGCGAGCCGCTCAGGCTCGAACGGAGGGTAGAGCAATAGTTTTTTCACAGTTAGTCTTCCAGCACGCGGACAAACTCGGCCAGCACGCGGCATTGGGAATTTTCGCCGATCTCCCAGGCTTCAAATGCCGGGTTCAGCGGTTCCAGGCGAATGGTTTCATGCTGCCAGGTACCGTCCGGATTTTGACTTTTCAGGGAAGAGTATCGCTTCACCGTGTAGCGCTGTCCGCCGGAGTCCGACTCGGAGAAGTTCTCCACCAGGACGCGCTTGCCCTGGCGCGACCCTGTAACGCCGGCGCGAAACACGCAGAAGCTGCCGTCCGCGATGAGCGGCTCCATGGACCGGCCTACCACCTGTGCAACGAACAGATCTTCACTCAGGCGCAGATCGGCGGGCGCCTCCACCCAGCCGTCCTCCTCCACCGGCATCTGATCGCCCCAGCGTCCGGCGGCGGCGCGGCAGGAGTAAAGCGGGAGATGAGTGCGGAAAGGCAGTACGGTGGATTGCACATGCCGGCGGTAGAGCCGGTTGAGCGTAGAGGAAAAACCGCCGGCGATCCAGACCGGCTCGCGCTGGCTCACGCGGAGTGTGTTGGAGAGGGTTTCGTCGATGTAGGCCAGCACCGCCGTTGCGCCCATCTCATCGATTTTTGCCGACAGGTCAGCGGCCAGCAGTGCGAGGACTTCCTCTTCTTCCTCTGAGGCGATTTGATCCCAGTCCATCCGCCAGCGTGCCTGCAGACGATCCTCGCCCTGATCCCAAAGCAACACGCCGGCCGCCGACTCTTCCCGGCCTGGCAATGCCACGGAAAGGACTAGTAGCTCACCGTGGCGGGTTTCGACTGGTTGGGCCGAGGACATTCTGTTAACTCTTATCGGACGCGTTCAGGGTTTATATGGATAGTAACCCTTGCGGTGGCGAATCTTTACGTTGGGCAGGGGAACCTCTACGTGGATCCCGCGGTACACTCTGGCCATATCCGTATTGTTGGGCTGGTAGCGCATCACATACTGCGTGGTGATCTCGCCGGCCACATTCGCAATCGCCCTGAACATGCCGCTGGCAATGGCCGAGGCGTAGCCGCCTGTTCCTACTTTGTAGGCATAGTTGCCTTCGTCCGATGGAGTGGACAGATAGCCGGAGACATCCTTATAGAGGCTGTTGAGAGGATACTCGACACGGCCGCCGGTCTCCTCGGCCAGTCGGAGAAGGTTCTTTTCGCCCTCCGCCACAAATCCGTATGCCGTCGTGCTGACCGCATAGATAGTGACCAGATTGCGCTGCGCCAGTTCGAGCACCTCATCGAGGCCCTTCTTGCTGGAGCTGTCATGGCCGTCGCCGATGATGACGATAATGCGCCGCGGTTCAATGGGCTCCCCCTTGACCAGATCGCGGCTGGTGCAGGCGATATAGACCGCGTCAAACAGCGCCGCGCCGCCGCCGGGCTTGATGCGCCGCATCTTCTCCATCATCTTTTCCGGATCGGAACTGGTATTGGCCTGCAGTTCGGCATCGTTGCCATAGCTGATGAGGTAGCCGCTGTACCTGGGGTCGCCCGGAAGCAGGGTATTGATCAGATCGATGGCCGCTTCACGGAACGTCTTCCAGTGCAGGCGGTTGGCATTGCTGATGTCGACAAGAAACCCCACGACGACGGGCTGATTGCGCTCGCGGTTGAAGTAGATGATCTTCTGCTCTTTACCTTCGTCGAAGACCTTGAAGTCCTTCACGTCCAGATCGGACACAAACCGGCCTTGGACGTCGGTGACCGTAACCGGGACAATGACCTCCTGTACGGAGACCTGGATGGGCCGGGGCTCCTCTGCCTGCGCGACCGGCTGTTTGGGTTGTTGAGCCAGCAGCATAAGGCTGAGGAGTGTGACGGTGAAGACGCGAACCAGCATGGATGTTACCTACTGGTTCGATTATAGACCAGCCTGCTAGTGCCTGGAAATAACTGGACAATCACACATCGGCATGCATCGGCGTTGCTCTGAAAACAATTCCCTTTGCTGGGACACCATTGCCCGCCCCACAGGCCGATTCGCGTGGCCTGCAACACATTGCTAGCGCTGCACCCGGCCCGAGCCGCCGCCACGGATGAGTGCATGCACTTCCTCGGCGGTGAAGCGGTTGAAGTCGCCCGGTATGGAGTGCTTGAGGCAGGAGGCAGCCACCGCAAACTCAAGCGCTTCCCGCGAGTTGCCCAGGTGCAGCAGCCCATGGATCAGCCCGCCGGCAAAGCAGTCCCCGCCGCCGACCCGGTCCACAATATGCGTGATCTCGTAGTGCCTGCTCAGGAGAAACTCCTTGCGGTTGTTGAAACAGGCCGACCAGCCGTTGCGCGAGGCGCTATGGGATTCGCGTAGCGTGACGGCGAGCGCCTTCATCTCCGGATAGGCGGCCAGCACTTTATCGGAGAGCTTCCTGTACTGGTCCGGATCCAACTTGCCGGAATGCACATCGGCTTCGGCCTGTATGCCGAGGGCCATCTGGCAGTCTTCTTCATTGGCGATGCCGTAGTCGACGTACCTCACCAGTTCACTCATAACATCCTGGGCGGTCTTGCCGTACTTCCAGAGGTTCTTGCGATAGTTCAGGTCGCAGCTCACCATGAGGCCCTGTGTGCGCGCGGCCTTTACGCTTTCCAGCGCCAGGTCCGCGGCCGATTGGCTCAACGCCGGGGTGATGCCGGTGATATGAAACCACCCGGCCCCGGCAAAGGCTTGATTCCAGTCGATGCTGCCAGGTCCGGCCAGCGCGATGGCCGAATGGGCACGGTCATACACCACCTTGGAAGGCCGCTGATTTGCGCCCGGTTCCACAAAATAGATGCCGAAGCGGCCCTTGCCCCGAACAATTGATGCCGTGTCCACGCCGAAGCGCCGCATCTCGCCGATGAAGGCGTCGGCGATGGGGTTGTTGTCCGGAAGCACGGTAACATAGCGCGACTTTCCGCCGAATCCGGCCACCGCCACCGCTACATTGGCCTCGCCGCCCCCGAAGGTCGCGAGGAATTGTGGCGATTGCAGGAAGCGTTCAAAGCCCGGGGGGGCTAACCGCAACATGATCTCTCCGAAGCTTACTACCAGTTTGGATTGTGGCATGGACCTCCTAGTTTAGAAGCTCTTCACTCCCATCGCCACCACGTCTTCCACCTGCATCATCTCTTTCACCACGAACCCCTCGCCGTACTTGACGCCAATCCTTTGCCCATAGCCGCGCGCCACGGTCTCGAGCCGCTGGCGCAGCTCCTGGCTTGATGGAAATAGATCTCCGCCCGCGTCCTGCTCCCCATACTGTGATTGATAGCACAGCAACGCCTCCATCCTGCGCGCGAACTGGCCGCTGATATCCACGACAAAGGAGGGTTCGACGCTCCAGTACTGCGCGGAGTAGATCGCCTTTGCCGGCCTGTGGGGCTCGGTATCGGGATCCTGTTTCCTGAGTCCCGCTTGAAAGCAGGCCTCGTAGCCGATCTCGGAGGCGCGATAGTGGTCCGGATGCCGAGCCTGCCAGTAGGGCAGGATCACAAGCCTCGGACGAAGCCGCCGAATTTCGGCGGCCAGCGTGCTGCGTGCTTCCAGTGTGTTCTCGAGCCGCGCATCGGGCAGGTGCAGGTTTCCGCGCCAGCGCACCAGCATCTTTGCGGCGGCCTCTTCGGCTTCCCGCAGCCGCGTCTCCGGGTTGCCCCGCGTGCCCATCTCGCCCGCTGTGAGGTCCAGCACCCCCGTTCGATAACCCATCTCGGCCAGCTTGATCAACGTTCCGCCACAGGTCTGTTCAACATCATCGGGGTGCGCGGCGATGGCGAGCACGTCCACCGGTTTGATCTTCATTTCAGCCTCTCCACGAATGCATCGAGATCCATGGCGTGGCCAAACAGGTCCTGGCCGTCGATGGCCACCACCGGGACAACCTGCCCGTATTGGATGCGCAAGGCCTCATCTGAGTCCACGTCGACAATCTCCAGATCGAACGCGGCGAGGCTGCGGGCGGAATCCACCAGATCTTCCACTCGTTCGCACAAATGGCAGCCGCGCCGCGTATAGATCCGCACCTGTTTTGTCACCAATGCAGTTCTCCTCTATGCCGGTAGGGCTGCTCGGTCCGCATGAGCTTGATGAGCGCCATGCCGGCAAGGAAACCGCCCACGTGCGCAAACCAGGCCACGCCGCCCTGCTGCAAGTGCGCCCGCCCCATCTCAGTCAAACCGCCAAAGATCTGTATCGCAAACCAGTACAGAAGGACCCAGGCCGACCGCACCTCGACCGTCGTGATAAACACCACCAACGGCACCAGCATCACGATTTTAGAATGCGGGAACTTCAGTAGATAGGCGCCCATGACGCCGGCGATGGCCCCGCTTGCCCCTACCGTAGGTATGCGCGAATCCATATTGAAAAACAGATGCACACCGGCGGCCGCCGCCCCGCACAGCAGATAGAACAGGAGGTAGCGCCAGCGTCCTAAAACGTCCTCGACGTTATCGCCGTAGATCCAAAGAAACCACATGTTCGTGATCAGGTGCATCCAGCCGCCATGGAGAAACATGGAAGTGGCCATGGACTGCACATGGAAGCGCGCCGGAATCATGGCATAGTCCATGACAAACTGCGTCTGCGAAAACGGATCGAGTCCCCTCTCGATCAGAAAGACGAGAGTGTTTACGGCGATGATCGCCATGGTGATGTAGGGTGTGGACCGGCTGGACAGCGTGTCTCGTAGTGGGATCATGCGCGGGCCCTTTGTGCGAACTCCTCTTTTACGCGTCTCTCCGCTTTGCCCATCAACGCCGTGGCCGCTTCTCGCCCGGAGACGCCGCCACGCGCTCCGAGCGCGGTGCAGTTGAGCGCCGCCATCGCGTTGCAGAAATCGAGCGACTCCGGCACGTCCATCCCTTGCAGCACCGTATAGCAAAAAGCTCCATGAAAGATATCGCCCGCGCCGGTGGTATCAACGCAGCTCACCACGTAGGCTGGAGAATAGTAGAACTTGCCGCCGGTCCGCGCCAGGCACCCGTGCGCTCCCAGGGTCATGGCGGCCATTTTCATTCCATACTCCCGCTGTATGCGCTCCAATGCCTGGAACGGATCGCGCTCATTGGTCCAGGCGGCGGGAAACTCGGAGCTGGTCACCAGATAATCCACATAGGGCAAAACGCGGTCAAAGCCGTGATAGACGGTGTCCACATCCACGGTTACAGGAATCGAGTGCTTGCGGGCAATCTGCGCGGCGCGCTCGACGGCGGGAGTGTCGTGGCCGTCGATGTGGAGAAGCCGGGCACAGGTGATCATCTCCGGCCGGATCTCCTCGGGCGAGAGTTTCAATTCTTCCGGACGCCGCCAGAATACCGTGCGCTCTCCGGTGGTCTGGTCGATGACAATGTAGGCGGACTGATTCGCGCAGCCTTTGCGCACCTGCACGTGGTCCAGATTGATGCCGGAGCCTTGCAGACTTTCCATCTGCACGCGGCCGCGCTCATCATCGCCCACCGTGCCGATGTACTTGACGCGCAGGCCGAGTTTGGCGCAGGTCACCATGGCGCTGGCCACCTGCCCCCCTGGACTGAGGATCTCCTCTTCAAACGGTTCCTTGCCCGCGTAGGCGGGGAACCGGGGCACCAGCAACAAAGTATCGGTGGCGTTGAGTCCAACGCCCACTACATCAAAATCCACCATACGTATCGATTGTCTCAGAACGGGTCCACCACAACCAGACCCCTCACGGTTGTGAAGTTCCGGTCGGGTGTCCAGATACCACCGCCCCGGCCTCTTTCGACACCATGGCGATCTGCAGGTCAAAGATTTTGGCTCCGTCCACCTTGCGCTCCACGGCTTGGCCCGTCAGCCGGTCCAGCAGTCCCGCACGGGGATAGAGCCAGCCCGATGCGCGTAGACAAGAAGGCTGGTGTCAATTGTGATCATCGGTGAGCCAATTCGTCATTCGTTCGCGGCCTGGATAGGTCGAGCCCAGGCGGCAATCCGCCACGGGAGGTGACCCAGCGTATGCGCGGATGAATCGCTTGGACGGAAGCGCCTTCTTCTTCGAGCACCTTTTGCAGCCCTCGCTCGACCAGTGCCCGGATTGTGGTTCGCTTACCGGCGAGCTTCTTAGCGGCAATGAGGAGGTGATCCGGGAGATTGATGGTGGTCTTCATCCTATTGCTTCCCATGTTGCCATATTTATTCCTGCCCGGAGATTTACGTGTCAAACGAGCGGGCCGCCCCGTGCTCGATCGCAATCGCCGCCATGGCGTCATCACTCAGCCTCCACGACGTTTTGCAGTATCTCCCAATGCCGCGCTCCAGGAGTCACCACGATAACACCGGGTTCAGGCCTTACCGTCAAGGGCAGCGGTTGACTGAATAGCCGGGGATTTGTGTTGATTCTCAAGAACGCCCACAGAGTGGAGCAGTTCGCGCATCGTGAGCATCATGAGCATCAATCTATCCCGGAAGCGAGTATTTCCGGCCCAAACTCTGGTAGAATAGAACCGCACCCACGCATGATTACCTCAACACAACTCCGTCCCGGCATGGTCATCAAGTTCAACAACGAACTCTATTCCATTTTCAAGACCGAACACCGTACCCCGGGCAATCTGCGCGGCTTTGTGCAGGCCAAGATGCGGCGTCTGGCATCGGGAGCAATGACCGAGCACAGGTTCAGCTCGGAAGATAAAGTGGAACGGGCCATCATGGACGAGGTTGAAATGGAGTTCCTCTACGACGACGGCGAGGCATTCCATTTCATGAACCCGGAATCGTTCGAGCAGATGCACCTGTCGCGCGATTTGCTGGGTGATGCGGTGAACTACCTCATACCGCAATTCAAGGTCACCGTCATTTTCCACGAAGGCAAACCGCTTTCCGTGGAACTGCCGGCCACGGTGAATTTGACGGTGATGGAGACCGAGCCCTCTCTCAAGGGTTCGACGGTGTCCAACGTGACCAAGCCGGCCACGATGGAGACCGGGCTTGTGGTGCAGGTGCCGCCGTTCATCAGTGAAGGCGAGCGCATCCGGGTGAACACGGCGGACGGCAGCTACCAGGAGCGCGCTTAACAAACGGCGCCCAAGAAATTACCAGCTCTTTACAATCCCCCCATTTTCTTTGTCGTAGAGTCGAAGTAGGAGATCATTATGAACCTATCACGACGGACTGTATTTGGTTTGACGCTAGTGGCCGCATCGGCTTGTCTTGGCCAACGGCCCGAAGGCGGTGGACGAGGTCCGGGCGGATTTGGCATGGACCCCAAGCAGATGGTGGAACGCCAAATGGAGCAGATGAAGGACCGGCTGAAGCTCACCGCGGACCAGGAAAAGCAGATCAAGCCGATTCTGGAAGACAGTGCGAAGAAGATGGCCGAAGCTCGTGGCGATTTCCGGCCCGGCGAAGGCCCGCCGCCTCAAGAGATGATGGAGAAGATGGCGAAGTCGCGCGAAGAGACCAACGCGAAGATCACGAAAGTGCTGGATGCCGGCCAAGCGGAAGAGTACAAGAAAATGGAAGCGGAACGCCGGCAGCGCGGCCCGATGGGCGGACGCAAAGGCGGCGGCGAGCGCAGGCAGCGGCCTTAAGAACCTTTATAGAACCCGCGCAAAACGGAGCCTCGGCGTGGCTGGGTTAGCGTCTTCCTCTCACCTTTGGTGGCCCGCGCCGGGCCCTTTGCGCTTTTATAGAACCGCGCCTTCCGCCGTGCAATCTTGCGAAATGCATGGGCGGTCCGCCCCGCCGGATCCGGCACCTGTGGCCGCCAAGCCTCGCCGGGCACAGGTACAATGAAGGGTATTCGAAGGTTGGCCAATCATCGCCGTGCCCGGTTCTGGCCACGGCGAGCGAATGGGCTATTAACGTAGATGATGCAAGACTGGACTACGTATCGGGGCCAGAGTGTGGATGGCGTGTTCCCGCTAGGGGAGTGCCTGAGCAGCACGCGATCCAGCGCTGTTTTCGGCACCAGTCAAGGACCGAACGACTCCCCCCCGGCGGTAATCAAACTGATCCGCGCCGAAGGCATTGACCAGAACCGGCAATTGTCGATCTGGGAGGGCGTGTCCCGGCTTACCCATCCCAACCTGATGCGGCTCCTCCGTTACGGACACTGCCAGTTCGATGGCGAACCGATGCTATACCTGCTGATCGAGCGCGCCGATGAGGTGCTGGGAGACGTATTGGCGGAACGGCCGCTGAGCGCTGAGGAAGCCAGGCAGATGCTGGCGCCGGTGGTCGATGTGCTGGCGTACCTGCATGGCAAAGGCTACGTGCACGGCCGCGTGAAGCCGGGCAACCTGTTCGCTGTCGATGAGCGGTTGAAGATCTCGTGCGAATCGGTAATGCCGGTAGAGGCGGCGGACTCGACCGGACGAGAGCCGGCCGTTTACGATGCGCCGGAGCTGGCTTCGGGACTGTGGTCGACGGCCGCCGACGCCTGGTCGCTAGGCTGGACGCTGGTCGAGTCCCTCACGCAGCAGCGGACCGGCCGAGGTTCCGTGACCGCGACGCTTCCGGCGCCATTTGAAGAGATCGTGCGGGGCTGCCTCGATCCGGATCCGGAGCGGCGCTGGTCCATGGCGCGGATTTCGTCTTGTCTGCGCGGCGAGCAGGCGGGAACCGCGTCCACTTCGTCTCCCTGGAGGCGCTACGCCGTTGCCGGCGCTGTCGTTGCCGCTATCCTCATCGCGATGTGGGCCTCGCCGAAGTTCCGGGACGGTCCGGCTGACTCCGCGGAAAAGCGTACCGCGATCGAGCCGGTGGCGAGCCCGGGGCCGAATCAACCGTCTCCGATGCCGGTGTCGAAAGCCGCGCCGCAGCCCAAAGCCGCACCGAAAATCCGCGTACCGCCGCCGGCAAGGGCCAAACGTGCGACGACATTGCCGCAGCCACGGGCACCGTTGGCCGCCGCCGGGCAAGCAGAGCCGACTGCCACCGGTGTTTCTCAAGAAGTGGTTGCATTCGCGGAGCCCCATGTTCAGGACAAGGCCCGGCGGACCATCACCGGTACCTTCCGCGTCAGCGTGCGCGTTGATTTGGACGGCGGCGGCAATGTCACGCAGGCCGCGCTGGAATCGCCCGGGCCGAGCCCGTTCTTCGCCAAATTGGCGCTGGAAGCGGCGCGCAAGTCGAAGTTCTCCGCGGGTGAAAACGGGCGGCGGCGGTTGGTCGAAATCGAGTTCTCGCGCAAGGGTTCGCGCATCGTCGCTGTTCGCTAGCGGGTTTGCCTCAGCCACCGGCCTGGATCGAACGGCGACCTGCCGATTACGAGGAAGTATGCCTACCGCAGAGGAACGGCGTTCTTCCGGATATACTCGTCCACGCGCGATGGACGCGTTCCGATGTAGTGAAACGCTTCGGCGTACCCGACTCCGTACTGTTGGCCGAGTTGCCGGTTCCGATCGAGCATGAATTCCTTGATGTAGGCGCGCTCGGCAGCGACCTCATCGCCATCGAGCAGAGGCAGCCGTTGCCCCTTGGCCGCCAGCTCCTTGCGCAGCTTCGTTCCGTGGCCGCCGCCGGGACCCTTAGCCCGGTTCATGCGGTTGGCTTCCACTTTCTTGTCCACGGTGCCGCTGATATCGACCACGCGATTGACCTCGGGCCGACGGGCATAGTAGTACTTCTCTTTGACAGCATGCGTTTGCAGGCCAGCCGCCATATGCTCCGGATAATCGTGTTCACGCCCGGCCATCCAACAGGCCGCCTCGACGCACTGGGCGAGCACGTAATGATCCGGATTCTCCTCATCGTGGCCCCAGGGGTCGTAGCAGAAGATAGTATCCACCTTCAATAGCCGGAACAGGAAGATCAGCCGCAGTTGCAGTTCCGGTTGGGAGATCCCGCTCATGCGGTGATTGTTGTAGTTGAGGTCAAAGACTTTGCTGATCCCCAGCGCGCGCGCCATCGCACGGGTCTCGCGCTCGTTGCGGAGCACGTTTTCGCCGATGGTGCCGGGCTCGCCCACATCATCACCCATGTCATCGTTAGTGGCGCGGATGAGGTAGCCTGTGTAACCCTCCTCCACCAGTTTTGCCACGGTGCCGCCGCAATAGATGGGAATGTCGTCGGAGTGAGGCTGTATAGCGGCCAGCACTTTCCCGGTGTGCGGCTTGCCCGCGGCCGGCTTCTCAAGAAAAACATTGCCGCCGGTGGTTTGCGATTGTGCGGGCTTCACCTGCGTCACGGCCAGGCCGGCGGTGATCATGTTCAAGAAGTTGCGTCGTTCCATGCCGGTATTCTACTCCAGGACGGTAAAATCGTTTCAACGATCCGGCCTCGGCCCGCGTATATAGTGTGAAAGCTGTGGCGTCAAACGAGTTGGCACTGACAATGACCGGAGCGAGGCGGACCGGGGAAAACGGCGCAACTGCTCTGGAGCACCTGATGGTGGCGCATCAGCGGCAGGTTCTCATGACCGCTCTTCGCATTACCGGGAACATGCAGGATGCGCAAGGCGCTTCGCAGGAGGTGTTCTTCCGGCTGTTTCGCCATCAGGCGCGGCTGGATCCGGACCGCGAAGTGGGGCCCTGGCTCTATCGGGTGACGGTCAACGTTTGTCTGGATCTGCTGCGCAAGCGTCCTCATTTGGGTTTGGAATCCGCGCCCGAGCCGCGGGACGCGAATCCGGGGCCGGAGGCTGCGATGGACCTGGACGGGCGCCGCTCCCTGCTGCATCGCGCCTTACAGCGCCTGCCGGAGAAGGAGCGCGCCGCGCTGGTGCTGCGCGAGATTGAGGGGCTTTCCACGCGCGAGGTGGCCGAGGCGCTGGGGTCAAGCGAAACCACGGTTCGCTCGCAGATCTCGACAGCGCGCGCGAGGCTGCGTGAGATCTGCACGGGCCTCATGCAAAGGAGGCGGACGTGAACGAACGCGAATGGCTGTCGATGGAAGAGGCGCTGCGGTCCCTCCGGCAGGAGGAGGCCGATGCTGAGACCTACGCCGCTGTCCGGGACCGTACGCTGGCTCGGATTCATGCGGCATCGGGCAGGCGATGGGCATGGGTTCTCGCCGCGGCGGCAGGGGTGATTTTGGTCTTCGGAGCAGCCTGGCTTATGCCGCGCGCAACACCACCGGCGAACGTTGTTGTTGCCCCTGTACCGGCCGCGGCGCCTGCGCCACCGGTCCCTGCCGCACAGCCGAAACCGGTGATCGCCCGCGGCTCGCGCCCTAAGCAGGCAAGGCAGCCAGAGCCAATGAAGATACAGTTCCTCACCGATGATCCTGACATCGTCATCGTTTGGTTGGTAGGAGAAGAAGGAGACCTCGAATGAAACGCACACTTGCCCTTATGGTTTTCGCCCTCGCTGCGCTGGCGCAGCAGCCGCCACCGCCGGAAGCGCCGCGAATTCAAAAAGTTGTCCAGGTGAAGTACGCCGATGTAGATGCGCTTGCCCGGGCGCTGGCGATTTTCGGCGGCACGATACGGCCCGAGAAAAGTATGCGCCTGATCAGCATCGAGGGATGGAGGGAAACCGTCCTTGCGATGGAGGATGCGATCAAACGGCTGGACGTGCCTTCTCAGATCCGTAATGTTGAGCTTACGTTCCATATACTGGCGGCAGGCCCTGACGCGGTTGGCGCGAGGCCGCTGCCGGCCGACTTTGACGGTGTGGCCAAGAATCTGACCGCGCTATTCGGCTACAAATCATTCAGCCTGATTGATGTCGCGGCCCTGCGCGCGCGGGACGGTCATAGGGCTGAGGCCAACGGTATGGCGCCCAGGTCAAAGGACCAAGCTGGCTACCCCGCATCTTCCTACTCCATCAAGTGCAGCGCGTCGATCAGTCCATCAGAGAAGGGCAACTCGATCCGGCTGGACCAGCTTCATTTCAACATTCGCGTAGCGTACCCGGTTTCGGGCCCCCAGGTAAACCCGCCGCTGCCAGTCCAATACCAATTTCAAGACATGGGATTCTCCACCCAAATCGACGTGCGAGAAGGTCAGAAAGTAGTCGTTGGAAAAGCCAACATGAACTCGTCGGACTCGGCACTCATCCTGGTGGTGACGGCCAAGGCAGTGGACTAAGCCAAGGCTGCGTGCAACGCTCTTCTGAGATCGCCCTCATCTTCCGGGGGGACTGTCCGCAAATCCACCACGAGGCGGTCCTCTTCTATGCGCGCCACCACCGCGGGGCGGCCGGCGCGCAATTTCCTTTCCACCTTCGCCGCATCGCAGCGTATGCGGATGAGCCAGGTTGGAATGGACTGTTCCGGGGTGGAGCCGCCGCCGATGACGCTCTCGCCTTCCTCCACATCCGCGGGCATGCCTTCGGCCAGTTCTTCGGCGCGGAGCCGGATTTCGGCCGCGGGCGTCATGATCATACGGAGCGCCGGAATCCGTTCCCACTGTTCGAGCAGAGTTTGGCGTAAGGTGGACTCGAGCGCGCCGTAGATGAGCTTGTCCACACGCAGGGCGCGAAACATGGGGTTGCGGCGCACGCGCAGGACGAGATCCGGATTGCCGGCCAGTATGCCCGCTTGCGGTCCGCCCAGCAGCTTATCGCCGCTGAAGGAGACCAGACCGATGCCTTGCCGCAAGGCTTCCTGGGGCCGGGGTTCGTGTATGCCGAAAGCGCTCAAATCGGCCAGGCACCCGCTACCCAGATCTTCGTAAACCGGGATATCGGACTCGCGGCCCAGCGCCACAATCTCCTGGCGTGTTGGCTTTCCGGCGAAGCCTTCAATACGGAAGTTGCTCGGATGCACGATGAGCAGCAACCGGGTGCGCTCGTTGATGGCTTCGCGGTAATCCTCGATGCGCGTGCGGTTGGTAGTGCCCACCTCGCGGATAACTGCGCCGGCCCGGCTCATGATGTCGGGAATGCGGAACCCGTCGCCGATCTCAATCATCTCGCCACGCGACACAATCGCTTCGCCGCCGCCGGCGAGCTCATTTAACACG
>JAENWC010000016.1 GCA_016650235.1 Terriglobia bacterium
ACCCGTGTGGCTGCCACGATCACGCTTGAATCCCGATTGCGAGCTTGGTTAGCTGAGGCGGCCAAGGAGATGCCGCGGGATCTCTTCGTTCGAACGGGAGCGGCTCCTCCGCGAGACGCCCGCCTCGCTTCGGCACTCAGCCTGGCTGCGCTGGGATTGCCCGGCTCAGTCTGGTCCGAGCCGCGTGATGCCGCCGCACCGGGCCGGGCCAACGAAAGCCGGGGGCGTCTACTGCTTGCCATTCTCGTACTGGTGGCCGGGGTGCTGGTCTTCGGTTCCTTCGCGACCGTCCGGCTTGTCCGCCGTGAACTCAGAATCGCCCAACTGCAATCGGATTTCGCAGCCACGGTTTCCCACGAGTTCCGCTCACCGCTCACCGGCATTCGCCAGTTGGGCGAAATGCTGCTGGCCGGACGCGCCGCCGGACACTCCTCCAATGATGAGGCCCGGCGGCGCCGGTACTACGAACTCATCTGCCGCGAGAGCGATCGCCTGACGCGTCTGGTGGAGAACGTCCTCGACTTCTCTCGTATCGAAGATGGCCGCAAGCAATATCAGTTCCGCCGCATCGATACGGCGGAGTGGCTGCGCGGCCTCGCCGGTGTCGCCGAACAGCGCCGGTCCGTCGAGGCCGTTCTTCCCGCCGAACTACCCGCCGTCGAGGGCGACCGCGAAGCCCTTTCCTCGGCCGTCCTCAACCTGCTCGACAACGCCATCAAGTACTCGCCCGATGGCGCCGCCGTCAGGTTGCGGGCGAGCGGCGAGGACGGATGGGTCACCATCGAGGTTCACGATCAGGGATGCGGCATCGCCCCGGAAGAGCAGCGCCGCATCTTCGACCGCTTCTATCGCGGCAGCAACACCTCCGGTGGGGCGGCAAAAGGCGTCGGTCTCGGCTTGGCGCTGGTGAAGCGGATTGCCGACGCTCACGGCGCTCGCATCCGCGTGGAAAGCGCGCCGGGACAAGGAAGCACGTTCTATTTTTCTCTGAAGGCAGCCGTATGAATCATATTCTCGTTGTCGAAGATGAACCAACCATCGCCATCGCCCTGCAGGACGACCTGGAGGAGGAAGGCTACCACGTCGAAGCCGTCAGCGACGGATTGACCGCCATCGAAAAGACGCGCGGCCGCGGTTTCGATCTTGTGCTGCTCGACGTGATGCTGCCCGGCAAGGACGGATTCACTGTGTTGCGCGAAATGCGCAAGTCCGGCAACCTCACACCGGTGATTCTGCTGACGGCGCGCGGCCAGGAACAGGACCGCGTCACTGGGCTCTCGCTCGGCGCCGATGACTACGTCACAAAACCCTTCAGCCGCCAGGAACTCCTGCTGCGCGTGCAGGCTGTGCTGCGGCGCGCGGGCACCTCGCGTGCAAACGTCTATTCCTTTGGCAATATCCAGGTGGATTGCGAGCGCGGAGAAGTGCGGCGCGGCGGGAATCCCATCGAAATCACGGCCCTGGAGTATCGCCTGCTGCTGCTGTTTCTCGAGAATCGCGGCAAGATCCTTACCATCGAGAAGATCGCCCAGGTCATCTGGGGCCCCGACACCTTCCAGTCCGACCGCGTCGTCTATACGCACATCAACAACCTGCGCGGCAAGATCGAGCCGGTACCGGCGCAGCCGCGCTACATCGTCAGCCTGCGCGGGCTCGGTTATCGCTTCGACGGATGAGGTTGAATCACTCTTGAACTACTCTCCACATCGATCTGAGGCTCTTGAACAGGGATCCCGGTTACTCTGCTTCTGTCACTACTTGCCAAGGAGGCAGAGAAAGTAAATGAGAATGAAACTCGGATTGGGATTATTGATGACCGTTTTGCTGGCCGCGCAAACGCCGGAAGCGGTTCTCGGATCAGCGCTCCACCAGGAGCGCGTCACAGGAAACTTGCAGGCCGCCATCGACGGCTATCGCAAGGTACTGGCGAGCAAAGGCGTATCGCGTTCGCTCGCTGCGCAGGCACAGTATCACATCGGGATTTGCTACGAGAAGCTCGGCAGCCAGGAAGCGCGCAAGGCTTTCGAGAGCGTTGTGAACAACTACGCGGATCAGAAGGACCTCGCGACACAGGCGCGGGCACGGCTGGCGGGGATGGCGGGCGCGCCCCAAGGCGTGAGGACGCGGCTGCTCTGGGACAACGCCATCGACCTGTGGGGCCGAGCCAGCGCGGACGGGCGTTACCTTTCCTTCGTTGATTGGAGTAGCCGCGACCTCGGCGTGCGGGATTTGGTAACGGGCGAGAACCGGAAGCTGACAAACATACCACCCTGGTCAACATTACAGTCGGAGGTGGAAGCCAGTGCGGTTTCGCCGGATGGGAAGCGGATTGCGTTTACCTACGCCCACTATGGACCAAGCAAGGATAAAGGCCCGGAGCTGCATGTGATCGGAATGGACGGAAAGGGACAGAAGGTGTTGATGCAAGGAGGCGGGCTCGACTATGTAGAGCCGCATTCCTGGTCGCCGGACGGGAAATGGATCGCGGCCGCGGTGGTGTATCGGAATGCGGCTGGCGAAGAGGATGCGATTGTGCTGGTTTCGACCGACTCCGGCCAGGTACGCCGTCTTCCGGTGAAAGACAAACAGTGGCCGTACAACGTGACTTTTTCGCCCGACGGAAAACGGCTCGCCTATTCCATTCGGCCATCGGGAACAACGGTACCGACGTTGCTGATGCGCGCCGTGGAGGGCGATGGCAATACAGAAACGGTAGTCCTGAACAATGCTTTTATGATGGGATGGGCTCCGGACGGCGGCGGCATTCTGTTCAGCCGGGAACGTGGAGTCACCCACGATTTATACCTGCTGCCAGTGGCGGCGGGGAAGGCAACGGGCGAACCCTCACCGATCTACAGCTCCTCCGACGTCGGAAATATGCCCGCCGGAGTCACGACGCAGGGTGCGTTGCTGTTGAAACATTACAATCGCCGCTCCGAAACGCTTGTTCTTCCGTGGAATGGCAACAGCATGGCGGGAAACGCCCCTGCCTTCAGCATGGCGGGCACTGGGAGCATCTCCTGGATACTGGGAAACGGCGCTGCCCATTTTTCGAACGACGGGAAGCGGCTCTTTTCGGTGACACCGGCCCTCGCCATCGCGATTCGCGAAATGGAATCAGGCGGCGAACGGACGATTACTCCGCAATTGAAGAGTTGGAAAGCAGCCCGATGGGCGCACGACAATGCCTCGCTGTTGGTCCTGGGAACCGGCGCGGACGGAAAGTCCGGGGTCTTCCGGGTAGACGACGCGACCGGGAAGTCGGCGATGCTGGCCGAGCTCCCAAAGGAGACCTGGAGTTTCACGCCATCTCGCGACGGCAAGACAATCTATCATGGAACCCCTAGGAAGACGCAGGCGCGCGACCTGGCCACCGGCTTGGACAAGACGCTTCTCGAAGGGGCCAGAGGAGGCAACTACGACCTTCGGGTGTCTCGCGACGGGCACCGTCTGGTGGTACGCTCCTCGGGTGGCATTGTCATCGTGGATCTTCGCACCGGACAAAACCAGGAAATCTACAGAAGGCCGGAGGCCTCCTCCATTGCGATCTGGGCCCTGGATTGGAGCGCGGACGACAAGCAGTTGGTTACCATTGTCCGCCCCGGCGGAGGCACCGAGAAGATGGAGTCCTGGATCTTCTCGCCCGAGGGCGGAGAGCCGAAACGTCAACCGAATCCTCCGGAGTTGAGAGGCCTGTCCTTCAGCCCGGATGGAAAGTATGTAGCTACGACGAGTCAGACGCAGCGCTTCCAGGTGTGGGCGCTGGAGAACTTCCTACCGGCCAAAAAGTAGGCTCGACAGGCGCGCCAAACAGAATCGTGACCGATCCGGGATCGTACTGTGACTGGCGCGCCTATAATCTGAAGTTGGAGATGCTCTCCCCACGGCGATTGCAGGGGTTGTTCCTGGCGGTAACGCTGCTGTTTGCGGCGGCTGTGGGGTGGCTTGGCTGGAATCTGCTGGAGCAGGACCGGGCATTGGTACGGCAGCGGCGGGTGGAGCAGCTCGAGGCGGCGGCGGACCGGGTGGCGGGGGCGCTGTACCGGCGCTTGGAGGAGTTCGAGGAGATTGCCGGCGGTGGACCACTCCCTGCGGGGGCTGTGCGGCTGCGGGCGCGCAGCGGCGGCAGCCTCGAAGTCTTGCCGCCGGATGGCCTGTTGTACTACCCCGTTGTTCCAGCAGCGCGAGGCGCGCCCGCGAGGTCGGTATCACTCAGAACTCCGGCCGTATCTGACGAACCAGGAAAGGCACGACCTAACGCTTCGTCTGTGGCTGGAGATGCTTCGGGGTCGATAGTATAGAGGACGTGATGATCTTCAGACTCACCCCATACTTTGGAGCTTTGACAGCGATAGCGGCTGGTGTCGCGATCTTTGCCGCGACGCAAGCCGCCGGCGTTTCCGCTCCGGCAACGATGGTGCTCGATGCTTCGGCGTTTTTTGAGCACATGCCCAAGGGCACCATCATCACGCAAGCTCCTTCGCGGCAATTGCCCGCCGATGCGTGGCTCTTCAATAACACAGGGCTTGTGATGCGCTCGCAGGCATATCTCTACGCGAACGTGGATGTTCCGGAGCCCGGTACTTACCATCTCTTCGTGCGGAGCCACGGCGCCGCGAACACTTCCTTCCGGGTGTCGGTCGGTGACAAGCAGACGTCCGCCATTTTCGGAAACGAACCGCTCACGCTGAAGGCGGGTGGGAGCTTTCCCCTCAAGAAGGGCAGGACTGACGTGGTCCTCAGCCGCGTGGTTCTCGGCCAGTCCGTGGGCTCGACGTTCGACGTGCTGGTGCTCACAAAGAAGACGGACTTCAATGAGAACGATCTGCGGCCGCTGGAACTCCAACCCGACGTCGCACTGTTGAAGGAGTACACGATTCCCAGGTCCTCTTCAGTGAAGTTCGGCGATGTGGATGGTGACGGAAAGTCCGACTTCTTCGTACTGACCGGCAACTATGGCGGCCACATGTTCAACCATGCAGGCCGCGAGTTGTGGAGTTACCAGAATCCGGAAGAGGGCGCGCGGCAAAGAGGCGGGTTCGAGGCGCCCGGCCTTGTGTGGGATTTCGATAGGGACGGGCTCGCTGAGGCTGTGCACTATCGTCTGGCCGACGGCAAAGAATGGCTGGTGGTTTCTGACGGAAGGACGGGAGCCGCCAAGTTCACAACCGAGTGGCCGGCTCGTCCGTTGCCGCACGAGTACAACAATTTCCGGCTGGCCGCCGCCAAGCTCAGCGGCGACTATCCCACAAACATTGTCGTCTTCACGGATTCGGGCGGCGAGATTTCAATCACGGCCTACACGAAGGACCTGAAACAGCTCTGGCAGCACATGGAGAAAAAGAAGAAAGACCACCTCGGTCACTACGTGTATCCCGTCGACTTAAACAACGATGGAATCGACGAGGTCAGCGTGAGCGGGCTCGTGCTCAACGCAACCGGCAAGGTGTTGTGGAACCGCTTTGACCTTCTCGATGACAATCACGACCACTGTGACAGCTTGCGTTTCTTCGATATCGATGGCGATGGGCAGGTGGAGATCCTTGCGCCCGTGAGCGAGTTCGGCGTCATGGTCTTCCGCGCGCTCACCGGCGAACTGTTGTGGCGGCATGCCGCCGAGCACACGCAGCAACTCGAGGTGGGAAACTTCCGGCGCGGCGTTCCGCCTCCACAGATCGCTGTCAACGCCAGAACCTACGCGAGGAACGGGGAGGCCGGCCTCGGCGGGCAGGTGCACTGGTTTGATGCGCGCGGGAACCTCCTCTCCAAATGGCCCGCCAATCCGCTGAACGGCAATCCTGATTTTGTAAAAGGCGACTGGAAGGGCGACGGCGTGGAAGAGTTGTTCTGGTACAAGTTCCGATTGAACGAGCAAGGCAAGGGCGTGCTGTATTTCAAGCAGGACGTCTATCACATGTTCGATTTCATGGGCGCCGGCTCGGAGCAAGTGATCGCGCGCGGAGGTGGCAGCCTCCTGGTTTACGGGTATAAACACGCGAAGCCGAAGCCTGTCAAGCGTGGTTATCAATACCAGCGCAAAGTAGCCAATCACACGCATTACTGAATAACCGCGCAGTATACTTTGTTAGGGGTTTTATTATGCACAATGCACATGTTGGTTGGTTTGGCGCTGTGATCATGGCGCTCGCAATTCCGTCGGCGGCGCAAATCGGCGGCGGCGGATCCATACAGGGAGTGGTTTCCGACCAAACCGGCGCCGTCGTTCCCTCCGCGATGGTCGTCGCCACCCACATCGCAACGGGCGTAAAAAGCGCGCGGGAAACCACGGCTGCGGGAGTGTACTCAATCTCTCCGCTGCCCGTCGGCGATTACAACGTCGCCGTCAGCGCCGCCGGCTTCCAGACGACCGTTCGACAGAACGTGCACGTCGACGCTTTGACCGTCGTGACGGTCGATGTGAATCTGCAAGTAGGCGAAACAGCGACACAGGTTACCGTCTCCGATGTCGCGCCCGCGTTGAATACCGATGACGTGCGGATGGGACAGACGATTCGCCAGGACCTGTACACGGCTCTGCCGCTGGCAATGGGAAATGCGCCTCGATCTCCGCTCGGCTTTGTAGGTCTGCTGCCGGGAGTCACCGGCGGCGGCGGCAACAACGACGCGGGCAACGTGCTCGGTGG
>JAENWC010000017.1 GCA_016650235.1 Terriglobia bacterium
ATTTCGACGCTGCGATTCCGCTGACGAGGCGGAAAGCCTCGGCTTAGAAGCGCAAAAGGGCTCTCGACGCGCCACCAAACCCCAGAGGAACACGAGGCTTAGGTTCGCGGCGGGCAGCTCCGTTTTGCGCGTGTTGCTTAGACTTAGAAGGGGCCTGGAACGCTTTCGGCTGGAGGCACGGAAACTGTAGAGAAAAAGAAGACCCCGGGCTGGGAACCCGGGGTCTCGCTCAGAGGGGCTGGCGGCGAGCTGGGTCTCGCCGCCGGGATGTAAAGTCGATGACGACTTATGTTGTCCTCTATAGGTGCATATTCGGTGCCAAACTTAGCGACGTTTGTTTTCATCAACTTGGTCTTGTTGGCATTCGCGCGAGGCGGGTGGTAACACCCAGATGCGTATGGTCACGCACCCAAGATGTGCGCAGGCTCGGCTGAAAGTAGCAAGCACTCAAGGTGTGCATGGGACACTTGGCCAGGCACTTTAGTGAAGGCCATTGCGGCGGGTTTTATTGGGATCGAGTATGTCTTGCGCCATCCGAAAAACCTCATCGGGCTGGCGGTTGCCGTCGATTGTGAAGCAGTTGCTGGTGTAGTGCGCAAGCACCGGACCGGTCTGATCACAATAATCCTGCAGCCGCCTCCGTATGACCACTGATTCATCGTCATGGCGCACCGATAAGCCGGCGCCGCAGCCGTCGCATATGCCCGCCACCTTCGGCAGATGGACCAGTAGATTGTAGACCAGCCCGCAGGAGGCGCAGTGACGCCGCGTCGATAACCGCTCAACAATAACTTCGGCTGGCACGTCGAGGTGGAGAATGTAGGGGGTGCCCAAGCCGCGTTCGCTCAGAAGTTGTTCCAGGAACCGCGCCTGGTTCACCGTGCGCGGGTAGCCGTCCAGAATCACCCCATCCCCACTGATGCGCGCCATCCGCGCCTGCACTATGCGGTTTACATGCTCGTCGCTGGCGAACTGGCCCGAGGCCAGCAGCAACGCCAATTCCCGGCCCAGTTCGGTACCGGCAGCGGCCTCGGCACGGAGAAGATCTCCGGTCGCGATGGTGCTCACCCCCAGCCACTGGCTTAACCTGCGAGCTTGCGTTCCTTTCCCGCTACCTGGCGGGCCAAACATTAAGACGACCAAAAGTCTACCTTCCCGATTTGGTTGGACTCCCCGATTGCAGCCTAATCTAAACGGGAGGCGTGGGTCAAGTGGCAATCGTACTGCCGGACAAGAAAATTTATTAAATTAAGACATTCCTGCGATCGGGTTCCGAAGCTGCTCTAAGTATTGCAGGAATTTGCGGGCGTAGGAATCGAGGTTCTCCAAACCACCACCGCCCAGCAGCGGGGAGCACATTTCATAGGCAATGCTGCCGGAAAACCCATGTTCGGCCAAAGCGGTCAGGAACGCCTTGTAGTCGATGAAACCGTCTCCCATGGGGACCGCCTGCACGTAGGGCGTCTTGGCCTGGTAATTCACGAGAGCCGGGACGTACTGATAGCGCGGGCGGAGTTGATAGTCAGCGACAGTGGTATGCACCATGAGAGGGGCCAAACACGCGGCGGACACGGCGAGGTCCTCCCCCTGCAGGGCGGGTGCCCAGGCGTCGAACAGGGCCTTGCAATTAGGTTCGTCCACGGCCCGGATGAGATCGTACATACTCTCGTGGCCGACACCGATGTCGTGGTGATTCTGGACGCCGAGGGTGACACCGAGCGGGGCAATCCGTTGCGCGCACTCCTTGAGAGAGGCGATGACGAGATTCCATTGCGGGAGAAACGAAGAAGCCGGGTTTTCATATCCAGTGAAAACACGCACGAGGCCGCCGCCGAGGTCGGAGGCGAGGCGTGCCAGTTCGAGGACATATTGGGTTTGAATTTCGCGATGAGGGATCTCTGTGTGTTCCAGATCGGCGGTGAAATTGGTATAGCCGGCGAGGCAAACCGTTTTCAGGCCGAGCTGTTCCAGTTGGCGCCGCAGGCGGGCGCGCTGATGGGCCTGGAAATCGAGCGGACTCAGGTGAGGGCGTTTGGCCATCAGCATGACGCCCTGGAAACCGAGGTCAGCCGCTTTTGCGATGAACTGCTCGAGAGTGAGGAAAGCTTGCCCCCAGGAGCCGGAATAGCTCACGGAATGGAGGAGCGCCGGTGCAAACATCGGATTCTCCTTTACAACAGGTACGCGTAAACGACAGTAATGAGTCCAAGCACGGAGGCAAGGAAGATACTATGCCGCATGGTGAACCGGAACAATTTGGCCTCGTCGTGGGGGGGCATGCTGGTGGCGGCGGCGGCAACAGCGATGCTTTGCAGGCTGATCATCTTGCCCATGACGCCACCGGCAGAATTGGCCGAGGCCATGAGGACGGGATCGAGATGGAGCTTGGTGGCGGCAACCACTTGCAGGTTGCCGAACAGAGCGTTGGCGGACGTGTCGCTACCGGTGAGAAAAACACCCAGCCATCCGAGCAGTGCGCTAAAGAAGGGGAACAGCACGCCGGTGGCGGCAAAGGCGAGTCCCAGCGTGGCGGTTGCGCCGCAATAGTTCATGAGGAATGCAAGGCCCAGGACGCTGGCGATGGTGACCATGCTGAGGAACAACTGTTTTCCGGTGGCGGCCAGGACTCCGATATATTTAGCGGGCGAGAGGCGGAGGGTGATCATGGATGCGAGGGTGGCAAACAGGCAGGCGGTGCCGGCCGCAGTGAAGAAATTGAAAGTGAACTCGGCGGCGTAAGGGGAGGCAGTGGCCACTGCGGGCGGGATGCGCTCCACCATGTTGTGGAGACCGGGCCAAGGGATCTTGACGGTCACCTGGTTGAGAAAGGCCTTGATGGAATTGTTGCCCCAAAGGAGCACAAAGAACACCAGGTAAAGGTAGGGGGACCAGGCGAGCAATGTGGGCCCGGCACCGTGACGTTTCAGGGTGGTGGCCGTTGCACTGGCGACGCTCGGATCCAATGTGAAGGTATCGGTGGGTTTCCATACCTTGAGGACGATGATGAGGGAGAGGATGGCGGCCAGCGAGCTGAGAATGTCGGTGAGTTGAGGGCCAATATAGTTGGAGACAGTGAACTGCGTGCCTGCGAAAGCGACGCCGCAGAGGGCGGCGGCGGGCAGGACCCCGCGTAGAGCGCGCCAGCCGCCCATCACCAGCATCAGGTAGGCGGGGATGAACAGCGAGACGGGCGCACAGATGCGGCCGACCCACGCGCTCAGCTCCTGGAGCGGAAGGCCGGTGATGCCGGCCAGCGTGAAAATGGGAATTCCGATAGACCCGAATGCCACCGGAGCGGTGTTGGCGAGCAGACAGATTCCGGCGGCATAGAAGGGTGAGAATCCAAGCCCGGTCATCATGGCGGCGGCAACGGCGACGGGCGTGCCAAACCCGGCGGCTCCTTCAATGAAGGCTCCGAGAGCGAAGGCGATGAGGAGGGCCTGTAGGCGGCGGTCATCGGTGAGGCCGCCGATGGAGTCCTTGATGATCTCGAATTTTCCGGTGTCCACGGTGATGCGGTAGAGCACGATGGCCCAGTAGACGATCCAGCCGATAGGAAACAGACCAAAGGCCGCGCCGTAGGCCACGGAGCTGACCATGGTGGCGGCCGGCATGCCGTAGGCGGCGATGGCGACCACGATCGCGGCGAAGAGTCCGCTGAGGGCCGCGATCCAAGCCGGCTTTCGCCTGATACCGATCAAGTATAGAAGCACGAAGATCGGCAGAGCCGCTACAAGAGTGGAAAGGCCGAGGCTATCTGAGATGGGGGTATAGTTTTGCTGCCACATAGGTGATTGACCTTGATAGTTGATTGCGAGGGTGAATGTCAAGCTGCGGCGGCGCGGGCGTGCGGGCCCTTTCGCGCGGAAGCATCAGATGTTTCCCGGCATGAAAGTTCCGCCTGCCGCCAAGCACCCCGGCATCGGCCGGACCAGTCTCGCAATAGTGAGCCTGATTTGGCGCTACAATGTCGGCATGAACCGACGCATGTTACTTAAGGTTGCTGGTGGGGCTGGTCTGGCGGCGGCGCTGGAAGCCAAGAAGCCGCGGTTGCGCACCGCCATCTGCGCCTACTCCTTCCGCGATGCCCTCGCCAAGAAGAGCATGAACTACGACGACCTTGTGCACTTGGCCGTGGACACGGGCGTGGACGGACTGGACCTTACGGTTTATTGGTTCCCGTCCACCTTTGATGAGTTCCTGCTTCCCCTGCGCGGCTTGGCCTATCGCAATGGCGTGGAAATCTATAGCATCTCGGTGCGCACCAACATGTGCCAGCCGACACAGGAGCTGCGCGACAAGGAAGTGGCCGACGTCAGGAAGTGGGTGGACGTGGCGGCGAAATTGGGCGCCGGTCACATACGCGTGTTCGGCGGCACTGTTCCGAAGGGGGAAAGCGAGGACCGCGCGGCGGGTTGGGCTACGGAAGTGCTGCGGCGTGGCGCTGAGTATGCCGGATCACGCGGCGTGATCCTGGGGCTAGAGAACCACGGCGGCATCACCTCGCGCGCCGAGCGGATCGTAGGAATTGTGAAGGCTGTTGGTTCCCCATGGGCGGCAGTGAATCTGGATACGGGCAACTTCGAGCGGGACGCGTACCGGCAGATCGAGATGATCCTGCCCTATGCGGCGAATGTGCAGTTCAAGACCGAGATCCGTGGAGAGAATGGCGAACGGCAGGAGGCCGATTGGGATCGGCTGACCAAGATGCTGGCCGCGAGCGGCTACCGCGGATACATGGCGCTGGAGTACGAAGCCAAGGATAATGCCGCGGTGATGGTACCGAAGCTGATGGTGAAGCTGAACGATCTGGCCAGACGTTATTCTCAATAGCTTACGGCGCGCCCCTACTGTAAATCCCTCCCCACCCAGGACTTTTGCGCTAAAGGGCTTCCTAGGAAACCATTAGGCATCCGCTCAAGCGCAATAAGGTAGCCGTTGTATTGATAGGGATGCAGTTCCACCCTAGACTGATCCTGAAAAGGTTCGCTTTCGACTTGGAAAGGATCTTCCGATGGCACTGGAATTGGGGAAGACATACGGCGACTACGAGATTATCGATATAGAGAACAGTTCGCGCGCCGGCGTGGCCTATCGGGTGAGGAACCACCGGCTGGAGCGCATGGAACTGATGCGTGTGTTGTCAGCGACAGTGGAGGAGGATCCGGAGCAGGAAGAAAGATTTCTGCGCGAGTCCAACTTGCTGTCGAGGTTGAAGCATCCCAACATAGTGGAGTTCTACTCTGCGATGCTGCTTGCCGGCCACTACGTAATTCTGACCGAACTGGTGGAAGGTTCGACATTGGACGGGCGGATCGAGCTTGGGCCGCTGCCGGCGGAGGAGGCCTTGTCTTTCGCCGTGCAGGCGCTGGAGGCGCTGGGCCATGCACACGAAGCGGGCATCGTACATCGGGATGTGCGGCCAGCGAACCTGATTGTCACTCCTGATGGCAAGCTCAAGCTCACTGGATTCCAGTTAGCCAAAGGCTCGGTGGATGCGACGTTGACCCAAATGGGCACCTCATTGGGGCAGGTGCAATACATCTCGCCCGAGCAGGTGCGCGGCGTGGAGTCTCCGGATGCGCGCAGCGACCTGTACTCATTTGGGGTTGTACTTTACGAGGCGCTGACCGGCAAACGGCCCTTCGAGTCCAAGAGCCTGTTCGACATCATGATGGCGCATGTAAACACGGCGCCCGCGACGCCTCGCTCTTTGAACCAGGAGATTCCTGAGGAGGTGGAGGCCGCGATATTGCGGGCGATGGCGAAGAATCCGGCGGACCGGTATCAGAATGCGGCTGCCTTTGCGGAGGCGCTGCGGTCACCGGCGGCCTTGCAAGAGGAAACTGTCCTGGTGCCGGAGGTGGCGCCGGCAGCGGCGATGGAAGCCGCCGCAGAGCCTGCGTCCGCGCCCATGCCGGTGCCAGTAGTGGTGGAGGTGATGGCCAGCCCGGAGGCGATGCCGGTTGCCAGCGCCCCGCAGGTGCGTCTCCCGGCTCACCATGTCGAGCCGCGCCGTCCCACGCTGCCCGGTGTCCGTATGACCGGGTCTCCGGAAACGCAAGACTCCTTGCCGCCGGACTTGGCCGGACTGGGCTTTGGCGTGAGAGAGATGATACTGCTGAGCTTTGGGATTTTCGTGATGGTGGCTTCCGTATTGCTGGTAGTTCAGTCCTGAAGTGTCCGATGAGAGAGGATCCATGCGAGTAGGGGAAACGGTCGGCGACTACAGGATTAAGGAAGAGTTGGGGCGAGGCGCAGTGGGCCGGGTCTTCCGGGTGGAACATGTCCTCACACAGCGGCAGGAGGCCATGAAGGTGTTGGCCGGGGTTTCGCTGCGGGAGGAGGAGGTTGCGCAGCGGTTTTTGCGCGAGATCCGCGTACAGGCTAGTTTGAGTCATCCACAAATTGCGGCGGTCCACAACGCTTTTTGCTGGGAAGAGCAACTGGTGATGGTGATGGAACTGGTGGCCGGCCAGCCCCTGTCCAGCTTGATGGAACACGGCGCACCCGAGTGGCGCGAAGGTGTCAGGATCATCCGGCAAGTGCTGTCGGCGTTGAGCTATGCACACGCGAAAGGCGTGATCCACCGCGACGTTTCCCCTGCCAACATCATTGTTGGGCCGGATGGAAGAATCAAGATCACTGATTTCGGCTTGGCCTGTGTGGCATCGGACCCGCGGTTCACACTGACCGGCTGCGTGTTCGGGTCGGTCCACTATATGGCCCCTGAGCAGGTGAAGGGGGCCGACCGGGCAGAGGCGCGCTCAGATCTGTACGCATGTGGAGCGGTACTTTATGAGGCGGTGACGGCGCGCAAGCCGTTCCCCGGGGACAATGCCTTTGACGTCATGCAGGCGCACGTGATGACGCCGCCCATTCCGCCCGTCCGGTTCAATAGCGCATTACCGGTTGAAATCTCCGACGCGATCCTCAAAGCGATGTCCAAGGAGCCGGAGCAGAGGTTCGCTTCCGCGGCCGAGTTTCTGGAAGAGTTGGCGCGCGTGATGATGCCGGGTGGTGCTCCCGCACGCGCGATACGGCGCGCGATACCGAAGGAAGCAGCGCCGGCGGCGCCGGTTCGCAAGAACCGTTGGACCGTCAGGGCCGCGGCGCCGGTGTCATGGGCGATGGGCCTTGTGGTGGGCATTCTGTTGGTCTCGTTGTTGTCCTACGGCACTCGTCTGTTCTACCAGCAGGAGAAGCAGGTGGTGAAGCGCACCCCGGCTGCCGGCAAGTCCGCTTTCGCGGTTCCGGATCTGCAACCATTACCACCGGGGACCTCCCCGGCAGAGCCGCCCAAGGCGGCCTTGGACCCACCCGCCGCCTCACCCGCCAAAGTCAGGCCGTCCCGTCCTGCGATGGCGGCGGCGCCCCGCTCACAAATCCATCCGGTCGAATTTGCGGAACCCACCCGGAGGACGAAGTCGCCGCCCAAGGCGGACGGCGCTCTGCCCGCACTGGCATCCCCGGCTGCAATGCTGCCAGTTCCCAAGGTGGAAGCCATGTCCTCAAACCAGGCTCATCTTACGAACCAATCATGGGAATCGGCCGCAACGCTCATGCAGCCAACCACAG
>JAENWC010000018.1 GCA_016650235.1 Terriglobia bacterium
CGCCGCTACGATCTCGTCATGCCTTACCGCCTCGACGACGCCGACTACGCCATCGTCGGCTCCGGCTGCATGATGGAAACCGCCGAAGAGGCCGTCGATTATATTCGCGAAAACATGGGGATCAAGGTCGGTCTCCTCCACGTCACCGCCTTCCGCCCCTGGCCCTCCACCCAGATCGTCGACGCGCTCAAGCACGTCAAGGGCATCTCCGTCCTCGAGCGGCTCGACATCCCCATGCAGCAGTCCAACCCCCAACTCTGCGAACTCAAGGCCAGCTTCGCCGACGCCATCACCGGCGTTCCCGGCTATCCCGCGCTCGATCACATGCCGAAATTCTACGGCGGCTCGGCCGGTCTCGGCAGCAGAGACGTCCGCGCCGGCGACTTCATCGCCGTGGTCGAGAACATGCTCTCCGATGCCCCGCGCCACTACTTCAGCCTCGGCATCAAACATGCCTCCGCACTCGTGCCCAAGTCCGATCCCGACACGCGCCCTGCCGGCACCTTCTCCATGCGCGGCCACTCCGTCGGCGGCTTCGGTTCGGTCACCACCAACAAGGTCATCGCCACCATCGGCGGCGAAGTGTTCGGCTGCACCGTGCAGGCCTACCCCAAATACGGCTCCGAGAAAAAGGGACTCCCCACCACCTACTACCTCACCATCGCCGATAGCCGCGTCCGCAGCCATTCTGAACTCGAACACGTCGAATTCATCGTCCTCAACGACGTCAATGCCTTCAACCTCGGCAACCCGTTGTCCGGCCTCTCCCCGGGCGGCATCGTCTTCGTGCAAAGCCCGTTCATAGAGCCTGCCGCCGTCTGGGGCTCCATCCCCACCTGGGCGCGAGCTCGCATGCTGGAGCGGAAGGCGCGCCTGTTCGCGCTCGATACGGTCAGCATCGCCAAGGAAGTTTCCAGTCTCGCCGACCTCCAGCAGCGCATGCAAGGCATCGTGCTGCTCGGCGTATTCCTCCGCGTCACTCCCTTCCGCGAGGCTTCCGGGATCACCGATACCACATTGTTTGAAGGAGTGGAAAACTCGCTCCGAAAATACTTCGGCAAACGAGGCGATCGCGTCGTTCAGGATAACCTGCAAGCCGTTCACCGCGGATTCTCGGAATTAATCGAGATCCCAGCGGAAATCATGCAACAAACCGCAACGGCTGACCGCGCGAACGCGGCCCTGAGGATTGTCTAATGACCGAACCAACGCCACTCTCCGCCCGCATTCGTGACTTCCAGATGAACATTGTGGACGCCGACGACTTCAATTCCCGCGTCGTCGCCGCTTACAATAACGGCACCGCGGAAATCGAACTCGAAGCCGACTTCCAATCGGCCCGCAGCGTGGTCCCCGCCGGCACCGGCGTCCTGCGCGACTTCAGTTACATCGCTCCCGACATCCCCGAGTTCATCCCCAACATGTGCGTCGGCTGCATGGATTGCGTCACACAGTGCCCGGACACCGCCATCCTCGGCAAAGTCGCCGAGCCCGCCGCACTTGCCGCGAAGCTCGAATCCATCACCGACCCTGAACTCCGCGAGTCCATCAAGAACCAGTGGGCCGAGACCAACAAGTATTGGACCGTCCCCGAGCGCAAGGGCTCCGGCGGCGGCACTTTCGGTATCTTCATCGATCCCACCAAGTGCAAGGGCTGCGCCGAGTGCGTCGATGCCTGCGGCACCCACGCCGCGCTCAAGATGATCCGCAAGGAAGAAAACACGCTCGACTGGTATAAAAAGGCGTTCAACTTCTATCAGCGCATGCCCGACACGCCCAGGAAGTTCATCAATGAGAAGTCCCTGGTTGACATGATGCTCAGCGCTAACTCGCTGCTCTATGTCGGCGGAGCCGGCTCCTGCATGGGCTGCGGCGAGGCCACCGTGCTCCGCATGTTCCTGGCCGCCACCGGCTTTGTCTACGGCCCGGAAAATATCGGCATCGTCGCCGCCACCGGCTGCAATACCGTCTATACGTCCACCTATCCTTACAATCCCTACCTGGTCCCCTGGACCAATTCCCTGTTTGAAAACGCGCCCGCCGACGCCATGGGTGTCCGCGCCCGCTGGGACCAGATGGGCTGGCACAACAAGCGTCTCTGGGTCATCGGCGGCGACGGAGCCATGAACGACATCGGCTTCCAGTCCCTTTCCCGCATGCTCGCCTCCGGCATGGACATCAAGGTGATCGTCCTCGACACCCAGGTCTACTCCAACACCGGCGGCCAAGCTTCCACCAGTTCCTTCTTCGGCCAGGAGGCCAAGATGGCCGCCCATGGCAAAACCGGTCATGGAAAGCGCGAGCACCGCAAGGAGCTCGCCAACATCTGCATGATGCACAAGGACGTCTACGTGGCTCAAACCACAGCCGCCCACATGAA
Organism: Terriglobia bacterium; assembly: GCA_016650235.1. GTDB lineage: Bacteria > Acidobacteriota > Terriglobia > Bryobacterales > Bryobacteraceae > VFZE01. The sequence goes on from JAENWC010000018.1 coordinate 2,381, forward strand.
CCATTTCTACAAGGCCGTCATGGAAGCCAACGCCTTCCCCGGACCGGCCGTCATCAACTGCTTCACTACTTGCCAGCCCGAACACGGCGTCGGCGACAACATGGCCGAACACCAGGCAAAGCTCGCCGCCGATTCCCGTTCCTTCCCCGTCTTTATCTACGATCCGCGCAAAGGGCCGCGCATCAAGGACCGCCTCAGCCTCACCGGCAACCCCAACGTCAAAGACGACTGGTACGTCCACCCCAAGACCGGCGAACCCATCGACTTTATCTATTTTGCCCGCTCCGAAGGCCGCTTCTCCAAGCACTTCGACAAGGAAGGCAACCCCAGCCCCGAAATGATCATCGCCCAACAGGACCGCCTCGACAACTGGCACCTGCTCCAGGAACTGGCCGGGATTCACTAACCCAAAGCACCCCCACAGTACACACGCACGCATACACCAGCACGAATCCCTCAGTGACCATCCGGGCCGGCGGAAACGGCAACACGCGTGAAAGGTTGCCCAACACGATCCACCACAACACCACCACATACAGGGCCTGCGTCCTTCCGAGCCAACTTGCCGGTACCACAGCCAGAGCGCTCCTCCAATGCCGCACCACCAACGCCGTGACCGTCAGAGCCAGCAGAAAATAGGCCACATGGAACCAGGCGTCCGCCGACAGCCCCCACCAAGCCTCCGGCATCACTTGGTTCTTCAGCCACGCCGTGGTCACATTCTTCCGGATGTTCACGTAGGTCATCACCACCAACAGAAACCACACGGCAAATCCATGGCTCCAATCCATCCCCTCTTCCTCGCGGCGCTCCGCCCCCATGAGCGGACGCATCGCGATCCATAACCCTGCCCCCGCAATGAACCCGAAGCTCTGCTCCATGAGACTCCACCAGTTGGTCGTGATCCCAGTGGATGGCCCCAGAACCTGAAACAGATCCCCCAACGCAAACCCAGCCCCTGAAAAAAGCGCCGTGATCAGGGACACGCGCACGATCTCAAGCTCCCCCCGTCTCCAGAACCACGCCAGCATCGCGGCCGCCATCCCAACACTTCCAGCCCAGTTGTCGCTCCGCGGCGGCGTCATGTGCAGTCCCATCACCTGCACCAGCACCAGCATCCCGGCAAACCACCCCACGCCCATTCGCAGCATCAGCCGCGCCGCGTCGCTCACGCTCCGCTTCCACAAGCAATGACCCGACACGCTCAACAGCAGCAGCCCCACCCCAACCCAATCGCTGTCGAACCAGTTCGGCCCGCCCATCTCCAGCCACTCCCAAACCGCCCACACGCAAAACACGACGATCAACGGCGGGAAGAAGTCCCGCAACCGCCGATCCTCAAACGAAGCCGTCATTGCCACTGCCGCACCGCCCACCGCTCCCCAAAGAAACCCGATCACGAACAGCATTGCCAACCCGTAGGCAACCGTCGCGCCCACGCCGGACTTGGTGTAGCCGATCACAATCCCGTATGACATCGATCCCCCGAAGCTCCACCCCAGCGCTCCGAAGAATCCGAACCAGGCCGCGCGCCGCATCCAATTCGCACGTCCCGAACAAGCCACCAGCGCCAGCGCCGACAACGCGCCGGGAATCATGGCCCCATTTTCGTGCCCCCAATTCCCGCGTACCGCCCAGCCGATGCAGTGCGACAACGCCACCAGCAGTAATCCCATCGAGTTCGTCATGGTGTTCCAGTATAATGCTCACATGCTGAATCGCCCCTGCACCGCCGCATTTCTCTTGAGCGTCTCGCTACTGGCACAGTCGCCCAAGGGCACCATCACCGGCACCATTTCCGACGCCTCGGGGGCCCGGGTTCCCGGCGTCGATGTGGTGGCAAAACACACAGGCACCAACTTGACCTACAAAGGAACCTCGTCCGGCGACGGTACCTTCGTCATCCCGTCGCTTCCCGTGGGCGGCTTCGAGGTCTCGGCCACGGTCACGGGCTTCAAGACTTTCCGGCGCACCGATATCGTCCTCGAGGTTTCGCAGCGCCTCCGGCTCGACATTACACTCGACATTGGAGCGGCAACAGAAACCGTCACTGTGTCCGGCCAGGTGTCGCGTGTGACCACCGAGGAGTCCTCGCTCGGCACCGTCGTCGAGCGCCAGCGCATCGAACAGCTCCCCCTCAACGGACGCCACGTCTTCAACCTTGTGAAACTCGTCGCCGGCGTGCAGCCCCGTTTCAACAATCAGGACGGCTTCGCCGAAATCGCCAATCAGAACTTCTCCCAGATTCGCTTCAACGGCGGACCCATCTATGGCAACCAGTTCTTCCTCGACGGCGGCTCCAATACCGTTCCGGTCCACAACGAGATCTCCGTTGTCCCGATGGTCGACGTGGTGGAAGAGTTCAAGGTGGAAACCAATTCCCTCAAGGCCGAATATGGTCAAACCAGCGGCGGCGTCGTCAACGTCGTCACCAAGTCCGGCACCAATGTATTCCACGGCTCGCTCTACGAGTTCTTCCGCAACGACGCTCTCGATGCCCGCAACGCCTATGCCACACAGCGCGACCCCATCACCGGCCGCATCAAGCCTGTCCTGCGTTACAACCAGTACGGCGGCACCGTGGGCGGACCCGTCCGCATCCCAAAGATATACGACGGCCGCAACAAGACCTTCTTCTACTTTGGCTATGAGCAATGGAAGCATCGCAGCGCCACGCTCCGCCGCAGCACCGTAGCAACAGCCCAGGAGCGCGGCGGCGACTTCTCCAATACGCGCGACGGCCGCGGTGTCCTCCTCCCCATCTACGACCCCGCCACCACGCGCGCCAATCCGAACGGCTCCGGCTTTGTGCGTGAACTTTTTCCGGGCAACATTGTCCCCAGAAACCGCTTTGATCCCCTCGCCCAACGCGTTCTCGAATTCATGCCGCTTGCCAACCAGGCGCCGTCTGACCCGTTCACCAACTCGCTCAACTTCCTCGGCCTCCCCAGTTCCCCCTCGGATCAAGGCGTCACCAACATCCGCGTCGATCACCGCTTCACCGATAAAGACAGCACCTTCTTCCGCTATTCCGGAACACGCAATACCCGCCAGGACAAAGGGTTCGGTCTCGGCCCGGCGGACCCCAACGCCCGCAACGACCAGCGCGATAATCACAACTTCATCTTCACCGAAACGCACGTCTTCTCCCCCACGGTCATCAATGAGTTCAAGGCCAACGCTACGCGCCAGTTCCTCCCCTTCCTCCACCCCAGCTTTGACCAGGGTTGGCCCGAGAAACTCGGCTACCCCAAAATCATCCCGCAGGATCAGTTCCCGCCGGTCACCATCGGCGGCCTCATTTCCATCGGTTCCGACGGCTTTTCCGGCGGCAAACGCGCCCAGCATTCCATTCAGTTTGCCGACTCGCTCACCTGGGTCCGCGGCCGGCACCAGCTCAAATTCGGCGTCGACCAGCGCTTTCTCCGGCTCAATTGGGTCAACCGCCTCAACCCATCCGGCCTCTTCAACTTCACTGCTGGACTCACGAACAATCCGCAAGTCCCCGCCGGCACCGGCGTCGGCCTCGCCACTTTCCTGCTCGGTGAGGTTTCCAGCGGCCAGCTCGGCATACGACCGTTCTTCTCCTTCCACAACTGGTCCCACGGCAGCTACGTCCAGGATGATTTCAAACTCACCCCGCGCCTCACGCTGAACTTCGGTCTGCGCTATGACCTCGCCTCCGGCCCCGTGGAACGCCACGACAAACACTCCAACTTCGATCCCTTCCTCACCAATCCCGAGACCCGCCTCCCCGGCGTGCTCGCCTACGCAGGCACAACCGCGCCACGCACCTTCGTCGGCCGTGATTACCAGAACTTCGGCCCGCGCTTTGGCTTCGCCTATGACCTCACCGGCAATGGCAAGACCGCCATCCGCGGCGGCTACGGTCTTATCTACTTGCTCTCGGAATCCACCGATACTTCGGGCGATGGTTCCAATTCACTCGGCTTTGAAGTGGTCACTCCCTTCGTCGCTCCCACCTCCGGCCCCTTCAAGGCGTTCCAGTTCAGCGCCGGACCCACCGCCATCCTTCAGCCGCTCGGGGCCGCGGGCGGACCCTCCGCTTTTCGCGGCTTGGCTGTCCGCTATCAGGACTACAATGTCCAGACGCCTTACATCCAGCAATGGAACCTCACCGTGCAACGCCAGATCATTGGCAACTGGGTGGCCACGGTCAGCTACGCCGGCAATCGCGGCGTCAAACTCTTCGGCGGCGATTACGATCTTAATCAGATGGACCCAGCCTTTTTCTCCCTCGGCCTTTCGCTCCAGGATCAGGTTCCCAATCCGTTCTTTCGCCAGATCACCACCGGCGGCATCTCCGGCGCCACCGTCCCCCGCTCCCAACTGCTACGGCCTTACCCCGACTATTCAGGTGTCGGCACGCTGGCGGGTCACAGCGCCTCCAGCACGTATCATTCCCTGCAAGTCACCGTCGAAAAGCGATTCTCGAACGACCTCAGCGTGCTTACCTCCTACACCAATGGCAAGCTCATCAACGACTCTTTCGCCAGCGCCGGCAGCGGCGGCGGGGGCGGTGATTTCCGCCTCGGCCGTTTCAATCGCCGGTTAGAACGGGCCATCGATATCGACGACGTCTCGCAGCGTCTGGTCATCAGCGGCGTCTATGATCTCCCCTTCGGCAAAGGCAAGCAGTTTCTCTCCGGCGCAAGTTCGGCCACACAGGCCATCCTCGGAGGCTGGCAGGTCAACGGCATCGCAACCATCCAGACCGGATTCCCGATACGGGTTCGCGGCGCCAATAACTTCACCGGCATCGCCTGGCCCAATGTCCTCTATGATCCGTCGCTCCCCAGCGGCCAGCGTACCGCCCAAAAATGGTTCGACACCGAGGCCTTCCGGAATCCGGCCGACTTCACCATCGGCAACATCGGCCGCACCCTTCCCAACACGCGCGGCCCAGGCCTCTTCGATGTAGCGTTTTCCGGCTTCAAGGAATTCCGCATCCGCGAGCGCGTCAACCTCGAATTCCGAGGTGAACTTTTCAACGCCCTCAACCGCGTCAACCTGAACACGCCGAACACTTCGTTTACCCCCAACCGCGCGGGCGTCAATACCAACGCCAACTTCGGCGCGGTCACAAGTTCCCTCAATGCCCGGTCGATCCAACTTGGATTGCGGCTGACCTTCTAATGAACACGCGCAAAACGGAGCTGCTCGCCGCGGCCCTAAGTTCCGTGTTCCTCTCCAGCCTGGTGGCGCGGCGAGCGCCCTTTGCGCTTATGAGCATGCGATTACTCCTTACACTCTCCCTGTGCCTTGCCGCTCTTGCTGCTGATCCGCGTCAGGCCGACATCGTCATCTATGGAGCTACATCCTCCGGCGTCGCCGCCGCCATACAGGCCTCACGCATGGGCAAATCGGTCCTCCTGCTCGACCCCGGTTCACACATCGGCGGCCTCACTACCGGCGGACTCAGTTGGACCGACATCGGCAACAAGCAGGTCATCGGCGGCATCTCGCGCGAGTTCTACCGCCGCATCAAAGCCAAGTATGAGCGTCCCGGCGCATGGGTCCACGAGACACGCGAACATTACTTTTCCAGCCGCCGCACTTCCAACGTTGCCGCCGAAGATGCCATGTGGACCTTCGAACCGAAGATCGCCTCGGAGGTCTACCGTGAGATGCTCGCCGAACACAAAATCAAGGCCGTCCTCAATCAACGGCTCGATCTGCGGCCCGGCCGCGGCGTCAGAAAGCGGGGCAACGCCATCGAGTCCATCTTGATGGAAGGCGGCGCACGCTACACGGCCCGCATGTTCATTGACGCCACCTATGAAGGCGATCTCATGTCCAAAGCCGGCGTCCGCTATACCACCGGCCGTGAGTCGAACTCTCTTTATGGCGAGCGCTACAACGGCGTGCAGGCGGCGCACAAACATGGACACCAGTTCCCCGATGGCGCGCTGGTCTCCCCCTACATCATTCCCGGTAATCCCGCCAGCGGCCTGCTCCCGATCATCAATCCAAACGGGCCCGGCGTCGAAGGGGAAGGCGACAAGCTGATCCAGGCCTACTGCTTCCGCATGTGTCTCAGCAACGCGCCGGAGAACCGCATCGCCATCGGCAAGCCAGCCGGATATGAGGAGCGCGACCACGAACTGCTGCTGCGCTTTGCCGAAACAGGCAAGTACCATCCCCCGGCCAGCAAGTACGATCCCATCCCCAACGCGAAAACCGACACCAACAATCACGGCGCGGTCTCCACTGATTACATGGGCGCCAACTACGATTATCCCGACGGCGACTACCAAACCCGCGCCCGTATTATCAAACGCCACGAGGTCTATCAGAAGGGCTATATGTGGACGCTGCAGAATCATCCACGGGTTCCGGAAAGCCTGCGCAACTACTACCGCCAATGGGGACTTCCCAAGGATGAATTCACGAGCAACGGAGGGTGGCCCACGCAGCTCTACATCCGGGAAGCGCGACGCATGATTTCGCCGGTCGTGATGACCGAGCAACACATCATCGCGCGTCAGGTGGCTGAGGATTCGGTCGGAATGGGCGCGTACGGCATGGACTCGCACAATGTCCAGCGCTATGTAACGGCCGATGGCTGGGTGCGCAACGAGGGCAACGTGCAGGTGGGCGGATTCAAACCGTATCCGATCAGCTACCGGTCCATCGTGCCTGCGAAGGAAGAGGCCTCGAACCTGCTGGTCACAATTTGTCTTGCCGCTTCCCACATCGCGTATGGGTCCATTCGCATGGAGCCTGTCTTCATGGTGCTGGGCCAATCGGCCGCCACCGCGGCTGTTCAGGCGATGGATGCGAAGGTCGCGCTGCAGGATCTCGATTACGCGGGGCTGCGCGCCCGTCTTCTCGCCGACAAGCAGATCCTCACTTTGCCGCGATAGCAGGATCGCGTAAAATCTGCTCATGATAGAACGAATGTGGATCTTGATTGCCCTGCCGGCACTGATGGCCGGTCAGCTTGCGCCCGGTTACGTTGATCCCGAGCCCGTCTTGCGCGCAGCCGCCAAGGCCATCGGGACCGGCAACCTGAAGTGCGTGACGCTCGCGGGTGCAGGCTATGCCGGAATAGTGGGCCAGCAGAAGGAATCGGGGTGGAACGTCGATTGGCCGCGCGGTGAAGCGTTGACCAATTACACGCGCACCATGAACTGGGAAGCCAGGACTTCGAAAGAGGAGTTCGATCGCAAGCCCGGGATCAATCCGGCGTCTGTCTCTTATACACATCTCC
>JAENWC010000019.1 GCA_016650235.1 Terriglobia bacterium
ACCGCCCTCGCCGAGCTTGTCGAGGATCCGGTAATGGGAGATGGTTTGGCCAGTCATCGTTGTTTAACAAGAAAAGGATTTGTGATCTCCACACCGGGAACCGTTTGGCCGTGGTTGAGATCCTCCGTATAAAGGCGCTTGACCCCTGTGCGAGCCGCGGCCACAACAATGATCGCGTCCCAAAACGAAATCGAAGCATCCTGGTTCAGGCAGGCGTCTCTGATTGCCAACAACGGCCAGTGACTCAGGTCGTCCATGCATGCCAGTGTCTCTTGAGAGGACGCCGGTTCCTTCGATTCACGGGTCATCGTAACATAAAACTCCTGCATCACCTGTGTACTCAGCCGCAAGGCATCGGTTTTCATGAGCAGTCGAGCAACTACCTTGCCACACGATTCCGCTCATCTTCGTTCATGAAGCTCATCCCTTGTCCAAGACCTTGGACCAACACTCGCAAGTCCCCTGGACATAGCACTCTTGCAGTCTGGTTTGGGCTGCCCGCTTGGTGAAGTATTCGTGGACCAATTGGTTGACGGTGGTTCCCCGGTTCAGGGCGGCTCGGCGGGCCCAGGAAAGGATGTGTTCTTCAATGGCCAAGGGTAGATTTTTCACGGGATCAGTGTAGCGTGCAACAGTAAGGAGCCCTGGAACCCTCAAAATAGTCCTTTCCTGTCGGCCCTCCCTTTAAACTACACTCCTTTATCGGGTTTGTGTCGTACGCAGGTGGTCACATAGGAAGTTTTATGATTAGAATCGCATTTCGACTATCCAGCCTGGCAGCAATGGCGCTGTCGTTGTGTGCTGGTTCAGCCTGAAATGGATATCTGGCGTAGCCCGTTAGCGAGTATACCGCGATTCTCGGCGACCAAGTCTGGGACGCCACGGCTCAATGCAGGGGGAAGGTACAGGACAGCGGCTGAAACTGCAACTGGTTTCAAAAAGGAGATCAGTTTTGGGGGGCTCGCGTTCACGGCGGCGACTGTCGGACCACCATCTTCCGTTGGGTCCAATTTGCGACCAGCGGGGCCAGCGCGGTCTTCGTGCCTTCCTCTTGTCAGCCGTCCTGTCAGAAGCTCAGAAGGTGAAGCCCACGAGAATATCCACAGACTTATTGCTGGTACACCCGGCGACACAGCCCGTGAGCGAACTCAATTTGTTGTAGTACGTGAAGCGCAGCCCAGGCGTCACATGAATCCGGTGAAGCTTGACATCCACGCCCATACCGAACAGCGGCCCAACTCGAGTGAACGAGCCGCGCAGGGGAGCGAAGGTAAACGGTAGTTGTCGAAAGTTAATAGATACATTCTGGAAACTGTAGACGTTGCTCAGACGATTCAAGGAAACGCCGCCTTCCACGTAGGGTCGTATCGCGGACTTGAAAAAATGATATTGGACGGCTACGGCGAATTCCCAGCTATGGCCAACGGCGGATATGCCGGCCGTTTGCTGAATCGGGTAACCCGTTTCATCGTCTGTGGTGAAGCCGGTAGTGGTGACGGCATAGGACTGCTGATCGAAGCGCTTGTACAACGCGCCAAATTCGACGCCGAATCCAAGCGGGAGCCCGATATCCACTACCGGACCGATGGTATAGCGCCTCGTTTGTGTCGCAACTTCCTCACAACACCGCCCGGAGACATAGTTGCTTCTCAGCAGGCCGGTGAGCGGCACGCCGGCCTTAATTCCAACGGAGATGTGTTGCGCGAATGCGCTCGACGCAGCCGCCAGCAGAAGACAGGCCACTGCGGTTCCTCCGCAAAGGGATGAAAGCCACTTTCCATTTGACTGGCAAGCAAATGAATTCATTTTGTTTTCTCCGAAACATATTGCGATGGGTAGGAATCAATATCCCCCACTTTGCAACGCGTGACTGCCGCGGCTCGTGCCCCGATTACGTCCAAATTTCTCCTCGGGCGTCCTGAATTTTCGGGAAAACCGCCGGTGAACACGGCACCGCCAAGCAGCCGCTCCGATCGGTAGCAACGCCGTCGATCCGGCCGAGGCTGGAGGACGTACCCGGTATGTCCACCGGAATTCCGCCGCCGGCGGCCGTCTTGATGGTGTAAGTCTGGCCGAAGACGGAAGACGACAAAACGGACGTCATAACCGCGGCGCAGAGCACACGTTTAGCGTGGCCCGCCAAAAGCATAAACGATCGCAACATCGACACCATCGTCAAACCTCCTCGCCATCAACAAGGTGGGCGTCACTGCTCGGCCGGCTTGCGCGGGGCTCGAAAACGAGCTTGTTCCTCCCGCCGAACAGGACACGACCGAGAGGGCGTAGGTCATTCTTGCCGGCCTGCACTTGGCGTGGCGATTGGCCACGGGTTATTTCATCGCAATGCTCACAGGCGCGCCGGGAATCCAAGCGGAGCTGATCTGGATCGTCGCAGTCCCCGCGCCCGTTTCCGGAGGGATGCGAAAGTTCACTTGGTAGCCGTCGACGGCGCCGGGGTACCCGACTGCCCCGAGCACCTCTGCGGACTTTCCGTTGACCGTCACATCAATGGGCGAGTTGACCACCGCCAGAGGAGTCGATGGGAACGCCTGGCCCGGGGTTAGGCTGGTGCGGGTCGGCCCGAGCCCGGTAGCGAACAGAGACAGAATCTCGCCCGCCACGGCCGGCTTGGAGGCGCTGACCAGCGAGAAGTCGCTGGAATGGACGATGGCTGGTCCGCCGGCAGTGGTCACAACCGTCGGCCAAGACATTGGGATCACGTAGAGAACCGTCAGGAGGTGCCCTCCTCCGTTTTGGCGCCTTTTCGCGGGATCCTCGGTGATGGACGCGGTACGTTCGGGAACGTTCCCGCTCAACGAACTCTGGCCTCTTTGCCCTCGAGCACCGAGGAAGGCACCGGTGCCGCCGGTAATCGCGGAGTTTCTCCTTCCGGCCGGCGGTCCTGGGGGCGACGGCCCTACGCTACTCAATCCGTACGTCATAATAGTTCCGACTGGCGTAATACCGTCGCTTTGCAGGATCTCGTACGTCTCGTCGCGCACCGAATTCCAAGTCGTGTCAGAGATTGCGTTCGATCCGTTCACGCCCGGTACGGGATTGGGGGTCAGGCAAACCGCCATCCCTCGGACCGCGTATGTGCCCCTTGCGGGCTGGCCGTTTACGGCCACGATATCTCCATACCCGATGATCGGGACCCCCGCGCACCCTACTCCCAGCCCCTTGGCGATCTTGCCTGGAGTGACATTGGGATCCGTTCCATATTTCGAAAGATCGGAGGTGTCCACTTGGTACTCAACGACATTTTGAAGTTCGACGTAGAGAGTCGCTGCCGGCGCCTGCCCGCGGGCCGAGATGCAATAGACCGTGGCGAGTAGAAGCGGCACACTGATAGCTCTTCGAGTCATGGGTTCGAGCTTAGAGCCCCTTTGGATGCGACGTCAAGCTGCGGAGGGTTACAGAGGGTTGTAACAACATTTGCACTTCGTTAGAAACAAAAGGTATGCTCAGAGCCGATGGCAGCCGCGCAGCAAAACGGGCAAGCGCTCCGGGATGAACTGGAACGGGTGCTTTCGAGCTCGTGCTTTGCGCGCGCCGAGAGGGTGTCCAAGCTGCTCCGGTTCGTGGTGGAACAGCAACTGGAGGGCCGCGAAAACGAGCTGAAGGAATCTATTATCGGTGTGGAGGTTTTTGGGCGGAGACCCGACTACGATACCAAACAAGATTCCACCGTGCGCACCGAAGCACTGCGGCTTCGGGAACGGCTGAGCAGATACTACTCGACCGAGGGCGTTCAGGGTCCGTTTGTGATCGAGCTGCCCAAGGGCGGCTACGTACCCACTTTTCGGCGGCCTGAGCAGATCCCCCTCTTACAGAAAGCCAAGCCCAAACGCCTTCTTAGGCTCGCAGCATGCCTGGCCGGTTGCGTTGTGGCCGCGACCGCTCTCGGCGTCTGGTGGGCCGTGCACAAAACTGCGACCATCCCGATTGCCGTTCTCCCGCTGGTGAATTTGAGCCAAGATCCAGCCAACGACTATCTTGCCGACGGTCTGACCAGCGAGATCATCAGCGAACTCTCTATGATCGAAGGCTTGGCAGTTCGCTCGCAGACTTCTTCTTTTGCGCTTAAGGGCAAACCGCGCAACGTGCACGAGGCCGGCAGCCAACTGCAAGCCGATTACATCCTGGAGGGTTCCATCCTGCGCGACGGCCAACACGTGCGGATCAACGCCCGATTGGTTCGAGTGCGCGACGATATTCCGATTTGGTCCAGGATATTTGAGCCCGAGTGGACCGATGTCCTCTCCGTCCAAAACGAGATTTCGCGAGGCATTGTCAATAGCCTGCGGTTGAACCTGGGACGCGGCCGGAGGCGTTATGAGACCAACGAAGAAGCTTACGATTTATACCTGCACGCGCGGGCTTCCATGACGCGGCTGTTCCCTGGAAACGACGAGGTGATCGGCCTCTTCGAAAAGGCGATCGCCAAGGACTCCTCGTTAGCGCCGGCCTATGCCGGCCTCGCTGCGGCGTACGCGTGGAAATCGTTCTCGAAATCCGGAGACCTCAATCGCGACGAAAAACTACAGAAAATGCAAGCGGCGGCAGAAGCGGCGATTCGGTTGGATCCGCTGCTCGCGGAAGCACATAGCGCGCTGGGGACGGCCTACGCGAATCGCGGACAATGGAAGCTGGCTGAACAGAGTTTTCGCCGGGCCACCGAGATTGATCCCAATTCTTCGACCACGCACGGTCACTACTCTCGCTTCTACTATTGGCCGTTAGGCCGCATTCAGGAGGCGGTACAGGAAGCGCGTGCGGCAGTACGAAGCGATCCGCTCTCGCCACTGGCTCATTCCGAGCTTTGTGACGTGCTCCTCACAGCCGGCCAGTATGATGAGGCCGCGAGTCAATTTCAGAAGATGCCGTCCGATGACGAGTGGGAGTGGGGCCGGGTATGCCTGGGCCGGGCCCGGTTCGGCCAGGGTCGGACGGCCGAGGCAATCCAGGTCCTGAGCTCAGTCAAAGAGTGGGGTTATCTCGCATACGTCTATGTAAAGTCGGGGCGCCTGGCTGAAGCCGAGAAACTCATTGCCGAAGCTCCGATTCTTCACCCGGACCGCCGCGGCCCGCATCAACTCGCTTTGGTCTTCGCGGGATTCGGCGACAGGGACCACACGATAGAGCGGTTGGAACGCTTGGCCCGCGTCGGACCCGTTCGGCTGGGCTTTACCCTGAACAGTCCGGAGTTCGCGTTCGTGCGCGGCGACCCGCGTCTGAAAACCCTGCGCGAGAAGATGGGGTTGCCGGAATAAGATTTATGAGATGCGTTCTAGCTTCTTGGCTTTCACGCGGCCGACTGGCGCCGAATCTGCCGCTGTTTTCGCGCCTTCTCTAGCTTCTGATCCCTCTCGGCATTGATCTCCTGCTGCCGCCCGGCCAACATGTCCTTCGGGGTAATGTAGCCAACCGCGCTGTTCAGGCGAACATTGTTGGAATGATCGACATAGCCCTCCACCAGCCGCCGGGCATCCTCCAGCGACAGCGGCGTTCCCGGCCGGATGCACTCTCCTTTTAGCGATTTGTGCCAACGTTCGATTTTTCCGTTCGATTGGGGATAGTAGGGCGAGGTTCTGACGTGGGTCATGCCCGAGACCCTAATGAATTCCTTGAAGTCCTTGGCAATGAACTGCGGCCCGTTGTCGGAGATGATTCGGGGCCGCGCTTCCGGGTGGAGTTCCTTGGCGCGCTCCAAGATGATCTCGATGTCCGCCTCGGTCATCGACTCCTGCAGATCCCAGTTCACGATGTAGCGACTGCAGCCGTCCAGAATGCTGCACAGGTAGTAGAACGTCCCGCTGATGTTGATGTACGACACGTCGATATGCCAGTGCTGATGCGCTGCCAGCGGCTGCTCAAAGCCCGTGCCCTTCTTCGACGGCTTGCCATTCCACTTCGACAACAGTCCCGCCTGCCCCAACACGCGCCATACGCTAGTCGGACTCACCGCCACGATGTCTGCGTCGAGCATCATAAACGTCAGTCGGCGGTAGCCCTCCAGCGGGTTCTTCAGATGAAAGCCGATGATGGCCTGCTTCTCCCAATCCTCCAGCCAGAAATCGCGGGGAACCCAGCCGTTGTGCTCGTTCACCTTCCCGTAGCGTTCCCGCCAGTCGTAGAACTTGCTGGCGGTGATGTCGAGCCACCCGATGAACCGCCCGGCGCCGATCTCGGTCTTCTCCGACCAACGCCGGACGAAATCCACGATCTGATCCCGCGTGTCGTGCGGAACCCAGACCCCGGTCAGAGTTCCCCAATGGCTTTTTTTAGCGCGACGTGATCCGCCATCCACTCGGCCAGAACCTCGTCCTTCGTCTGGATCTTCTTCTGCAAGTACGCAATCCGCTCCTGGTCAGCGGAATGGTTGGTTGGCCGTTTCTGTTCGAAGGCAGCAGCCCCGTTCTCGAAGAATTCCTTCTGCCAGCGGTAGAAGACCGTTGGCTGGAGTCCCACTTCCTCGCACAGCTTAGAGATAGGCTCCTTCTCCAGCAAATGCCGCCTCAGAATGGCGACCTTCTCTTCCGGCGCGTATTGCTTCCGTTGCTTCTTCATGCGTTCTCTCCATTAGCTTAATGGGGGAACGCCTTCTCCACTTCCAACTGAACCGGAACAGTTGCAAGCAACCGTTACCATTTCCGCTGCAAGCCTTCGGCGGCAACGACACTGCGATGCCGGGGAACGGGATCGAACGCTTTGCCCTTGGTTCCGGCGCACGCGGTAGCGGTGGATCCCACGAATCATTTGCGGGTTTATGTGGGCACCGGCATCGGCGTTTATACGTCCCTCGACGGCGGCGTCAACTGGTACCGGGAAGTGACGGGGTTCTCCAACGTCAGCGTTGAGCACCTGGAGATCAACACCACC
>JAENWC010000020.1 GCA_016650235.1 Terriglobia bacterium
GGTTCTAACTTCGGGCCACGCCCATGCTCCACTGAAAGCTAGTCCAGCAGAACCTCGGGGCTGACTCCCGACCGGGCTTCATTACACCACCTGGCAGGCGGCGACTGCAAACAACGCGGTAGCACGGGAGCAGAAGATACTACTCGCCAAACTTTTCAATTATGCAACAAGCTCCAGCGGGTTGTCAAATTCGCTGGATTGGACGGATTGGACGGGTTCTCCCCCTGCTCGCTATCTCGTCAAAATCCAACGTATGGGCCAGATGATTCTCCCAAACCGCCTTCGCTCAGCCCTTGGAGTTGCTGAAGGCGATTGGGTCGAGGTTCCAGTCCTCACAAAGCGCTTCTACTTTTTAATTTGTCCGCGACACCATCGTAATCACAGACGTCACGCCGCACTTTAAGTAGCCATCCTCCCGCCACGCCTACAGGGATTTTCTGAGCTCCACTGGTGTTAATAGTGCTCCCCCAGATTGACAATGGCTGGTTTTGGGTATAGCTTCTTGAATAAGGGCGTGGGATGTGCAAGCCGCAGGAGTTGTGACAACACCATCCCCGTTTTTTTCAAATCGTTGATTGGAAACGTGAAGCGAAAGGTGAAGTTATGACAAAAAGAGTTTGTTGCTTGCTGGTTGTATTGACTGCCGGATTGTTTGCTCAGGGCGAACGCGGAGCCTTCAACGGGACTGTTGTTGACCCCACTGGGTCCTCTGTACCCGGAGCGACTGTGAAAGCCGTGAACACCGGCACCAACATCGAGACTTCGATAGTTACCACGGCGGCCGGCGTCTACCGCATGCCCTATCTGCCACCGGGCCCCTACAAGATTTCAGTTTCGGCCGCAGGGTTCAAATCCGCCCTCCGCGAAAACGTGATCCTCGCCGTGGCGCAGACTCTCACGGTGGACTTCACATTGGAAGTGGGAGCGGTCAGCGACCAGGTGACCGTGTCCAGCGAGCCGCCGCTGCTCGAAACCGGTACCGCCGAAATCGGCTCCTATGTCACCAAAAAGGAGTTCGACACTTGGCCAATCCTGGTTGGAGACGGCCGCCGTCAGATTCAACAATTCATCTTCACCTCATTGCCCGGAACCGTGGGCGGCACCTTCCTCGGCTCCATTAACGGCGGGCAGGGCTATTCGCACGAGATCCTGATTGACGGCATCGCGCTGGGCCGCATGGACCTGCAAGGCGGCGGCAATAACGAATTCAGCCCGAGCGCGGAATCGGTGAGCGAGTTCAAGCTGCAGACCGGCGTGATAGGGGCGCAGTACACCGGCGGCCAGACCGCCGTGGCCAACTTCGCCACAAAGAGCGGCACCAACAATCTGCATGGGAGCGGATACTTCTACATTCAAAACGACGCATTGAATTCCAACGGGTGGGGTAATAACGCAGGCGGCATCAAGCGCCAACCATTCAAGCAGGCTAACGGCGGCTACTCGGTGGGCGGCCCCGTTTACCTGCCCAAGGTCTACGACGGCAGAAACCGCTCGTTCTTCTATCACAATATAGAGCGCACCCGTTTGCGCGACTACCGGTCCACCAGCTTTGGCGCGCTGCCGACGCCCGCCTTTAAGAGTGGGGATTTCACCCGGCTCTATGACCCGGCCTTCACCGTCGTGCCCGCCTCGGGCACAATGGCGGGCACCGATGC
Source organism: Terriglobia bacterium (assembly GCA_016650235.1). GTDB lineage: Bacteria > Acidobacteriota > Terriglobia > Bryobacterales > Bryobacteraceae > VFZE01. The sequence continues at coordinate 1,656 of JAENWC010000020.1, forward strand.
CGCAGGCCGCGCGGTGCGCTACGGGACTATCTACGACCCGTCCAGTTCCCGCCAGGTGGGCAACGCGTGGGTCCGTGATCCATTCCCGGGCAACATGATTCCGCGCGGCCGCTGGAGCCCGGTGTCCTCGAAGATTCTGGAACTGGCGCCGATTACCGACCCCTTGTTTGATTCCATGTTGAACAATATTCCGACGCTCGGTGCGTGCTGCCCGCACTTTGAGGAGACGATGCTCACCTTGAAGGGCGACCACAACGTTTCCGCGAGCCACCGTCTCTCGGCAACCTTCAACCGGAACTTCCGCGAGCGGAACAATTCGCCCGGTGGACGCTGGGGCACGCCTCCGGGTTCTCCCACCGGCGTCTACCAGTTGCAGAAAACTCCCGGCACGCTCGGACGATTCGCCTATGACTGGACCGTGAAGCCCTCAATTCTGAACCATTTCGCGATCGGTTACAACCGGTTCGGCAACAATAACGAGAGTGTTTATGTGGACCAGGATTGGCCGCAGAAGATCGGCATGCAGAATGTCCCCGGGACACACTTCCCGACGTTGACCTTTTCTGGACGTCCCGAACAGGGTGGCGGAATCGGCGCCGGAGGACGCCTGGGTTCGGGCAACGCCGGCGGCTCCTTTAACGGAAGCACCGTTGTGCAGGACGATCTCACTATCATTCGCGGCAAGCACAACTTCAAGATGGGCTTCGAGCAAAGGCGTTACTACTACAACTCTCGCAGCAAGTCAGGATCAGGCACCTTTGCCTTTTCGCCGAACTCGACGGCGCTGCCGGGCTTCAACAACCAGACCGGACACGCGTTTGCCAGCTTCCTGCTGGGAGCCTCCACCGGCACCAGCCGCGGCGTGAACGTGGTCAACTTCGGCCACCGCTGGCGGCAATCCGGCTTCTATTTCGCCGATGACTGGAAGGTGAACCGGAAGCTGACGCTGAACCTGGGTCTCCGCTGGGAGGTGATCGGCGGCCTGGAGGAGGTGGCCAGCCGCATGTCGGGACTGGGTCTCGGCACCGTGAATCCTGACGCGGGCGGACGGCTTGGCGCGCTGATATTCGTAGACGACCTCGGCCGCAAAGGCTTCATGGATCGTTACTACAAGCAGATCTCACCCAAGTTCGGCTTCGCCTACGCCATCAGCGACAAACTGGTCATTCGCGGCGGCTACGGAATCAACAACACGCCCCCCATTTCGAACGGATTCGGTTTCGGCGGCACCCTCGGCTACAACGGATCCATCGCCAAGAACTCCGGCAATACCACGATTAGGTTCGCCGAAGAGCCGGTCATCTTCCTGCATGACCGTTACCCGGATTTCACGGCGACCCTGCCTAACAAGAACCCGTCATTGTCCAACAACCTCGGTATTTCCTATACTTCTCCCACGTCAAACCGGCTGCCCTACGTGCAGAACTGGAACCTCGGCTTCCAATACCAGTTGCCTGCGGCCACCGTCCTGGAGGTGAACTACATCGGTAACAAGGGAACCAGGCTCATGGCGGGCGGCTTTGCCAACATGAACCAGTTGCCTATCAGTGAACTGTCCCGTGGACAGGTCCTGACCGATCCCTGGTCCGCCGCCTCCGGCGTCCCGTTACCGTATGCTGGATTCTCGGGCACCGTCGCGCGGGCGCTCACGCCCTACCCGCAGTTCACCGGCGTCAACGAAGCCTTTCCCAACCTCGGAACCTCCTCCTACAACGCACTGCAGTTCCAGGTAACACGCCACCTGACCAAGGGACTGTCACTTCTGGCGGCCTACACCTGGTCGAAGGCGATCGGGCTCACCGACACCGCCATCGATGGTGAAAGCATACAGGACGTCCGCAACCGCGGGCTCGAGCGCTCCATCACACAGTTCCACTACCCACAGTTCTTCAAACTCACCTGGATTTACGAGTTGCCGATCGGTCCAGGCAAGGCGATCAACGTCAGCGGGGTCGGCGGGAAGATCATCGGGGGATGGAGCTTCACGGGCATTCACAACGCGCGCTCCGGCAACCCGCTTGGCATCGGCGTTTCGGTTGCCAGCAACCCGATCGGTTCCACGATCCGGCCAGACTTGGTGTCCGGCCAGACCATCATCAATGACAGCAATGCTGCGGTAAACTTCCGGGGCGTTGCGGGCGGTGCAACCTACTTGAATCGCGCTGCCTTCACCGATCCGCCGGTGCATCCCGGCGGCCGGAATGTTGTGACGCGCCTGGGCACATTGGGACCATACCTGCCCAACATACGCGGCCCCTTGTCGCACAGCCACGACATTGGTGTGATGAAGAGCCACCGCTTTGCCGAATCGGTCATGTGGGAGATTCGCGGGAACTTCATCAACGTCATGAATATGGCGTTGCGCGGAGACCCCGTCACCAGCTTGGCCAGCCCGTTCTTCGGCCAGATCACCGGCAAGGGCGGACGGCGTTCGGTGGAGTTGTCCACACGCATTACCTTCTAAGCTTCCTGCTGCCTGCTCTGCTACTCGGGACATCCCGGCTGTACGCCGACACATGTCCCGAGATTCTGGAGGGCGCTCAACGCGCCTTTGCGGCACGCCAGTTTGAGATTGCCGCCGCCGAATTCGGGCGCGCCAACCTTGCCTGCCCCAACCGGGTCGAGATTCTGGTGGCTCTGGGACAGGTGCTCTACCTCACCGGAAAAGAGATCGAGGCGGAGGACTCCGTCAAGCAAGCCTTATCCATCGACGGGAAAAACGTCCCTGCGCTCTATGCTCTCGGGCGCATCTATTACCAGCAGAAGCGCTTCCCGGAAGCTGTCGCGCAGTTGCAAAAAACCATCGGACTGGATCCCAAGCACTACAAGGCCTGGGACAACCTGGGCGTCTGCTACGATGCGCTCAATCGCGATTCCGACGCGCTGCGCAGTTTCTTCAAAGCCCTCGATCTGGTGATGAAGGACCACCAGGACTATGACTGGGCGCACGCCAATCTGGCCGACTTCTTCCTGCGCCGCAACGAGTACGAGAAAGCCTTTCAACTGGCCGCCGAGGCCGCCCGCCGCAATCCAGGCTCGGCCCGCAACTGCTTCCTGACCGGCAAAGCGCTGGTCAAACTGGAAAAATTCGACCTCAGCCTACGCTGGCTCGAGCGCGCCGCCGAACTCGACCCAACCTACCCGGAAGCCTTCTATCTCCTCGCCCAAACCTACCGCAAGATGGACCGCTCAGAAGATTCCGCGCGCGCGCTGGCGCGGTTTCGCGAACTCAGCAAGTCTCCGCCCGCTCGGCGCTAGACCTGGAATCAGGGCGAGTTAAGTGATTTGACCCCCAACGGCGCACGGCCGAATCTTTGGCGGCGTGTCCCGATACCATGCTTCCAGATCTTGTAGGATGTAGCAATGAAGATTCGAGCGGCGGCGATGCGGACGGCGGCGGGAATGGTTTGCGTGGGCCTTGTGTGGTGGGCACAATTGCCGGGGCAGGCGGCCCCCGAGGATGGTAAGCGGTGGTACAAGGGCAATCTGCATACCCACACCACGCACAGCGATGGTGATTCGACCGCGATGGAGGTGGCGGCCTGGTACAAGGGGAATCGCTACCAATTTCTGGTGCTCACCGACCATAACTACCTGACCGAGGTGGAGGGGCTGAATCAGGCGCATGCGGCGCAGGAGAGGTTCCTGCTCATTCCCGGCGAGGAGGTAACGGATTCTCACAAGGGCAAGCCGGTGCACGTGAACGGGGTGGCGCTATCCAAGCTGGTGATGCCGGCGGGCGGGGCGACGCTGGAGGCGACCATTCAAGGCAATGTGAGCGCGATTGCGGCGGCCGGCGGGCTGCCGTCCGTGAACCATCCGAACTTCGTGTGGGCCTTCGGATCCAAGGAACTGCTGCAGATTCAGGGAGCAAGCCTGTTTGAGGTCTACAACGGCCATCCGGGAGTGAATAACGAAGGCGGCGGCGGCTATGAGTCACTGGATGAGATGTGGGATGCGCTGCTGACGGCGGGCAAGAGATGGCACGGTATTGCGGTGGATGATGCGCACCACTTCAAAGCATTGGGCAAACAGTACTCCAATCCCGGACGCGGCTGGGTGATGGTACGCGCGGGGCGCCTGGAGGCGGGCGCGATTACGGCGGCGATCCGGACGGGCGACTTCTACTCATCGACGGGAGTGGAACTGGTGAGCGTGGAGACGATTGCGGGAGGGATGCGGTTGGAGATCAAGCCTGCCAACCCTCTGAAGTACCGTACGCATTTCATCGGCAAGGGAGGGCAGGTGCTGAAGACGGTGACGGATTTGAAGGCCGAGTATGCGTTCACGGGCGGTGACGGCTACGTGCGCGCGCGAGTGGAGGCATCCAACGGGGACAAGGCCTGGACGCAGCCGGTGTGGAAATAGAGTGTCGAAGAAGCCTCTGCTCCTGAGTAACAGCCCGCAAAACAGAGCCTGTCCCGGCGTGGTGGCCGCCTGTTGCCCGGCTGTATCGAGGCCGGGACGGCCCTTTGCGGGCTAGCTTGGTATTCGGATGATCTCTTTTTCGAATATCAACAAGCAGTACGGCAAGCAACTGGTTTTTGTTGACGCTTCCTTTCAATTGAACCCTGGCGAAAAGGTGGGGCTGGTGGGTCCGAACGGGTCGGGCAAGACGACACTGTTCCGAATGGTGGTGGGCGAGGAGGCCCCCGATGAAGGGGATGTGACGGTTCCGAAGAAGCTGACGGTGGGCTATTTCCGGCAGGACGTGGAGGAGATGAAGGGGCGGACGGTGCTGGATGAGGCCATCGCGGGGAGCGGACGGGCCGGGGATCTACATCACGAACTGGAGGAGTTGCACAGGGAGATGGAGGATCCCGGCCGGACCGGCGGGATGGACCGGATTCTGGAGCGATTTGGGGCGGTGCAGGAGGAGTACGAGCATCTGGGCGGCTATACGCTGGAGGCGCAAGCGCGCGAGGTGCTGCACGGGCTCGGGTTCCAGGATGACCAGATTGACGCGGATGTGGGGGCATTATCGGGCGGCTGGAAGATGCGAGTGGCGCTGGCGCGGGTGCTGCTGGGGCGGCCGGATGCGCTGCTGATGGACGAGCCGACCAACCATCTCGACATTGAATCGATCATCTGGCTGGAGGAGTTCCTGAAGTCCTATCCGGGGGCGCTGCTGATGACCTCGCATGACCGCGAGTTCATGAACCGGGTGGTTTCGCGGATTGCGGAGATCGATGCGGGCGAGATCATCACATACTCTGGCAACTACGATTTCTACGAACGCGAGCGCGCCATTCGCGAGAGCAACCAGCAGGCGGCGTTTGCGCGGCAGCAGTCGATGCTGGCCAAGGAGCAGCGGTTCATTGAGCGCTTCAAGACGCACGCAGCCAAGGCGGCGCAGGTGCAGAGCCGGATCAAGGCGCTGGACAAGATCGAGAAGATCGAGTTACCGAAGAAGCGGCACGTGGTGAAGTTTGAGTTTCGTTCACCGCCTCGGTCCGGGGATCAGGTGGCGGTGATTGAGGACGTGCACAAGAGGTACGGGCCGCGGGTGATTTACGAGGGTTTCAGCCTGACGATCCGGAGGGGAGAGCGTTGGGCGGTGATGGGAAGGAATGGGGCGGGCAAGACCACGCTGCTGAAAATGATTGCCGGAGTGAGCGAGCCGGATGCGGGCAGCGTGCGGCTGGGGGCGAGTTTGAACATGGGTTACTTTGCGCAACAGTCGTTGGAGGTTCTGGACCCGGACTTGACGGTGATGGAGCAGTTGCAGCGGGATTTTCCGCAGGACGGGTTGGGCTCGCTGCGATCGTTGGCCGGGGCGTTCCAGTTTCCTGGAGAGGATGTGGACAAGCGGGTCCGCGCATTGTCGGGAGGGGAGAAATCGCGGCTGGCGATGGCGCGGATGCTGTACAACCCGCCGAACTTTCTGGTGCTGGACGAACCGACCAATCATCTGGACCTGGCCACCAAGGAGATGCTGGTGGATTCGCTCAAGGAGTTTGAAGGGACGATGATCTTTGTGTCGCACGACCGGACGTTTCTGCGGGGGCTGGGCACGAGGGTGCTGGAGCTGGGGGGCGAGAGCGGGACCGAGCGCACGCCGCGCCTGTATCCGGGCTCCTACGTGGAGTATGTGCAGGCGCTGGGTCATGAGGCTCCGGGGATCCATGCGTAGGATTGCGCAAAGCCGGGCTCGCTGGGGTCCTACTGCGCTATTGCGCGAGGTGGATGCTGACGCGGCCGCTGGACTGCGCACCGGACTCGATGTAGAGTTCGGCAGGGCCGGCGTTGACGACGCTGGGGAGTTGGACTTCAATGAGGTAGAAGCCGACGTAGCCGGGGGCGAGGGTGGCGCGCGTTACGGGGACTGGGATGCGGTCGAGGAAGACTTGCACCGGTTCTGAAACGCGGGGAGGATTTTCCAGAGGCGCGGCAAGGCCCGTGGGCCAGTCGGGGGTAACTTTTCCGAGGCCTGTGGCGAGAATTTGAATGCGGCCGCCGGCATGGGCAGGGGTCATGGGATCGAGAAGCACGCCGCGGTCGGCATCGAGCACCATAGGCTCACCGTCGCGATCGACAAAGATAGCCGGGGAGGTCGCGCGGAGCGGGACCATCAGAAGATCGCGCCGGGCCGCACCGTCGAGGGTGAGGGCGAGGAGGAGCGAGGATCCCGTGGCTTCAAAGGGGACTTGCACTTGCGATTCGGCCTCTGTGGCGGCGAGCACGGGCAGATCGAGCGCGCCGGCGCGGGCCGATGCGACGCGGAGGCCCAAGACGCTGAGCAAACTTCCGGGGGCGGCGGGGCGCTGGCTGTAGTCGGCGGCATTGACCACGCGGGGGTCGAGGAATCGGTGCGGGGCCATGGCGGCGTAGAGGCCATAGCCGTCCAGGGCAACGAAAATTTGATTGCCGGCGGCATCGAGCTTGACGTCGTTGACCCGGGAGGCGGGCAATCCGGCGATGGCGATCCAGGGCGTGGGAGCTGCGGCGGCGCGAAGGTCAGCGAGAGTGTAGAACAGACCCTCGTCCGTGGCTGCATAGACTGCACCGGTGGACAGGTCCGCGGTAAGGCCATGGACCGCGCCGGCACGCAAGCCAGCGGTGACATCGTCCCAGAAGAGACCGCCATTCATCGTGCGGAAGATCACGCCGGGCGCAAGCGAGGCGAGGGCGAGGCGTGGTTCTCCGGGAATGACAAAGATGCTTTCGACGGGGCCTGCGCCGGGCACACGGAAGGACCTCCACGTTTGGCCTTGGTCGGGGGAAGACCACAACGACCCATCCGAACCGCCGGCATAGAGGAAGCCGCCGCTCTCTGAGGCGACTTGCACATCGTTTTTACTGAGGGATTGATTGAGGGACTGTGCGGCCAAGAGGCGCGTGCGAGCCTGGGTCAAAATCAGGTCAGGGGAGGTTGGGGCCCATCCGGCCTGGCGGCCTGGGAGCCATTCGACCTCGACTGGTGCGCCCATTCCATACAGTTCAGCGCGGGCCGAGAGGCCGGCTCCGGGGGCACGGAGAAGCCGGCGGATGGGTAGGTTTGGAAGCTCATCATTGCCGCCGGTCCAGGAAAGTCCGCTATCCATGGAGCGCCAGACGCCAAAACGGCCGGCAATGGCAATCTCGGCGGGGTCGCGAGGCGAGACGGCCAGATCGAGCAGGCCTCCGCCGACGATGGATTGGCCGCGGTACTCGGTGAGGTTTGTCCAACTCTTGCCGCGGTCATCGGAGGAATAGACAGCGCGGCCCAGCGCATAGAGCGAGGACGCGCCAGGGGAGGAGTGAATGCGTAGGCTGGAACCGGATTCAGGAAACTCAATTCCTGTCGAATCAGATATTTCTGGAGCCGGGGGGGTGGCTGTGGAAGGCTGCCAGGTTTCCAGGTCCGCCGTTTCGAAAACCCTGCCGGAGAGGGTTCTGGCGAAGAGAGTACTGCCGTCGGGTGAGTACCAAACACGGTCAACAGGCCCGCCGGCAGGGGAGGCCAAAGCCGCATCAATTACGGTATTGCCGACGCGGCGCCAGTCCAACCGCCAATTGCGTGGCGCCTGAGCGAAGGACAAGCCGGTAATGAGCAAAGCCAAAAGTGCCGATCGTAGGGACATGGAGCGCTGGAACCGATGGTACCAAACCTTGGAAGCTTTTGATGAGCCCGCGCAAAACGGAGCTGCCCGCCGCGAACCTGAGTCCAGCGTTCCTTTGGGATTTGGTGGCGCGGCGAGCGCCATTTGGGCTTTTGTGGAGCACGCGCAAAACGGAGCTGCCCGCCGCGAACCTGAGTCCAGCGTTCCTTCGGGATTTGGTGGCGCGGCGAGCGCCCTTTGCGCTATTGTGGCAATCCGACACATGCTATGGGGCGATGCTATCCTTATCTTTCAATCCTACTATCGTCAGAAGCGTTGGAAAAGCAGTGGGTTCCACAAATTTTTTTCCAGGCCCCACAGTTGCACTGCAATTTTGGTGGTAGACTGGAAAGTCGATTAGGGTGGGAGAGCTGTATCTGCCCACATCTATGTGGGATGCTGGCTGTTCACGTTGGTTCGCATGATGCTGCTAGGACGAAACCGGTGGACGATGGGGTGGCTGCTGACAGCAGCCCTGGGGATGGTGTGTTCCGCTCAGCAACAACAGTTCGGACCGGCGATGGCGACGCCGGAGAACACGGCGGCGACGGTCGTGTCGATGGCGGGCCAGGTTTCTCTACTGCGGGACAACAGTCCACGCGCCGAGCCGTGGGCATTGAACACCGGCGATGTTGTGAGGCAGCGGCAAGTAGTGGTGACCGGCTCTGATGGCACCGCCATTTTCCAGGTGAACGACGGGAGCACGTTCCAGGTGTATCCGAATTCGCGCGTCACCTTCCGGAATAATCCCAATTGGAAAGATTTGCTGGATGTTTGGATTGGCCGGGTGAAGGTTCACATACAGCGCTGGGGCGGGCAACCGAATCCCAGCCGGATACACACGCCGACGGCGGTGATCACAGTGCGCGGAACCACGTTCGATGTGGAGTCCGATGCCGATGAGAGCACGCTCGTTTCCGTGGAAGAAGGGCAAGTGGACGTGCGTCACCGGCTGATCATGCAGGAGCAGCCGCGGTTGTTGAACCAGGGTGAAGAGATCCGGGTTTACAAGAATGTTCCGTTGGCCAAGGCACGGTTGGATAAAGGCGGTCTGGTACAGCGCGGGATGAACGCGCTGGGAGATGCCTTCTATACGATCATGATGCGCGGCCCGGGGTCGGGCGGCGGGTCAACCCCTGTGCCTGGCGCCGGCGGCGGCGCTTCTCCAGTTCCGGGCGGGGGTGGACCTCGTCCGGGCGATACGGGCGCCGAACCACCACCTCCTCCGCCGCCCGCCGCGCCGCCACCGCCGATTTAGCCGGAGGCCTGTCTTGCGAGGAAGCGGAGACCGTCCCATGCGATCACGTCAGGAGAAGGCGCCAGGTCGCGCCAGATGCAAGCGGCCGCGGCGATTTCCTTGATGGCGAATCCGAAGCTTTCAATCACCACATAGCGTTCATAGTTGATCTGGCGCAGGGCTTCGAATACGCTCGCCCATTCGATGTGACCGCTGCCCGGCACGCCGCGGTCGTTCTCGCAGGCATGCACGTGGTTGAGGTAAGGCGCGGCGGCGCGAATGGAATCGCCCAGATTCTTGTCCTCGATGTTGGCATGGAAGGTGTCGAAGAGGATTCCCACACGTGGATGGTTGACCTCCCGGCAGAGGGTGACGGCATCGGGAGTGGTGTTGAGGAAGTAGGTTTCAAAACGGTTGAGAGGCTCGACGGCCAAGGTGATGCCGAACTCATCGAGGGTAGCGCCGAGCGATTGCAGGCCTTCCACGGCCCATTTCCATTCGTCCGTTGTGCGACGCCGGCCGGGGAGGTATCCGACCGGGGCGCAGAAGGGTCCAATGAGAACGGGGCTAGCGATTTCCGCAGCGGCCTCGACGCCGCGGCGTAGGAATGCCAGGGCCTCGGCTCGAATGGCCGCGTCCTGGCTGACCAGACTCATATTGCCTGTGAGAGCCGAGCAGGTGGAAATTCCCAGGTCCAACCTTTGGAGTTCGCGGCGGATTTCCGCCGCTGGGAAACCGTCCCAATTGAAGCGGGCGATTTCCACCAGGTCAAAGCCGCGTTGCTTGATTTGCCCAAGCAGGGGAAGATGCTCGCGGTCAAAGGCGGCGGTCCAGAGCAGTGTGTTGACGCCGAACTTCATCCTATAAACCTCGCTGCGTCCGGATTGCCGGGGCCAAAATGCTTGAGCATAACCAGGTCTTCGGTCTCGCTGCGATTGGTGAGGCGCACGCCCTCGGAAGCGGCGGCGGCGGTCACAAACAATTCATCCCTGGTCATCTGGCCATAGCGGATGAGGGATGGGGTTTCCACTTCGAGCTTGCCGATGTTGCCCCAACCTTGCACAACGATCAGACCATAGGCGGCAGCGTCCTTGACAGTGACGGAGCGGCCGGGCAGGACGGTGAGTTCCTTAGCGGAATAGTGTGGCGTGGAATAAACGACCCACTTTTCCGAGTAGCCTTGCCCGGACATGGTCTGGGGATCGCCCGTTGGAGTGGGATGGAAGAGGTTGTGCTTCATGAACTCGGGATCGAGGTTGGCGTTCCAGTCGAGCATGTCGAGGATGTAGTCGAGGTCGTGGTGGTATTGTTCGGGCACGTCTTTCACGAGCAGCTCCCACGGAACAGCGCGGCCTTCCACCATGGATTGGTACATGGCAAAGACGTCGGAGTTGACCTGGGGTTCGTAGGTGACCAGCGAGCCTGGCGCGTGGAGAATACCGGCGTTGATCTGCCATCCGGTGCCGGGTTTGAGGCGGTAGGCACGGGAATGATCGAGGATCCCGTTGTCGCCTTCGTTCCAACGCTCAAGACAGCGGCGGATGTCGTCCCGCGAGGTGCCGGGCTCGAGTCCCATGAAGGTGTAGGGGAAATTGTTGCCTTTGAAATTGTATTGCGGGGGGAAGTAGTAGGCTTCGGGCTTGCCGTTCTGACCGACGCGCTTGGCGCACTCGTCGTTCTGGTGGAGGTGGTGAGGAATGGGGCCGAGGTTGTCGAAGAATTTGCAGAGCAGGTTCCAGCCGCCATGCCGCGACATAACATCTTTGCCGAGGAATTGATCGCCGATGGTGTCGATGGCTTCCTTAAGCAGGCCCTTGTTGCCGTTGAACTCGATGTAGCTGAGGCCTTCGTCATGCGCGGCGAGCGGTCCATTGGCGGCTTTGGTAGTGGAGGAAAACCAGCGCTCATCGATGCCGCCGCGGTGTGCGCCGAGGCAATAGAGATCGCGTGGATCGAGTTTCAGGCGTCCGCCTGGCATGAGGAAAGCGCGCGGCACCCAGCACGGCGCGAGACGGACGATGCCATCGCCGGCGAGGAGCGCGTCTTTGAAAAGCGCGGAATGAGACATGGATATAGTTTATAGCGTCCGGAGTACAGACAGTTGCGCTATGCCGGCCGCCGCGTCGGAACAAAACGGATCTCGACTCGCTGATTCAGCGCGCCCGCAATCCTGCCCAACATTGCCAGGGAGTGGCCTTCGTAATCGGCATTAGTTCGGCCACCCATTGCGGCCGGTTCTCTGCGCCGGGAGGAGGAGCCCACTTCACAAACATGGTACTTTGGCTTGGAATCATGACAAACACGAATGGAAAAATCGCCCTTGTCACGGGCGCGGGAAGCGGCATCGGACGCGCTGTGACGCTCGCACTCCACGCGGCTGGTTATTCGGTGGCCCTGGCCGGACGGCGCAAGGAAATGCTGGAGAAGACTGCTGAGATGGCCTCTGCCGGGCGGGACCGTCTTCTGCCAATCCCGGCCGACGTCAGTCAACCGGGTTCAGTGAAAGAACTGTTTGCGGCGATACGGCAGCGCTGGGGCCGCCTGGATCTTCTGTTCAACAACGCCGGGTCGAACGCTCCGGGCATTCCGATGGAAGAGCTGAGCTTCGAACAATGGAGCACGGTGCTGGGAGCCAATCTCACCGGTCACTTCTTATGCGCCCAGGAAGCCATCCGGCTGATGAAGAGTCAGAGTCCGCGAGGCGGCCGCATCATCAACAACGGGTCCATCTCCGCGCACACACCCAGACCCAACTCGGCCCCTTATACCGCGAGCAAACACGCCATCACAGGCCTGACCAAATCCATTGCACTCGATGGCCGCAAGTATGATATCGCCTGCGGTCAAATTGACATCGGCAACGCGGTCAGCGATATGACTGAGCGGATGAACAGTGGTGTTGCGCAGCCCGATGGCTCGTTGAAAGTCGAGCCTCGCATGGAGGTGAGGCACGTGGCTGAGGCGGTATTGTATATGGCGAGTCTGCCGCTCGACGCCAATGTGCTCACCATGACGGTGATGGCTAC
>JAENWC010000021.1 GCA_016650235.1 Terriglobia bacterium
GCGCATGAGCGCCACCTGGTCCAATTCAGCGCGCACTTCGGCGCCCGGTTGCGCCGGCTTGCCGACGGGGATAGAAGTCAGTTTGGGTTCGCCCGAGACGGCGCCGGTCTGAATCTCGGCGGCATAGAGGTCTGAATTGAGGGAGTCGCTGGTGCGGCGTCCGCCGCCGGGAACCAGCGCCTGGCGATGATCGCTGGTGGCCACCATCAAGAGAGAACCCGGCGCGGTGAGGGTCAGCGCGGGCCGCACGTCGAGCAGCCCATCGGTGTGTGGAACCTCGATGGGGCCGCGCCAAAGCTGACCGTCGTAATAGACCACTTGCTCGGTCCAGGTGGAACCGGCCGGGGAACGAACGCCGCTGGCGGCGCGGTAGGCCAGGTAGACCGTACCATTGCCATCGACGGCGAGGCGCGGAAAACTGTTGCGCGGCAGGACGGGAGGTTGCGGTGTGGCGCTGGGAGCGCGCTGCGAGGCGAGATTGGGATTGGGAAACTGTGCTCCAGCGGATTCCTGTTGACGGGCGCGGCGGCGCCGTAAGTCCATGCGTCCGCCCGGAAGCGCGTTGGTGAGATCGTCGCTGGTGGTGAAGGATGATCCGGCTTGCAGGCACTGTATGCGCAGGTTGTGCCCTTGATACAGACCGATGCCTGTGGTTTCATAAGCCCCAAAGTCTTTGCCCCATTTGACTTCAGAGGCTTCGTAGGCCACCCATACGCGGCCGCGCCCGTCGTAGGAGGCGGAAGGACGCGCTTCAAACTTGTCGCTCACCGCAACAGGTTCGGGAGGATCCATGGAAATCGCATTGCTGAAACGCATCCGGCGCAGGTACACATCATAGTCGCCCTTGTCGTAAGTGTCCCAGGCAACGGCGACCTCGCCACTGGATGAGGCCGTGATGGAAGCGTCCCAGTCGCTGGCCGGTGAAAAGGAGACTCTCTGTTCCGGGCTGAAGCGGTCGAGGTTCTGCGCCGCGGCGAGAATTTCAAGATTACCGTTGCGAAACGCCTGCCAGGCGACCCACACGCGTCCGGTCGAGTCTGTGACGGCGACCGGGTTGATATCGGTGCCGGCGCCCGTGGTGAGGCGCATTTCCGGGGACCACTTGCCGCCCGTCTGAACTTTCGCGTAAAGATCGAAATTGGATTCGTGGTTCGCCGACCAGATCACCCACACACGTTTGGAGCCATCCACGGCAACGGCGGCGCGCATGATGTCCTGGCCGGGCAGAGAAACAGGTTCGGCCACATTCCAACTGCGCCGGGATTTCGAGTAGCGCATCAGCTTCACCTGATCACCGCCGGTGGGCCGCGCGAGAAAATCGAAGCTCTTGGGCTGCTCGCGAATCTGCGCCGGTGTGGCCTGGGAGCGATCCCCATGCGTAAAGTCGACGTAGGCAAGGTAAACATCGTCACCGGATTGCGCCAGGGCGGGATGATCCTGTTCTTCGGCGGAAGTGGTGATTTGCAAGGACGAGGGCACGCGGTCAATCCGGACGCGGCCGTCCAGCGCGGTTTTGGTTTCGCCGTACGGGAGTTCCTGCGCGGTGAAGCTGAAACTGCCCTGCGGAGTTTTTACATCGAAGCTAGCTTGGGCGCTGCTCAAAGACGCGGTGAGAATCACGCCGTTGTCTTCCATGGGACCGCCGGCGCCTCCCTTCTTCTGCTGCGCGGCGGGCCGGTTTTGCGCCCGGCGCGTGGAGAGCTTCCAACTGGCGCGATAGTCTGTGGAATCGCCGCCGGCGAAACGCCAGCCCTGAATGCTGCGCACCTGTCCACCATTGACGGTTACAGACCCATCCCATGGGGTGGGCTCACTATCGGTGATGCCCAGCAGAACCCGAAAGCTTACGCTTGCCTGCATCGACACTTCCTGCGTGCGTGCGCCTTGCGGATAAAGCGCAATGCCTGCCAGCAGGACCGCCATCATCAGCACAATCAGTATCCAGGATCTTTTCACATCACTCTCCAATTCAGGCCCGCAAAACGGAGCGCGGCGGCAGCGTTACTGAGTCGAACTGAGGGTGCCTCCGCGCCCTTTGCGGGCTAGCTCATTATAATTCCGTGGAAAACAGGAGCGGCGTGCCATAGCCCATCTGCTGATAGCGTACATCCGGAGCCTTCAGTTTGAGCGAAGCGGCAAACTGCCGGGGATCCACCTGGTTGTCGGCGAACATGTCGTAATGGCATGGAATCGCCGCGCGCGGCTTGATCTTTCCAACAAGGTCGGCCGCCTCCCAGTGCGACAGGTTGTTGAACCCGCCATTGATGCAGGTAATGATCAGGTCCGGCTTGTGTTTGGACGCGGAGACCAGCAGATCGCTGTAATCGGTGTCGCCAGTGACATAGACGCGCGGGCCGCCGCCAAAACAGAACACGAAGCCCATGTGGTTGAGGTCGGTGTCGTCGGTGGGCAGCGCGAAGGCGCCATCGATGGTTACGTCGCGATACTCGAGGTGGCAGCCGGGCCAGGCGGGCGCAACGCGGGAGGCTTCCACGTTTTCCCGCAGGAAGACCTCGCAACTGGGATGAGGCCCGACAAACGCGATGGTGTCTTTGTGGCGGATGCGGCGTATGGTTTCCGGGTCCGTGTGGTCCTGGTGGTTGTGTGTGCAGGCGAAGACGTCGACATCGAGTTCTTCCGGTTGAATGAGAACCGGAACACGCCGGCTCAGGTCGATGGGGACCGGCAGATGCGCGCAGCTATCGGAAAGGTAGAGGTCTGTGGAAACGAGCGTCCCTTCCGGAGTCTTAAAAATGTAGCCGTTCTGGCCGAACCACCACAGGGCAACTGTCTTTTTAGGGACTGGAAACTCCCGGATTTGGCGCATCAGTGACATGGCAAGCAGGCTACATCATGGCTACCGGCGGCGCGGGTTCATCCGGACTGCCCGCATTGCCGAGCGGCAGGCGTATCAGCACAAAGGCGAGCAGCAGGAGGACGCCAAAGCCGATCATGTAGGAATCGTTATTGAAGTTGGGGATGCTGCCCGCGGGCAGAAACTGCATCCCGGCCCAAACCAATCCCATCAGCGCCTCGCCGGCGATCAGGCCGGAGGCAGTGAGTATGCCGGCATTTTCCACGCGCGCCTTCTGCGCGTCATTGTAGCCGCGCCGGGCGGCCAACTGATCCGCAATCCAGCGGATCACGCCTCCAATGAAGATGGCGAAAGTGGTCTGGAAAGGAAGGTACATGCCAACGGCCACCAGCATGGGGCTGCGCACCTGCGCCATGATCATCATGACGCCCATCAGCATGCCCACCGCCACCAGCGGCCAAGCCATGTCTCCGCCGACGATGCCTTGCGCCAGCATCGCCATCAGGCCCGCTTGGGGCGCAGGCAGGGCAGTGCCTCCGAAACCGGTCCCGCCGCCGCGAATATCGCCTTCATTCAGGAGCCATAGCGGGAAGTACATCACCAAGCTGGCCACCACCACGGCAAACAGTTCGACAATCTGGATGGTGCGCGGGGTGCCGCCGAGAATGTAGCCGACCTTGAAGTCCTGCAGCAGCTCTCCGGCCACGGCCGAGGATACGCAAACCACGGCGGCCACGCCGAGAACCACGGCAACACCGCTGGCGCCGGTAGCCCCCAGGGCCACCATCAGGAGCGCCGCAATAATCAGAGTGGAGAGTGTGATGCCTGAGATGGGATTGTTGGTGGAACCGATCAGACCCACCAGGCTCCCGGAGACCGTGGCGAAGAAGAAACCGATGATCAACATGACCGTGGCCGCAACTAAACCTGAAACAAAATCGCCGGACAGGTAGACGTAGAGCCCGATCATGACGAAAAACATCACGCCGATCATGGACACCACCACCTTGGAACTCATGTACTGTTCGGTGCGGCCCAGCGTCTCCATCGCGGGCGACAGGCCGCGGACCTCGGACAGCGCGCGGCCCAATCCTTCCTTCAGACTCTTCCGCATCTTGAATAAAGTGAACGCGGCACCCACCAGCATGCCGCCCACCGCGATGGGCCGCACAATGAAGCGCCAGATGGCGTTCGACATCTGATCGAAACCTTCGAGCGGGGTGTCGGCCGGAAAAAGAGTGACCAGTTGCGGTCCCAGGAAGTAGACCAGGAGCGGAACAAACACGCCCCAGGCAAGCACGCCGCCGGCGAAGTTCAAGGACGCCAGCTTGGGTCCGATGATGTATCCGACGCCGAGGTAGGCCGGGCTGACCTCGGGTCCCGACATGGAAGTGAAGCCGCCCACCGGCGTCGAGCGCGCCGCATTCACCGTATCCAGGCGTACCCGGCTCACGCCCAGGGTCCCCAGAGAGATTCCGCTGAAGCGGTGCTCCAGCGCGTACAGGTTGAATTTGCCGAGGATAAAAGCGATCCCGCCGATAGCGATGTTGTAGAAGAGAAACTTCACCGCTTCGGCTCCGCGCCGGCCGGCCTTATGAATCTCGGCCGCGGCGGTGGATTCAGGAAACGGCAGGTCCGGATCTTCCACCATGACGCGGCGTATCAGGGAAACAAACAGGACCCCGACAATGCTGCCCACCATCATCAGCGCGGTCGATTTCCAGTAAGCATCACCCACGCCGAAGGAGGGCCATGCGTGGGCAATGACAAAAGCGGGGAGCGTAAAGATGGCCCCAGCCGCCACCGATTCGCCGATGGAGCCGGCGGTGCGGCAGAGGTTCTCCTCGAGGATGGAGGCGCGCCAGATGCGCAGAATCGCCATGCCGACGACCGCCGCCGGATAGGTGGCCGCCACGGTGATGCCGGCGCGCAGGCCGAGGTAGGCGTTGGCCGCCCCCAGGATCAGAGTCAACACGATTCCCACCGCGACCGCGCGGAAGGTGAACTCGGTCATTTTGACATTTTCAGGAACGTAGGGGCGGTGCTTGGTTTCGCTCATTGGGGTTGCTCCGTGACCTACTCTTTTTGCTTCGGCGCGTTGAATGAGCGCTCCACCATATCATGTACGTCGGTCGAAACGCCGTGGTCACGCCATAACCACCGCATCATCTCGGGCAGAACGGTCTGCAGCATCTTCTGACCATGACGCTGGATGCCCCACGAGTAATTCAGGTCGTATCCTTTTTCGCTGAGAGCCTGCTGCATCCGGACGTTTTGATAGAACCAGTCGAGAGTCTGATCGTAGCTCCCGTCGGCCCGCAGCGCACGGTTGTCGTTTCTCCCATCAACCAGAAAGACACGCAGCGGCTTCTTCTCGCTTTTGCGAATAAGGTCCGGATAGACATGCCCGCCGCGGAGGTTGGTAAAGCTGCCGACGTTGCTGAGAACCTTGCGAAAATGATCCGGACGTTCCCATGCCACCGTGAACGCGGCAATCGCGCCGGAGCTGGACCCGCCGATGCCATGACGCTCGGGATCCTTCGAGATGTTGTAATCCTTATTGAGCGCCGGCAGCAATTCATCGACGATGACTCGCGCGTACTTGTCGTCCAGCGTGTTGTACTCGGTGGGCCGGTTCGTGTCGCGGTCGCCCCAGTTTTGCGGCGTCGGTTCCGGCTGATCGGGGCGCCGGCCTGGATTGATAAATACCCCGATCATCACCGGAATTTCGCGCCGGTAGATGAGGTTGTCCATGACCAGCTGTGCGCGGATATCGCCGTGCGGAGCCATGAAAGCCTGCCCATCGTTGTAGATCATCAGGCTGGCGGGAACAGCCGGATCGTATTGCGCCGGCACATAGACCCAATAGGTATGCTGCGTGCCGGGATAAGCGTCGCTCGGCAGCTTAAAGGGTCCCTTGATCCGGCCCACCGGAACTCCCTTCTGCGCGATCGCATCCGGCGCCAGCTTGTAGTATAGGTCGGTGTTTGGCCCCTGGGCCATCGCCGGACGCTGCCTTGGCGGAGTTACGGCCGCCGCAGCCGGCGTTTGTGCGAAAGCCGCATTGGTGAGCAGTATTAGCGTTACTGCAAGATTGCGTTTCATAGCTTCGGCAGCCAACATATCACGATTGAACCCGCCGCGGTTTGGAGAAGACCGCCTTCAACAACGGCGGCGTCAAGACGGTAGTCAGCATCAGGCCACCAGGATCGCCGAGACTCCCACTGCGAACAACTCGTGTATGTGAGACTGCAAACCCACTTCGAACAGCAGCAGGATTACGCCGATCTCGGCCATCAGAAGTGACCTTGATTGGTCTTCAGTGGATCCAGTACCGCAAAGCCGATCAGACCCAAATTGCCAAGCGCAATTCCAGCCGCAAGTTCCCCCAGCACGGCAGGCCGCCCGAAGCGCTCTGTAACCTCCCCACCAAGCATTGCGGCGAGCAGAACAACAACAATGCCGAACAGGACATTGACGATGCCGGCGGCATGCCCGGCGTCGGGTGTTGCTCCGCCGGCGGCCCAGGCGTAACCGAGGCATAGACACAAAACCAGCGCGAAGCGCGGCAACGGGGACATCCAAGTCATGATACAGGACCGGCGCTCTTCGTAGACAATAGAAGTTGGAAGTCTTGCCCCGCATCCGCTCCACCGCTGAATTTCACGTCCACGGCCTGGATTGTGCCGAGGAGATTCTACTCATCCGCAAACGTCTGGGTAAGGAAACCGGCGTAGGAGAACTTTCGTTTGACCTGCTGCACGGGAAGCTGCTGGTCGAGTATGACCACACGCAGTTCAGTCCAACGCGTATACAACAGGCGGTTTCAGAAACCGGATTGAAGTGCGAACCTTGGCGCGAGTCTGACACGAACCCCTCGTTTTGGCAAAGAAATGGCCGCATTGTGCTTGCCTCCATCAGCGGCGGTTCCTTGCTGGCGGCGATGTTGTGGCAGGGCCTGACAACAGGGGATCTGCTGCGCACCATGCTGGCCCATCAGCATGCCGGCGGACACCACCCGGCCGGACCAGTGCTGGCATTGTGCCTGCTGGCTATCGCTGCCGGCTCCGTCTTTGTCGCGCCCAAGGCAATGCATTCTTTCCGGCGCTTCCAGCCGGATATGAACGCGCTGGTCGTCATCTCGATTGCGGGCGCGATGTATCTGGGGGAATGGATTGAAGGCGCGACATTGGCTTTCCTTTTTGCTCTGGCGGCGCTGCTGGAAACCTACAGCATCACCAGAGCCCGCAAAGCGGTGGAGGCGCTCATGCTGGTGACCCCGGGCGAGGCGAGCGTGGTGCATGAAAATCATGAGCACAAGGTCCCGGTGTCCAAAGTGGCCGTTGGCTCCATCGTGCGTGTGCGCCCAGGCGAGCGCATTCCCTGCGATGGGGAGGTGAGTGCCGGCGACTCGGACGTGAATCAGGCGATGATCACGGGCGAATCGACGCCGATCTGGAAAACCGTGGGCGACCCTGTATTTGCGGGAACCATGAACGGGGCGGGCACGCTGGAGTTGCGCACCAATAAACCGTCGTCAGATTCCACGCTGGCGCGCATTGTGCGGATGGTGGAAGGGGTGCAGCACCGGCGCGCTCCCAGCGAGCAGTTTGTGGAGAAGTTTTCCCGCTACTACACGCCGGCCATGTTGCTGCTGGCCGCGGCGGTGTCCGTTCTCCCGCCTCTGACAATGGGCGGGGACTGGGGTGACTGGTTCTATCACGGCATGGTGATTCTGCTGATCTCCTGCCCTTGCGCGCTGGTGATTTCAACGCCGGTGAGCATCGTGGCGGCGCTCGCCGCGGCCGCGCGGCAGGGCGTCCTGATCAAAGGCGGAGCCTACCTGGAGGAAGCCGCGCGCCTGCGGGCCGTTGCCTTTGATAAGACGGGCGTGCTGACTGAGGGGGAGCCTGTGGTGCGCTCATTGCATCCCTTAAACGACTACAGCGCGGAGGAGATCCTGGGGCGCTTGGCGGCCATCGAATTCCGCAGCGAGCATCCGCTGGCGCGCGCGCTATTGCGTTACGCAGGCGAGCGAGGCATCCGCCCCATGGAGGTCTCCGGTTTTCAGAGTTTGCAGGGGAAAGGGGCCGAGGGCCAGGTAGCCGGTGAGAAGTTTTGGGCCGGCAGCCTCCGCCTGATGTCGGAGAAAGGGTTGGCGATCGCCGGCCTCGACCAGCGGTTGCAGGCGTTCGCGGCGATGGAAGGGTCGCTGGTAGCTTGCGGTACGGACCGCGAAGCCTGGGCGCTCGTAACTTTGGCCGATCCGGTGCGTGCGGAAGCGCGTTCCGCCGTGGCCGCCATTCGCGCCGTCGGAATTGAGCACGTGATCATGCTGACCGGAGACAACGCGGCCACCGCGCGCGTTGTTGGCGATCATGTGGGCGTGGACGAGGTGCGCGCGGATCTTCTGCCCGATGACAAAGAAAAAGCGGTTCGCGAAATGATCGCCTCATATGGAAAAGTAGCGATGGTTGGCGACGGAATCAACGATGCGCCGGCGATGGCGTGCGCCACCGTTGGCATCGCCTTGGGTGGCGCGGGTATCGATGTAGTCATGGAGACGGCCGACATTGTTCTCATGTCGGGCGGGCTTTCCAAACTCGGATTTCTGCTGCGGCACGCGCGGCGCACGGCGGCTGTCATTCAACAAAATGTGGCGCTGGCGCTGCTGATGAAAGCAGTGTTCCTGGCGCTTGCCTTCTTCGGAATGGCGACGCTTTGGATGGCTGTGGCTGCCGACATGGGCGCAACTCTGCTGGTCACCTTCAATGGCCTGCGCCTGCTCCGTGTGAAGGATTCTTGAAAAATGCAATCCACCGCGCCTCGATTTAGCGTAAGAATATAGCTATGGTCCGAATGATAGGAATCGGCGTACTGCCCGCCGCACGGCTCGCATTGGTTGCGTTTGTGATGGGGACTCTCGCCTTGCGGGCGCAGACCACGCAAGGGTTGATCTCGGGGCGGATCACGGATTCCGTCACCGGAGCCACCGTCGCCAATGCCGAGATCCGCTACTTCTCCTTGAACACCAATGCCTCCGGAACCATTCGTAGCGGGGCCTCCGGATACTATGTTGCCGCCGCGCTTTCACCCGGACTTTACCGCGTGCGCGTCGCCTCCGCCGGCTATCAGGCGCAGGAGGTGCATAACCTGGAACTGGCCGTCTCGGCGCGGTTGGATCTGAGTTTCGCCTTGCGGCCGCTGAGCGATGTCTGGGAGTCGGGACAATATCGCAGCATCTTTCTACCGGGCAGCGATGCCATTCTCACCTTCTACGGGCCAGACGTGGATACCAGCCGCTTTGTCTCCTTCGCCGCCAATCAGGGCACGACGGGAGCGCTCGAGACTTCGGTTTCCCAGGTGATTGACCCCGCGCTCATCCGTGAACTCCCGCTTGCCGGACGCGACGTCTACACCATGCTGGTGACGCAACCCGGTGTTACCGCAGACGCCGGCACCACGCGCGGCCTGGGCATATCCGCCAACGGGCAGCGCCCTTCGGCCACCAACTATCTTTTAGACGGCGTGGAAAGCAATAACTATCTGGTCACCGGACCGCTGACCGCGGTGGCGCCCGAGGCCGTGCAGGAGTATCGCGTTTCCACCAACAACTTTTCCGCCGAATATGGCCGCACGTCCGGCTTCCTCGCCAACGCGGTCACCCGAAGCGGAGGCGCCGCCTGGCACGGCCTCGGATACTTCTACCTGAAGAACGATGCTCTGAACGCCAACTCGTTCCAGCGCAACCTGGCCGGCCTCCCGCGCACGCCGCAGAAAGAGGCGCAGGGCGGATACCAGGCCGGCGGCCGGATTCCGGGAACGCAGTCGCTTTTTCTTTCTTCCTCCCTGGAAAGGTTGCGCACGCGGAGCCAGACCGCTCCGGTGGATTTCCGTTTGCCCACTTCGCGTTTTACCAGCGACTTTACGGCGCCCGGAAGCACTGCCAGGAAAATTCTGACCCAATACGCGCCGCCCCCGGTGACGGACCGCAACCTGCCCACCGCCATTCTCACCATCGCCCCTCCCGTCTCCATCAACCGCTGGCTTGCGCTCGAACGTCTCGATTACAAGCCGGCGGCCAGCCGCCACCAGGTCATGGGCCGCTTCTCACTGTCCCGCCTGGACCGGCCGGACTTTATCTATAGCCCCTATCCGGATTTCGTCTCCGGCCTCACCCAGAACACCTACAGCGTCGCCGTGCAATGGCAAACATCGATCAAGCCGCGCCTGATCAATGAGGCGCGCCTGGGATGGGGTAGGGATGAGTTGCGCTGGGACCGCGCGCATCCGGAAGTGGCCACGCTGTTGGAGGGTTTCGAAGGCACTACGCTGCCCGGTAGCCTCGCCTTCTATGAATTCCGCAGTCCGAATTCGAGCTGGGAGTTCAACGACACCCTCACTTGGGCGCAGGGCCGCCATATTGTTAAGGCCGGCGGCGGCCTCCTCTGGCGCAAGACCGATACCGCCCTAACGGCCGGGCGGGACGGCATGTATCAGTTCCTGGACATCATCGATTTCGCCCTCGATGAGCCTTCGTTCCTCTTCGCCCCCCTATCGCGCGGTAAACTGCCGGGCTTCAACATCCCAAATTACAACCGGCTCTACCGCCAGAATCAACTGTTCTTTTTCGCCCAGGATACCTTGCGGGTCAACTCGCGATTCACCGTCAATTTTGGCATGCGTTATGAGAACGCCGGCGCGCCCAGCAACACCGGAGCTGAGAA
>JAENWC010000022.1 GCA_016650235.1 Terriglobia bacterium
GGTCAGCGTGTAGTATAGGGTTTGGCTGATTTCGAAGGTTATGGATATTTTAGCAAGCGGTAAGTATTTCTGAGGCTTTACATAGTATCAATGTGGCCATTCACGTGTCATACTTCAAGTTACTGGGGGATTCATAGTGCGCTTTGACCAACTGATTCGGGCCGGGATGACGATTCGCGAGGTAAAGGGCAGTCATCCAGAGACTGCGGAGCTGTTACGTGAATTTGGTTTCCACGGTCCATGTGAGGACTGCTCCATCGAGACATTATCCCGAAAGCACGGGTTGAGATCCAGCGACGTGGTGGATCAACTGAACCAGGCCATCTTGCGGGAACACCAGAAGGCAAGTTAGCCGCTTTCGCGCGATGTGATTAGTCATTTGAAGGAGGTGAGGCAAGATGACGCAAGAGCGTCGTTCCATAGCTCGTTGGTTGTTGGGAGGCGGGTTCGCGGCCTCGGCTGTTTCATTCCTGTACCCGGCGCTGAAGTTTATGAACCCGCCGGCGGTTCCCGAGGCTTCGGTGAACGAAGTGCCCGCCGGGAAAGTCCAGGACCTGAAGCCGAACAGTGGAAAAATCGTGAAGTTTGGCAGCCGTCCCGCGCTGCTGATCCGCGTGGGGCAGACGGAATTCCGCGCCTTCTCCGCTATCTGCACGCACCTGAACTGCACGGTGCAATTCCAGGAAACCACCCATCAGATCTGGTGCGCCTGTCATAACGGCTTCTACGATATCAACGGTAAAGTTGTGTCCGGCCCGCCGCCCCGGCCGCTGGAAGAATACGACGTGCGGCTGCGCGGCGACGACGTGGTGATCTCAAAAAGAGCCTGAACCCCGGGAGGGTTCCACATGCCTGAAACGGAAAAAGAGAAGCAGGTCAAGGAAGGTTGGTTGGAGGAGCGGCTCGGACTCGCTTCGATCAAGGAATTCGCGGCCCACAAGACGGTGCCCGTACATTCGGCCACCATCTGGTACTATTTCGGCGGCATCACGCTTTTTCTGTTTGTCATTCAGGTGCTCACCGGAATCCTGCTGCTGCTCTATTACCGGCCGACCACGACCGAGGCTTACGAGAGCGTGCAGTTCATCGTGACGCGGGTGCCGTTCGGCTGGCTGGTGCGGTCCATCCATAGCTGGTCGGCGAACCTGATGATCCTGATGGCATTCATACACATGTTCAGCGTGGTGTTTCTGCACGCCTACCGGCGTCCGCGGGAAATGACCTGGCTAAGCGGCCTCGCGCTTCTCGGCCTGGCCTTGGGCTTCGGATTCAGCGGGTACCTGCTGCCCTGGAACTCAGTTTCCTATTTTGCCACCAAGGTGGGCACGGACATGGCCGCCAGCGTGCCGGTAGTGGGCGCGCATATTGCACGGTTCCTGCGGGGCGGCGAGGAGGTGGGCGGCGCCACCTTGACGCGGTTTTTCGGGTTCCATGTGGCAGTCCTGCCGGGCATCACCACCGTGCTGCTGGTGGTTCATATTGCGCTGGTGCAGAAGTTTGGCATGAGTTCACCGCCCTGGCTGAAGGACAAGGACATGGCGCGGATGAAATTCTTTCCCAACTTCTTTCTGCGGGAACTGATGGCCTGGTACGCCGCGCTGGGCGTGCTGGGATCGCTGGCCGCCATCTTCTCGTGGGAACTGGGAGAAAAGGCCGATCCGTTCGCGTCCGCACCCGCGGGCATCCGGCCGGAGTGGTATTTCCTTGCGCCCTTCTACACACTGAAGTTGATACCCAGCCACGTTTTCATGTTTGAGGGAGAGTTGCTGGGACTGTTGGGATTCGGGCTGCTGGCCGTATGGTGGGTCGCCCTGCCGTTCTGGGCGGCCCGGCGGGATGGTACGCTGCGAACGCGCTGGGTGACGGGGGCGGGCGTCGCCCTGATCGCCTATTTGGCTACCTTTTCCGCCTTGGGGTACTGGCGATGACAACGCAAATGAGGCGCCATGATTCGAGACTGTGGGCCGGATGTAGGTTCGGGGCGCTGGTGCTCATACTGGCATTGCCGCTGGCTGCCAAGGACTCGTGCCTCGAGTGCCACAAAGGTCTCGAGGGCAATCTGCAGAAGCCGGCGCTCGCATTCCAGGACGACATACACGCCCACTTCGGCTTCAGTTGCGCCGACTGCCACGGCGGCGACCGTAATTCGAACGACATGGAAGAGTCGATGAACCGCGCGCGCGGATTCACCGGCAAGATCGCCCGCGGCGCCGTTCCCAAGCTCTGCGCGCGCTGCCATAGCGACGCCACGCTGATCCACAAGTTCAAGCCGCAACAGCGCGTGGACCAGCTTGCGCAATATCAGACCAGCGTGCATGGCAAGCGCTTGGCGGCGGGCGACACGGCCGTGGCCAACTGCGTCGATTGCCACAGTGTGCACAACATCCGTGAAGTGAAAAACGCGCTTTCGCCGGTGCATCCCCTGCGGCTGCCGGAAACCTGCGCGCGCTGCCATGCTGACGCGAAGCACATGGCCAAGTATAAGATCGAGACCAACCAGTTCGCGCAATACCGCGGCAGCGTGCACTGGGAGGCGCTGTCGAAACGCGGCGACCTCTCGGCGCCCAGTTGCGCCTCCTGCCACGGCAATCACGGCGCCACGCCCCCGCAGGTTGCCTCGGTGGCAAGCGTGTGCGGCACTTGCCACGTGCTGTTTGAAGACCTTTATTCGAAGAGCCCGCATAAGCCGGTGTTCGACTCCATGGGCGCCGCCGGCTGCGTGGTGTGCCATGGTAATCACGGCATCTCCAAGCCCTCTTCCGCTATGCTTGTGGGCGCGAAAGCCGTCTGCGCGCAATGCCACGATGCCACATCCGCGGGCGGAGCCGCCGCCGCTGAGATGGGCGCTCTCATCGCGAAACTGGATGCGGCGCTGAACCGCTCGGATGCCGTCCTGGCGCAGGCCCAAAACTCCGGCATGGAAGTGTCCGAGCCGGTGCTCCAGCAAATAGAGGGCCGCGAGAATTTGATCAAGGCGCGCGTGGCCGTGCACGCGTTCCAGACCGCGGCGGTAAACAAGCCGGTGCA
This sequence comes from Terriglobia bacterium, assembly GCA_016650235.1. GTDB lineage: Bacteria > Acidobacteriota > Terriglobia > Bryobacterales > Bryobacteraceae > VFZE01. The sequence continues at coordinate 3,028 of JAENWC010000022.1, forward strand.
GGACGGACTGGCGATCGCGGCCGGGACCAGAAAGGCCGGCGAGGACGCTCTCCAGGAGCGCGATTGGCGGCGGGCCGGCCTGGGGGTCTCCCTCATCACGATTGTGATTACATTGCTGGGACTGTGGCTTGCGATCCGGTTGTTGGAGGCCCGGCCCCGGCGGGAGCCCAGTGACGGGAGGAGTGATGCGGTCTAAACTGATCGTCGTTTGGTTGCTCCTGGCGGCTAGCGCCGCCGCACTCGACCCTCTGAGCAGCGCGGAAGTGTGCGGCCGCTGCCATCGCGCCATTTTCGACGCCTGGAAGCTTTCCTCACACGCCCAAGCCATGGAGAGCCGTCTCTTCCAGGACGTGCTGGAAATGGCCGAATCCGAATTCGGCGCCGGGGCCCGCAAGACCTGCCTCGGGTGCCATGCTCCCCTCGCGGTGCTTACCGGAGACTTGGGA
>JAENWC010000023.1 GCA_016650235.1 Terriglobia bacterium
ATCCAAAGCAACCGGGATTGATCGCAAGATTGTAGAAACACTGGAGCGGGAGGCTCGCGAAGCCGATCTTTCCAATCTTTTCGCCTTCACTTATGTTCCCGGCTTTTTCGCTCGTCTCGGATTTGCCCAGGTGGACCGGAACTTGCTCCCCCTCAAGGCCTGGAAAGATTGCCTACGCTGTCCTAAGTTTCAAAATTGTGATGAAATCGCGGCACTTAAGACGCTAAAACTCACGCCGCTCGTGACAGTGCCGTCTCCTCCACAAGAAGAGGAGTTAGTCCTGCTTCCTGTGCTAAAAACAGATTAAGATAATCCCTGAGAACATCGGCCACGACCCCCCACATGATACGGTGAGTGTGCAGCAAAAGGATAGGGGAAATCTTTTTAATGGTTTTACATTAAAAAACTCTTTTCTTTATCTTAAACACGGCTTATAATGTGGAACTAGTAGTACTAGAATTCATGGAGAGTCCCGTGAATTCCCGGAGGTCTCGTGCGAGCTTTAACCGTCGGCGTCAAGGAATCCACTGGGAGGATTCTCTGCTGCACCATTTTCCGTCCCGGTGGCCGCAAGCTGCTGGCCAAGGGACACACGATCAGCGAAGAAGACGTCCGGTTGCTGGAGACCGAGGGAATGAATCAGGTCTGGGTCACTGAACTGGAAGAGGGCGAAGTAGGGGAGGACGAGGCCGTCAGCGGCGTGGCCGCCGCGATGGGGTGTGGCTGTCTTGAAATCCGTCTGGCCGCGGGTGGACGGGCCAATCTGTTTGCCACCGAGGACTGCGCAGTGTTGGTGGACGACGAACTGCTCAAACAAATCAACTGCACCTCGAACATCGTCATCGCTACCATACTTAATTTCAGCTTTGCCAAGGCGGGCACCCGCATCGCCACGGTGAAGAGCGCCCCGTTTGCCGTGGCCCGGGCGCAACTGGAAGCGGTGGTTTCCATTCTGCGTGAGCGGGGCCCCATTCTGCAGGGCCGCCCCATCCGGAATCCTTCGGTAGGCGTGCTTTACACCGATCCCATCAATGGAGACCGCGCCCGCCAATTATTTGAGGCCATCATGCGCCAGCGTCTGGATCGCTTTAGTACGAGCGCCAGCTTTGTTCTGGCTTCGGTGGAAGAAGATAGCGCGGTGACGCGATCCTTGCAGCACATGTTGCGCGCCAGACCAACAGTGGTCTTAATGGCCTCGACGACGGCGCCGGCCGGACCGGAAGACGTGGTTGGCCGAGCGATGGCTCGGGTTGGTTGCCATATGGAAAAGTTTCTTGCCCCGGTGGAGCCCGGCAACCTGCTCTTGATGGGGTACAAGGATGAGATCCCGATCGTCTCCGCGCCGGGATGTTTTCGTTCCGCCAAGTCTAACGTAGTGGACCTGGTGTTGCCTCCAATGCTGGCCCGGTACCGCATGTCGGGCTGGGAGGTGGCCGCACTGGGCCACGGGGGATTGTTGGGATGACCGTTTGATGTGTCTCCTCCGAGTAGCCGCACGTCAGATCCTCCAACTGGCATGAGGCTATTACTTCCGGGCGCCCGCAAAGGGCGCCCGGTTTTTTTACCTGAAAAACAGTCCAGGCGTTATCGCGGCGCCATCCGCAAACTCCCGTCCAGCCGGATCACCTCGCCGTTGAGATAACGATTCTCGATAATGTGCCGCGCCAGTTGCGCGTATTCAGCCGGCTGGCCGAGCCGCGCGGGAAAAGGGATGCTCGCGGCCAGCGAGTTGCGCGCCTCCTCGGGCAAACCTGCCAGCAGCGGCGTGTCGAATAGCCCGGGAGCAATGGTCACCACGCGAATCGCATGGCGGGCCAGGTCGCGCGCCATCGGCAGCGTCATTCCCACCACGCCGCCTTTGGATGCGGAGTAGGCGCACTGCCCGATCTGTCCGTCATAGGCCGCAATGGAGGCGGTGTGCACAATCACGCCGCGCTCTCCCTCTTCATCGGGCGCATTGGTTGCCATCGCGGCCGCCGCCAGCCGCGAGACGTTGAATGTTCCAATCAGATTTACCTCCGTCACTTTCCGGAAGCTCTCCAAACTCATCGGGCCCTCTTTGCCTAGAATCCGCTGGGCGGAGCCGACCCCGGCGCAGTTCATCGCCACGTTCAAGCGCCCAAACCGCCCGGTAACACTGCGTATCGCAGTCTCCATCGAGGCGCCATCGGTCACATCGGCCTCCACGAAGAACGCATGATCCCCCATGGCCGCTGCCGCCGCCTGCCCCAACTCAGCGTTACGATCCACCAGCGCCGCGCGCCCTCCCCCCTCCACAATCATCCGCGCCGATGCCGCTCCCAGACCGGAGGCGCCTCCGGTGATCAATGCAACGCAATTTTCAATCCGCATGCGCTCCTCCTGATGGTGCCTGAGTTACGGGCGGGCCTCCACGCTGTCTCGATGTCCAGGAGCGCCGAAAGGAGATCCAGACCGTGTGTGGTCAGGCGTTCGCCGATAGTGAAGCGGTAGGCTCGCGGAAAGTTCTCCACTTTCGGTAACAGCCACAATACAAAATCATACGCCTTTCCCACCGCCACGGGCGCACCGTCGTCTTGCTTTTTCACCCTCACCCCTCTGGAAAATTTTTCGCCCCGAGGCTTCGCCTAGGTCAAGGGAAAAGAAAAAAGAATCAAGGGAAGCTACTCCCGGACGCAACGAAACCCGATGACGCTGTACCCGTCGCCGGGCTCGACCCTGCCACGGACCGCGGCGCCGAGGACCGACGAGACATCGTCGAAGGACGCCCCCCGCACGCCTTTGCTTTCCTTGTCATAATCGCTCCGCGTCCATTCCCACACGTTCCCCACCATATCGGCGACTCCCTCGGGAGTGTAGCCATCGGGGAACATGCCTACCGGCGTCGGCTCGCCGACCATCATATTGAAATTGGCCCGGTACTCGTCGGGCTCCTCCGGCCCCCACGGGTAGACACGACTCTCAGCGCCGCGCGCCGCAAACTCCCACTGCTCCTCGCTTGGAAGGCCGCAATGCATGTTCCACTTCCCGCTAGCCCACTCGCAGTAATGCTGGGCATTGTGCCACGTCACGTTCGTCACCGGTCGGCTCAGATGCAGCACCTGCTCGTCCCAATCCGGCGGCTTCTCTGCTTTCTCCTTGTCCCCAAGATACTGGCCGTATTCCCACACCGTAACCGGGAACTTGCCGGTCCGGAACTTTCCGGTTTTGACCCAATAGTCTTCCTGCCCAGGTGTGCGCAGCCGCCGCGATGGGTTGGCTTGGTCCAGCGCTTCCGCCGCCCCCACGCGGGTCTTCAGGTCGATACCCTTCGTCTTGCCCTTCTCAAAGATCGCCATCACCTTCCCGAGCAGTTGCGCGTAGCCGGGATCCTTGGGCTCATACGCAATCGGCTGAAGATCCCGCACCATTGACCCGATCAGCCCCGCGGTCCGCGCCTGCTTCGGCAGTTCCGAAGGCGTCCGCCCGAGCATCTCCGAAACCAACCAATCCACCTTCTCCTTCCCCTGCTTCCCCAATATCCCCGCCAGCAGCAGCGCCACTTCGCGCCACTCCACCAGGTAGATCTTCTCGTCCCTCTCCAGCAGCAGCTTAATCTGTTCCGCCTCGCCGCGTCCGTTAATCGCCAGCGCCGCCAGATATTCCTGGAACGTCAAATGCCAAAACTCGATCTGTCCGCCCCGGCTGACGATGATGCCGCTGTCGGTTGTCTCCTCTTCCAGAAACTGAATGGCCCTCGTCTTACGATCCCGATCCGGCGCCTGTGTGAACTCCGGAGCTAAACATTCCGCCGCCCACCCCATGCCCACGCGCCGCTGCCGCCCGTCAGGGTGGTTCTGCATTTTCAGCGCCAGTTCCCGAAACAGTACCAGGCACCTGTCGGGCTTCTCCCGCCCCGGCTTGTCTTTCCGCGCCCGCGCCAGCCAGGTCAGAATGGAGTCATACAATTCGGCCCGTTGCTCGGGCAAGTGCGCCTGGTTATAGTGCACCACGGCCAGCGCCGTCAGCATCACCGGGTTCCGCGCCATCCTCCGTATCTCCGGCACATTGCCCAAGGCGTCGCTCAGCTCCTTTCTGTGGTCGCGCGCCAGTTCCACGCTCTCCGTATAGAGGGTCTGGCACCAATGATCGAGAAACGTCTCGATCATGTCCGGCTCCAGCGGGTCAATGGAGGCTTCGTGGAAATCCTTGAGTAGCGCCAACCCTTGGTAGGCCCCGGGTCGCGTCGTCACTACGAATTGGCAGTCTCTGTATACGCCTGTCGCGTTCTCCACCAACCGGGCCACTGTCTCGCGCTCCGTCCGGTCCGCCGCTTCGTCCAGCCCATCGAGCAACACCACGCCTGAGCCGCCCGTCAGTTTCCCGCTGAAGAACTCACCGTTCAGCCCCCAACCACATTCCTCGCTCTTGTCCTTCAGACAATGCACCAGCCACTGCGCCGCTTCCGGCCCCGCCTGCCTCGGGTACCGCTGCATATAGCCGATCAGGTCCGCCACTTTGATCAGCATGGGGAACTTTCCGCCACCTCCCAGCGCGTCGCCCGCCATCCCATACGTGATCCTTTTCAGAAACGTGCTTTTACCCGATCCCGGATCGCCCACTACCACCAGCCTTCGATGTTCCAGTGCCTCCCGCAGATCCATCGGCTTCCACTCCCGCACTTGTTCCTCGCCCGGGCCGCCCGCCGTGGTGAGTGGAATATACAGATCCTCAATCGGAAAGTGGTGCACCTTCCCGGACCCAACACCGAACCCGCGAATATCAATCGTCCCGGTCTGCTCGCGCAACCATTTCAAATACGCTGCTGGATCGCCCACCGCCACCGGCTCGCGCGACTTGCACCTGGGATTGCGATCGAGCCACCGATGTAACGCCGACAAAACTTCCGCTCGCAGATCATCGGGATTCTTGAACAGGGTCCGCATCGTCTTCGAGTCCAGCCATTCTTTGAACGCTTTCAGCCCCCTGACATCGCGTTTCACTCCGGCAATCAACTCCGGTGTGTCCGTTTCGGCCTCAATGGCTACCGTGCCGCGGTAAGAGTCTTTCAGTTCCGCCGGCCAGTTCGTCCCCGGATCTACTACAAACGCCAGCACGGCCTTGCCTTCTTGCAGCGCATACTCACACTCGATCCACGTAATGCTCTTAGTCCCGCCGTCCTCTTGTTCCGGCACCCACCCATACCGGTGCGCCACCACCACCACTACCACATCGCATTCCTTCACTCTCGCCAGGCATTCATGGACGGGCGGTCTTTCGCTCGCGCCGAAAGACTCCATCCCCACCACGCGAAAGCCCGCCATCTCGGCCGCCGTCCGCACCGCATTCCGGTACAGCCCCTTCAAATCCTCGCTCGTAGAAGAAATAAAAACCGTGCAGGTCGCCACAGACTGAGATTATATCCTGGCTCTTTAATGCCACCCCAAAGACATTTATCCGACCGAGGCTGCGCCTAGGTCAAGGAAAAAGAAAAAAGGATCAAAGGAGGCTACTCCCGGACGCAACGAAACCCGAGGTCGTAGAGCCAGTTGCCGGGCACGATCCAGAGACGGTAAGCGGCGTCGAGGAAAAACGAGCCAACGTAGAAGGACGCCCCCCGCGCGACTTTGTTTTCCTTGTCATAATCGCTCCGCGTCCACTCCCATACATTCCCCACCATATCGGCGACTCCCTCGAGTGTGTTGCCATCGGGGAACATGCCAACCGGCGTCGGCTCGCCGACATTCATACCGAAATTGGCCCGGTGCTCATCGGGCTTCTCCTCTTCAGGCCCCCAAGGGTAATAGCGGCCCTCCGCGCCGTACGCCGCAAAACTCCACTGCTCCTCAGTCGGCAGCTTGATCTTCCATTTCCCTGTGGCCCAATCGCAATAACGCAGGGCATCGTGCCACGTCATGCCAGTCACCGGCCGGCTCAGATGAAGCTGCTGCTTGTCCCAATCATAGGGCTTAACTGCTTCCTTGTTGCCCACAAGATACAGGCCGTATTCCCACACCGTTACCGGGAATTTGCCAACCCAAAACTTCTTGCTTTTGAACTCCACCCAGTAATCATCTTTGTCAGGAGTGCATAACCGCAACTCGGGGGTCTGGTCAAGCGCTTCCGCCGCGGCCACGCGCGTCTTTAACCCGATGCCCTTCGTCTTGCCCTTCTCGAGGATGGCCATCACCGTCTTGCGCAGTCTACTGAACTGCTTCCCGGCCTGTCCGCTCAGCTTATAGTCGAGCGGCGTCAGGTCAGCCAGCATCTTTCCAAGCACGCCCGTGGCGTGGGCCTGCGGCCCGAGTTTCTTTTGAGTCACGGCATCACTGATGAGACTCTCGAAAACGGCGTCCAGCCGTTTCGGCCCGGAATAGGCCATGTGCCCTGCCAGCAGGGGCAACACTTCGCGCCCTTCCGGCGAGTAAAGGAACTGGAGCGCCGCCGCCTGCAACTCGGTGTCCGGGAACCCAGCCAGCGTCCGTGCGGCGAGATACTCCTGGAAGCTGAGATGCCAGAATTCAATATCCCTGCCGCTCAGCGTGACAATCCCGCTGTCGATCTGTGCTTGCTCCAGGAATTCCCGGATGGGCTCAATGGGTTGGTCCGGTGTGAGTAGCCCGGCCGCGTCATCAATGCCGATCTGAGTCTTCCGCCCGCCCTTCCACGTCTGCATCCCCAGCGCGAGCTTTCCGAAGCGATCGAACAATTGGTCTTTTCTCCACTTGTCCGAGTGCTTCTCCACCGCCTGGTCAGCCAGCCAATCTATGATCTGCTCGTACAATTGAGCCCGTTGCTCGGGGAGGCGGTGCCGCCGCAAGTGCAACACCGCAAGGGTAGTCAGCATCAGCGGATTCCGCGCCAGGATGTGGATGGAGGGAACAGCCACCGCCTTGCGAAGTTGCCCGTAGTAGTCCAGCGCGGCGGCTTCGTCGCCCGGTTTGAGCCACTTGCACCACTGCAATAGGAAGCCATCAGTGCCCGGATTGTCCAGCTCTTCGATCCTTACCTCTTCGAAATCCTTCAAGGTAGCTTTGCCCTCATGCGCGCCAGGGCGTGTAGTCACCACCATCCGGCACCTCCATTGGGTTGCCGCCTGCGAGACCATCTCCACAATCTTCTCGCGCCGCCCCTGATTGGCCGCCTCGTCCAGGCCGTCCAGCAGCAGAACGGTATCCTCGTCCATCACCTTTTGCAGGAAGAAGTTCTCGTCCAGGCCCCATCCTTTGGCAGCGAGGAAGTGCGCAATCCAACGCGTATCCACATCGAGTGTTGGGTCTCCCGGCTTGCCGCGATCCAGCGTCTTCGTGATGTGCTGGTCAAGCTCTCTAATCCGCACCAGCACGGGAAACCCCGCCGCCGCACTGGCAGTCCGGCACCGGTTCCAGGCAGTCCAGCGCACGAACGTGGTCTTGCCGCCTCCCGGCTTGCCCTCAATCACCAGCCGCGGGATCCTCAGCGCCTCTTCGAGGGGCACCGGCTCAGCCCGTTCCAAGCCTTCACCCTTCGTCGCTGGCAGGCGGGTCATCAACCGCATGTACAGCACGTCGATGAAGGCAGGCGGGGTCTTGTCTCGTTCGAGTTTGAGTTGGTCCAGATTGATCAGCTGCGTCTGACCGCGCAGCCAGTCAAAGTATTTCGAGGTATCAGGGCTGCCTCGCACAGGTCCTTCGGTCTTCAACGAATAGGGCTGTGGCGGCTTCGCCTCCCATTTCGGCACTCGCGGGTCGAGTTCCCACGGCAGCCGCGTGATCGCGCGCTTGTCAAGGTCAATCTGTAAGATCGAGAAGTTGTTCCGGTAGTTGTGGCTATCGTACGCCGCGCCGTTAAGAAACAGCCACGCCCGGTCATAGCAGCGCGTGGATCGCTCGATGGCTCCGTGCGTGTGACCAGAGAGGATGGCGTGGGAGCGCGCCGCCAGATACGCATACGTATTTTTCCGATTGCCGTATTGGTTGACTTCGTTGAGATGAAACCAATCCGGCGGATGATGCAACACCGCGACGGTGACAGTCTCCCGATTGTATTTGTCCAGGTCAAACTTTTGTAGAAGGGACTCCAGTTGCGGCTGGCCCACCCAGAGCTGGGTCCGGTCAGTCTTGCTGTTGCGGCAAAACCAGGCCGAGTTCAGGCAGAGGAACCGGATGCCGTTCAACTCCTGCACGCCGGCAAGATAGTTGGGTTTGTTTTGCAGTTGGGGCGCGGGGATGCCCAAATCCTTGGCGAACTTGACGAATCGGTGGAACGGCCGCGCGAAGCCTTTTTTCAGCAGCTCAGGCTTCAGGAGATTGTCCGCCCGATCCGGATCATGCTCGCGCTGAGGCAGAATAATTGCCTCCTCTCGATCCAGATCGTGATTGCCCGGACAAACGACACACTCCGCCGGGGACAGTCCTGTGGCCGGGAACAGTTTCCCGGTGAGCCATTTCGTAAGTTCCTTGTACCCGGCAGCCTTGCCCTGCCAACTCAGGTCCCCCGAGATGACCAGAACGTCGAGCTTCGGCTCCCGTTTGGCAAGTTCCTCCAGCAGCGGATCCAGCGCCCCGTTGCGTTGGTGGCGTGCGGTTCCATCGTGGTCGGAGCCGAAGTGAAGATCGGACAAGTGCAGCAGATTGATCATGTTACAACCCCGGTCGAAAACAAACTGTCGATCTCGGCGCAACCATATTCCAGCTCTTCCAGGATCTCGCGCGTATGCTCCCCGATTCCCGCAATGGCCTGGGGCGGCGATTTCGGACACCCGTCCACTTGCAAGGGACTGTCTATGGTTCGACCCGGCACCCCCTTAAAATCCACAAACACGCCTTGCTCCATCATGCGCGGATCGCGGGAGGCGTCCTCGGTCGACGGCACCGCTCCGTACAGCACATCATGCGCCGCAAACCGCCGCTCCCACTCGTCCATTTTCCGCCGGGTGAACTCCTCATCAAGCAACAACACTAGTTCCGAGGAATGATCCCGCCGCTGCGACGGGGTCAGGAACCGCTCGTCAAGCAGCAGATCCGGCCGCTGCATTGCCGCACAGAGTTTGCCCCAGTCCTTCAGCGGATCCAGCAGGCAGAACAGAAATCGCTTTCCGTCTCCACTTTGATAATGATTCACCAGCGGGTTGTGGGGATTCTGCCGCGTGACGCGATCCCGGAAGCGAGCGCCCATGAGAGCCCCCTGCATCAGGCTCGCATTGGCCCATACCCCGTTGGCCATCAGCGTCGTGGTTACCTTCGAGCCCTCTCCGCTCAACTGCCTGCGGTAGAGCGCCATCATGATGCCGGCGAACAGCGTCATCGCGCTCGGATGATCGCCGAACCCGCAGGGAGACAGGGACGGTTCGGCGTCCGCATTGTGAATGAAGTGCATCAGGCCGCTGCGCGCGAAATAGGCCGTCATGTCGTAGCCTGGCTTGGCCGCCTCCTCGCCCGTCTCGCCATAGCCCGTGATGGAGGCGAAGACCAGCCGCGGGTTCAACTCCTGCAGATCCTCATACCGCAGCCGGAACTGCTCCAGCAGCGGTGGCTGATAGTTGGTGACAAAGACGTCGGCGCGCCGCACCAGCTTCACCAACACGTCGCGTCCCTGGTCCAGCGACAGATCCAGCGCCAGACTGCGCTTGTTGCGATTGTCCTGTATCCATGGATAGGGCTCGTCGCATTCCGGCATCCCGGCCAAATGGTGCAAGTACCGGAATGGATCCCCGTGCGGGGGCCTCTCGATTTTGATCACATCGGCGCCAAAGTCTCCGAGAATTGCCGCGGCGCTCGGCGCCGCGATGTATGTGGCCGCGTCGATCACGCGCAGTCCGGCCAGGATAGGTTTGTTTTCCGTCATTTCCAGTCAGTATATATTGACGGCTGGGGGTATCCATTGAATGCCAGGTCGTGATGTGTACATTGTGGAGGCTGTGCGGACCCCGATCGGCCGCGGCAAACCGGATGGAGCCCTGCACTCCATTCACCCCGTCGATCTCCTTGCCCACACTCTCGACGCCGTTGCCACACGCGCCGGCATTGCCAAGGAACAAGTGGAGGATGTGATTGCGGGATGCGTCACACCCATCCACGAGCAAGGGGCGAATATCGCGCGTTTTGCTTTGCTCAAAGCCGGCTTCCCCATCGAGGTCCCCGGCGTCCAACTGAACCGTTTCTGTGGCTCCGGCCAGCAAGCCGTACATTTCGCGGCGCAGGAGATCGCCTCCGGCGACATGGATCTGGTCGTCGCCTGCGGTGTCGAGATGATGAGCCGCGTGCCCATCGGCACTGACGCCAACCTTGGCTCGGACTACTTCCGCGGCTTCCCTTACCAATTGGTCCATCAGGGTATTTCCGCCGAACTGGTGGCCCGCCAGTGGAACCTCTGCCGGGGCGAGCTGGATGCTTTCGCCGTACGCAGCCATCGCCTCGCCACCGCCGCCGCGGCCAATGGTTGGACACGGCGGGAGATCGCCCCGATTGCGGGAATCGAGGCGGACGAGGGCGTGCGCGCCAATCCGGACGCGGCCCGCATGGCTGCGCTGCCTCCCGCGTTCCAACCCGGCGGCGTCATCACCGCCGCCAATAGCAGCCAGATCTCCGATGGAGCAGGGGCGCTCCTGCTGGCCTCGGAGTCTAAGGCCGCTGAACTCGGCCTCCGTAAGCGTGCGCGCATACTCACGCGCGTCGTAGTGGGCAGCGATCCCGTGCTGATGCTCACCGGTCCGATCGAAGCCTCGCGCAAAGCGCTGCAAAAAGCTGGCCTCACCATTGCCGATATGGATGCCATCGAGATCAACGAGGCCTTCGCATGTGTGGTCCTGGCGTGGGCCAAGGAACTCGGTCCGGATATGGATCGCGTTAACAGGCATGGTGGCGCCATTGCGCACGGCCACCCACTCGGGGCCACCGGCGCGATCCTCATGACCAAGCTCCTCAATATTCTTGAGCACACTGGGGGCCGGTATGGATTGCAGACCATGTGCATCGGCTTCGGGATGGCAACAGCGACTATCCTTGAGCGGATTGAGTGAGGCTTGAGTACTATGGATACCGGGTGATTCACCCTATCCTCAACTAGGTGCCTCCTAGGGGAAAAAGTACTCACGATCCAATCCACTTTTGCCGATCTTGTATAGAGATAGAGATAAGGGGAGCAATGCGACCAACGGCCGAAGAGCATCGTCAGAACCAACGCAGTGCGTACTTTGGGAACAAGGAGCTGAAGATCAGCTTCTCTCCCACGGAAGGGGTGTCCGAAGTGGTGTCTTGCCGGGTGCTGGACATTCACGAGGAAGGCTGCGGGGTCGACTTGAAAGTGCGTGTGCCTGATGGGGCCGCCGTGTTGGTCTCGGGCGATCTGGGCGAAATGCTTGGGCGTCCCGCCGAGAAAGAGGTCCAGGTGCGGGGTCATGTGGTCCTGTGCACCCAACGCAGCCGCGGATTCCGCGCCGGGATCGTGTTTGACGAAGACATTGACTGGACCGGCACACGCCACTCTTCGCAGGCGCAACGGCCCAACAAGGAGCTTCTGGACGAATCCAATCCGGACTTCTACGAAGTCCTACAGCTTAGCCCCAAGGCGGATCTGGACACGGTCCACCGCGTCTTCCGCATTATGGCGCAACGTTACCATCCCGACAACCAGTCCTCCGGCGATAGTGAATTCTTCAAACTGGTGATGGAAGCCTACCGGGTTCTCAGCGATCCGGAACGGCGCGCCGCCTACGATGCGCGCCATCAGGCCGACCGCCAGTTGCGCTGGCGCATTTTCGACTCGGGCAAAGCTGCCCAGGGGGTCACTACCGAAAAAGCGAAGCGCAAAGCCGCTCTTTCAGCCCTCTACACCAAGCGCATGAATCTCCCCGATCAGCCGGGTCTCACGGTCATAGAACTGGAGGATCTGCTGGGGATTCCGCGGGAACAACTCGAGTTTACTCTTTGGTACCTTCGAGAGCACGGCTATACCGCGCGCGCTGACAATGGCCGTTACACGATCACCTTCCATGGAGTGGATCAAGCCGAACAGCCCGGCGAGGGACTGGTCAGGCTCGACCGCATGCTGCCGGCAGCCAGCAACACGCCCGCCGCCTGAGACCCGCCACGACCACAGGGAGCCAATAGCCCGCTACGCGTGTCCATGCCGGAAAGGAACCTGGATGGAGCGGAGACTCCAGGCAGACTGAAGTGTGTTGTCGCTTGCGCGACGAGGACCGTCCGTTGCGCATGCCGGATGCGGCGGGAACCGATAGCGGAGCGAGGGAAAGATTCGAGGAGAAAAACTCAAACGGCAGGCTTGCACCGAAAATATAAACTGGTGTCCTCAAGAGCGGCCGGCAAGGTTTGATTGGGTCGGCACACTATGAAGCTCGCATACGCTGGGCCCAATTCATAAAGCGGCGCAGTTCTCCGCGGTGCTGCCACAGGAAGGCCCAGAACTGGCGGAAGCTGATCCGATCGGCGTGCAAGCCCCAATAGGTCTCGATGCGCCAGCGCAGATAGGGGCTTTTCCAGGGTGTCAGGCGGTAGCCTTTGCTGGCGCGCCAGAACCAAAGGAGCGCAAACATGGTCAGGGTTTGAGCAGGCTGGCGCCGGCCGGTGCGCCGGCTTTCTTCTTCTCGTCCGGGCTTGCGTAGTAGCCGGAGCGCGTGCGAACCAACGGCTTGTTGGGCCCCTTGGCGGTGACCTGTATGCGGCGGAAGCTCCCGTCCAGGGCCTGCACGGAAGGCGAGTAGGCCAGAATGTATTGATTGCGGATCTCGTGGGCCACCTGCAGGGCCAACTGTTCCACGTCCGAGTCGCTCTTGGGGAAATAGGAGAGTCCGCCAGTGGTGGTGGCCAAGCCGTTCAACGTGCGTTGGGCGCGCTTGGCCTTGCTGCGCTCTTCTTCATTGAGCAGGCCGATGGTGTAGATGAGGATCTCGCTTTGCTGCGCTTTGGCGAGTAACTTTTCAACGGTGTTGCTTGCGGAGCTCGTATTGTCCTCCCCGTCGGTGACCACCAGCAGGACTTTCTTATCGAGCTTGCTCTTCTCTTTCATGTAATCCATGGACATGAGGGTGGCATCGCGCATGGCCGTGCCGCCGCGAGAGTCGAGGCGCGTGAGACCCTCTTCCATTTTCTTGATGTCGTTGGTGAAGGGAACGTCGAGATAGGCTTCGTCGTTGAAATTCACGATGAAGACTTCGTCGCCCTTGTTGGAAGCCTTCACGAGGCCGAGGGCGGCGGCGGCCACCCTTTGACGTTTGTCGCGCATGCTGCCGCTGTTGTCGATGACCAGGCCAAGCGAGACAGGAACGTCTTCGCGGCGAAAGATCTTCAGTTGTTGCGCGGCGCCGTTTTCGGTGACGGTGAACGCCTCGCGGGCCAGATCGGTGACCAGGTGGCCCTTGTTGTCGAGGACGGTGGCGTGCAGGAGAACCAGGCGCGTGTCGGAGCGGAAGACGGTTTCGGCGGGCTCTTGCGCCAGCAGGAAGATGGCGGGCGCGGCCAGTACAACTAAAAGCAGTGCCAGGAAATGTCTATTGCGTGGGGGCATAGTAACCGGTTCTATAGTAGGCGCGCAGCGGAGGAAGGCCGCGGGGCTGCACAAGCTTCACCTCGACGCGACGGTACTTTCCATCCTTTTCGAGGTTCGACGGCGTATAGCCCAAAATGTACTGGCTGCGCAGTTCGATGCCGATCTTGGCGGCAATGTCGGGCAGATCGTTCAGATTCTCCACCGCGAAACTGCGGCCGCCGGTCTGCTCGGCCATCTCGTTCAGCAGGCTGGGGCCGGAGAGCTCTTCAGCGGTTCGGGAGCGGCCGGAAATGTGTTCAAAGATACCCATGGCGTAGACCTGTACATCGGCCTCGCGGACCAAATTCTTGATCTCGCTCTCGGTGTAACGGCTGGAATTGTCGCCGCCGTCGGAAAGAATGAGGATGGCCTTACGAGGGTTCTTGGCCTTCTTCATCTGGTTCATCGCCTGGTAGAGGCCGTCGAGCAGGGCGGTGCGGCCCTTCGCCTGGGTGAAGGCCATGCGGCTCTGAATCTCTTCCGTGTTGCTGGTCCATTGCACCACTACTTCCGGGCGATCATTGAATTGGACCAGGAAGAATTCGTCTTCCGGGTTGGCGGTCTTGAAGAACTGCGAGGCGGCCTGACGCGACTTGTGGAGCTTGTTCCCCATGCTGCCGCTGATGTCGAACACCAGGCCGATGGAGAGCGGAGCTTCCTCGGAGCTGAAGGTGAGAACGGTCTGCTCGTTCTTATCCTCGAAGAGGCGGAAATGTTCCTTGTCCATGCCGGTGACAACCTGGTTGAGCGGGGTAGTTACGGTCACGTTGATCTGGACGAGCGTGGCGTCGACGCGGATGTTGGAATTGCGCGGCTGATTGCCAGGCTCGGCGGTGGCAGGTTTGGCGCGGGGTTCAATGGTGACGCGGGCGGGAGCCTGTGCCGGTTTTTTGTCGTCGGCCGCAAAGCCTAGGGTGATCGCCGAAAGTAGAATCGTCCAAGAG
>JAENWC010000024.1 GCA_016650235.1 Terriglobia bacterium
CAGCCGGGCTGGATCTGCTCCAAAGTTCTCCGGCAGCGGGTGAGTTTTTCCTGGATGGATTCGACGGTCGCGGTCCACACGAACGGGTCGGGATTCTGATTCCATGCCGTGAGGAACGCCTCGATGGAGGCCTGTAGGTCGGCTACGCTGCGGAAGACGCCGCGGCGGATGGCCTTGTCGTCCAGGTGGCCGAACCATCGCTCAACAAGATTCATCCAACTGGAACTGGTAGGGACGAAATGAGGCACGAAGCGGGGATGACGTTTCAGCCACGCTTTTACTTTGGCGTGCTTGTGGGTGCCGTAGTTGTCCATGATCAGATGGAGCGGGACCTCGCCGGGGAATTCCTTGTCCAGCCGGCGCAGAAATCGCAGAAACTCCTGATGCCGGTGTCTGGCATGGCACTCGCCGACGACCTTGCCTTGTAATGTCTCCAGAGCGGCGAACAGGGTGGTGGTGCCGTTGCGTTTGTAATCGTGGGTCATCGTGCCGCATCGCCCTTTCTTGATTGGCAATCCAGGCTGGGTGCGATCTAATGCCTGAATCTGGCTCTTTTCGTCGACGCACAGGACCATCGCCTGTTGCGGGGGATTCAGGTACAGGCCCACCACATCGGTCATCTTTTCCAGAAACTTCGGATCGCGCGAGAGCTTAAAGGTCTTCGTCCGATGTGGCTGTAGTTTGTGAGCGCGCCAGATATTGTTGATCGTGGACTTGCCGACACCCTGGCTTTGCGCCATGGTCCGGCAACTCCAGTGCGTCATCCCCGCCGGTTTGGTTTGCAGCGTCGCATCCACGATGGCGGCGATCTTGTCGATGGGATAGGTGGGCTTTCGTCCCCGGCCGGGAGCGATGTCCCACAGACCGTCCAGCCCCTCGTCACCAAAACGCTTGCGCCAGAGAATCACCGTGTTGCGGTTCACCGCAAGCCGCTTGGCAATCGCGACATCGGACTCGCCGGCAGCGGCGGCCAGAACGATTCGGCAGCGCACAGCCACCTGCTGTGGAGTGCCGTGCGCTGCGATCCACAGCCGGATCTTCTCCCGCTCCACGGCGGAAAGATGACATGACTTGCTCATGTCCCAGGATAAGGCAAACAGCATCTGCCTGTCTAGTTATTTGTTGGACACTACACTAGCTTGTGAGAAAACCAGCTCGTGCCGGGAGGGCCTAGCGGGTTTTATTCTCGAACAGGAAGACACCGAGTTTGCCACCGGCGGCAAAGTCGAGGTCGCCATCGCCGTCGATGTCGGCCACCGGCATCTGCATGCCGCCACCGGCGCGGGTGGAAAAGTCAATCACGTGGCGGACCCACTGCATGCGCGGCTTGCCGTCGGGGCCCGGCGCGGTGAGGGTCTCATACCAGTAGATCCCGAGCGGTTCGCGCGCGCCATTCTCATGCTCGTGGGCCATGTAGCGTTTGCCGGAGAGCAAGTCGAGCTTGCCGTCGCCGTTGAGATCGGCGAGGGCGGTGGCGTGGGCCTGGGACCATGTGTCGTCGATGAGGCGTTTGGTGAACTTGCCGCCGGGGCCGCGCTCCATCCAGAAGAGGCCATAGTCGTGGGCGTGTGAGCTGACGATGTCGCGGAGGCCGTCCCCATTGACGTCGTTGACATATAGGAATCCGAGATGCTCCTTATGTTCCCAGTCGGGGTGGAAAGTCCACTCGCCCTGGCGCGGGTTGGCGGGCGACTCAAACCAGCCCTTGGGTGTAAGGATATCGCTGCGGCCATCGCCATTCACGTCGCCTGCGCCGATGCCGTGGCCGTGACCCTGGTTGTGGATCTGGTGTTTGACCCAGGCGCGGTTGACCACTTCATACCAGGCTATGACAGCATTGGCGCCGCCAAACTGCGGGAGCACTTCCTGTGCTTTGCCGTCATTATCGAGATCGACCAGGAAGGCGAACTCTATGTTCATGCCTTTCTCGATGGAGTTTTTCTTCCAGGGAGCGCCGGTCTTACCGGGGTTCTGCCACCAGGAGAGTTCGCGATCGAACCAGGTGGCAGTGATGATGTCGGGAAAGCGATCGCCATTGACGTCGAGCATGAGATCGCTGAAGCCGTCGATGTAGTTGTTGTTGAAGTTGAGGTCCCGAAAACGGGTTTTGATCCACTTGGGGGCGGCAAACCAGTTTTCCCCGGAAACGATGTCGAGCTTACCGTCGAGGTTGATGTCGGCGATGGCGCAGGACTCGTTGGCGCCGGAGTCGAGCACGTGTTTTTGAAAAGGAATGTCGGGGGGGCGCGTGAGGCTGAAGGCAAGCGCGGCGGCGAGAAGGAGAGTAATCAAGGAAACGAGTCGCATCGGGTTGATTGTATAACGGCGGAAGGAAGGTAGTCGCCGCCGGGCAAAACGGCACTTGGTTCTGAGGGCAGCCGCGATTCGACCACGGGTCGAAAGAGGTTCCGATGGGCACCTGTCATGCGATGAATGAAAGGCATCTCTTGCCTGTCGAACAGCTTTAGCTGGTGGGGCGCAAGTGCACGGGAGACTGTGATATGGTGCTGGTTACTATGATGCACCGAAGAGAGTTCCTCGCCATTGCCGCCGCATTGCCGGCATGGGGCAAGATCAAAGAGCGGTCCGTGAAGGTGGAGACCGCCTTCAAGTCGCCCGGCCCGAAGCCGAACGGATTGCAGGCGACCGCGGATGGTCTATGGATCTTGGATCAGGGGGACAACCATGCCTACCTGATGAGCTATGAGTCGGGCAAAGTGTTGCGCAACCTGGCCACCGAGTCGAAGGCCGGCAGCGGAATCACTTTTGACGGGGAGGCGGTTTGGTTTGCCTCCACCTACAGCCGCGAGATCATACGGGCCGACGCCAAGACGGGAAAGACAATCGCGAAGTACGCCAGTCCGGGCGCGGGAGTGGTGGCATGGACTGCCGCGGAGAGCCGGCGCAGTCCGCTAGCGCCCCCGGAACCTCCCCGGAGTTCGGCTCCGAAAGGACCGCCACCGCAGCGGCAGGCCACCGGCGCACATGGACTGGAGTGGCGCAACGGGCGGCTGTGGATTTCGAATCCGCCGTCGCAGAAGATTTATCGCGTGAACCCATCCGGCTTTGTGGTGGAGAAAGAGTTTCGGACGGCGGGCAACCGGCCGCATGGGATCGGGTGGGAAGGCGACTCGCTCTGGTGCACCGAATCCAACGACAATGCGTTCTACAAATTTGACGTGGAGACGGGGCAGTACTCAGAGAAGATTCAGTTGAAGGACAGTGATCCGTTGCCGCACGGGATGAGCATCTGGAAGGGCTGGATGTGGTACTGCGACGATGTGGGCGTGGTGTGCCGGTTCCGATTGTAAGCGCGCGATGAAATCCACGGTGGAGCAGATCCGGGCGCGGTTTGACGGCGATGTGGAGAGGTTTTCGAATCTTGAGACGGGACAGAGTGCCACCATTGACGCTCCGCTGTCGCTGGAATTGATCGCCGGGGCGGCATCCTCGGTTACTCCTGGCGCGCGGTCGTTATTGGATGTGGGCTGCGGCGCAGGCAACTACAGCCTGAAACTGCTGGAGCGCCTGCCGGGGATGGACGTCACCTTAATCGACTTGAGCCGCCCGATGCTGGACCGGGCGCTGCAGCGCGTGGGTCCGGCCACCAGCGGCAGCGTGAGCGGGATGCAGTGTGACATACGCGAGGCGGAGTTAGGGGAAGAGCGATTTGATGTGATTGTGGCGGCGGCGGTGCTGCATCATTTACGCGAGGAGTGGGAGTGGCGGAAGGTGTTTTCGGCCTTGTACCGGAGCTTGCGGCCGGGCGGCTCGTTTTGGATTTCCGATCTGGTGGAGCACGACAGCGCCACAGTGCAGGCGATGATGTGGATCCGTTACGGGGCTTATTTGGCAGGTTTGCGGGACCAGGCCTATCGCGATCATGTACTGGCGTATGTGCAGCGGGAGGATTCGCCCCGTTCGCTGCTGTTCCAACTGGACTTGATGCGCGAGGTTGGATTCGGGCCGGTGGAGATCCTGCACAAGAACAGTTGCTTTGCCGCCTTCGGCGGGATCAAGCAGGCGAGGGATGTGTTAGTTTGAAGGTTCGCGCCTCGAATCATGAAACACATTCTCTGTCTTGTTCTGCTGGCGTTGGCTGGCGCCAACGCTGGTTTCTCACAATCTATTGAAGTTGCCGCAACCGGGTCATACCCTTTGATTTTCGACACTCGTTTGGGATCGTTCTCACAAGAGACACCTCAGGACGACGACACCCGGCTACAAGGTAAACGCGGCTTTGGGGGGCGATTCACCATCAACAGCAAGGGCTACTACGGGCATGAGTTCACCTACATGAATACCAAGGCGGACATGGATGCCACCACGCGGCGGGTGGAGAATAAGCAGACGATCACCGAAAATTTCCGTAGCCCGGTCAACATTCAGTTAGGCGCGTACAATTTCATGATGTACATGATGCCGCGTGGGGAAAGATTCCGGCCCTTTATTACGGGCGGCGGGCAGATCTACAAATACAGCAACCCTGGCTTTGTGACCGACGGATCCAGTTACCGGACCTATGGGGGTAACTACGGCGGCGGAATCAAGATCAAGCTGGCGCAGCATTTGCTGGTGCGGGGCGACTTCCGGCATTATTTGGGGGGCAAGCCGTACGATCTCGACTTTAGCGATCCCGCCCAATCAGGCGGTATCCATCATATGTTGGAATTCTCTTTTGGAGTGGCGTTAACTTTTTAGCAGGGCTGACCGCTCCCTTTGGTCACGGCTCAGAAACGATTGCAAGCGTTCGCGCCGCACCTGTTGCGCTAAGCTGGTACCGCGCGCATGAATCCGCCAGTTTCCACGGAAAACCGAACACCGGCCACCGTCGACCAGCTCTATCAGGAGTTGGAGGAGAAGGTGCGTCTAAGCCGGCCGGGCGAGGACATCAGTTCACTCAAGGACGCATTTGAATTTGCGGCTGGTCTGCATCAGGAGCAATTCCGCGATTCCGGCGAGCCGTACATGGTGCACCCCTTGCTGGTGACGCACATTCTGGCGGACATGAACCTGGATCTGGTAGCGCTGGAAACGGGACTGCTGCACGATGTGGTGGAAGACACTTCGGTAAAGATCGAGGAGATCCGGAAGCGATTTGGCGCGGAGGTGGCGCACTGCGTGGACGGGGTCACCAAGTTGACCAAAGTGCAGTTTTATTCGCGCGAGGAGCGGCAGGCCGAGAGCGTGCGGAAGATGCTGCTGGCGATGGTGAGCGACATCCGGGTCATCCTGGTGAAGCTGGCCGACCGATTGCACAACATGCGGACACTGGCGTCGCTTTCGCGCGAACGGCAGCAGAGAATCGCGGCCGAGACGCTGGAGATTTACGCGCCGATCGCGCACCGGTTGGGGATGGGGAAGATGCGCGGGGAACTGGAGGATCTCGGGTTCCGGTATGCCGAGCCTGAGGTGTGGGAGGATTTGTCGCGGCAGATCGAGGCGCGCCGCCTGGCCAGCGAGGAGTTCTTGCAGCAGATGCGGCAGACCATCAACACGAAACTGGCCCGGGAAAACATTCCAGCGCGGGTGGATAGCCGGGTGAAACGCGTGTACTCTGTTTCGCAGAAGATCAAGCGCCAGCGGATCGGGCTGGACCAGGTCTACGATATTCTCGCGCTGCGCATCGTCACCGATTCGGTGAAGAACTGCTATGGGGCGCTGGGGGTGATCCACAACGAGTGGCATCCGATTCCCGGGCGGATCAAGGACTTTATTGCGATCCCGCGGCCGAACCTTTATCAGTCACTGCACACCTCCGTGATCGGACCTGGCGGGGTTCCGTTTGAGATACAAATCCGGACCGAGGAGATGCACCGTGTCGCGGAGGAAGGCATCGCGGCGCACTGGAAGTATAAGGAAGGGCGGAAGGGGGTAGGGCAGGACGATCAGCGGATCGCATGGTTGCGGCAGCTTGTGGAGTGGCAGCGCGAGATGCGGGATCCGGGCGAATTCATGACCTCCTTCAAGGTGGACCTCTACCACGAAGAGGTCTACTGCTTCACACCGCAAGGCAAGGTGCTGGTGCTGCCGCGCGAGTCCACTCCGGTGGATTTTGCGTACGCTGTGCATACCGGCGTTGGGCACAGTTGTGTGGGAGCAAAGGTGAACGGGAGGATCATCCCGTTGCGTACGGCATTGCGCAATGGCGATGTGGTTGAGATTCTGACGCAGGCCGGGCACATGCCGAGCAAGGATTGGCTGAGCCTGGTCAAGACGACGCGAGCCAGGAACAAGATCCGTCATGTGATCAACGCCACAGAGCGCGAGCGGGCCATTGAGATCGGGCAGAAGAGTCTGGAGAAAGAGGCCCGGCGGCTGGGCATTTCGCTCTCCAAAGTGAGCCGGGAAGATCTGGATAAGGCAGTGTCCGATTACGGCTGCGGCAAGCTGGAAGACCTGCATGCGGCGCTCGGTTACGGGAAGTTTTCCCCGCGCCAGGTGTTGCTGCGATTCGCGCCGGCCAGCGAGGCCGCCGAGGCGGAGCCGGCCGGGAAAGCAGCGCCTTACCAATCCGGGGCAGTGGATGGCAAGGACAGCGATCTGGTGATTCGCGTGCGCGGAATGGACGATCTGCTGGTTTACCGCGCCAAGTGCTGCAACCCGATCCGCGGGGAGCCGATTGTCGGCTATATATCGCGGGGCAAGGGTGTGGGGGTCCATTCCACCACATGCCCGAACGTGACCAACCTGCTGTATGATTCCGAGCGGAAGATCGATGTGGAGTGGGCGCGCGCCGGGGGCGACGCGTTTCCCGTGCAGTTGATGGTTTATTCGGAAGACCGCCCGGGCGTGCTGAACCAGTTGACCTCGGTATTGACGGGCGAGAACTCGAACATCCGTAGTCTGGAGGCGCGTACGGATGACCGGCGTCCGGATGCCGCCATCGTCGACATGCGCGTGGAGATTCGCGACAAGAAACAACTGGAACGCATCATCGCGTCGATGCGCCGGATTTCCGGCGTGCGTGATGTAGAGCGTGTGCAATGAGATGAGTCCAAACTTAGATCCCGAACATATCGCCGTTTCTAAATCGAAAGGCATAAAGATCGACTGGAAGGACAGCCATCATAGCGACTACGGGCTGGGCCTGTTGCGCGACGAGTGTCCTTGCGCCTCCTGCACGGGGGCGCACGGGACTGAACCGCAAAAAACGAATTATGCGCAGCCAGCGGCCCCGGATCCGTTTCAGATGTTCAAGCCGGCATTAAAGATGTTGTCGGTGGAGCCGGTGGGCAGCTATGCGATCCGGATTCACTGGAGCGACGGCCACAATTCCGGGATTTATTCCTGGGAGCATTTTCGCAAGATCTGCCCTTGCGCGGAGTGCGTGGCGGCACGCGGACCAAGAGTCGCGCCCAATACCGTGACATGACACAGACCGCTCTGACGGTCGCGGCGCTCCCCTCTCTCAACCCTCCTCGAAGCTTCTCCACCGTGGGCGGACCTGCTCATCTACAATAGTGATATCCTATGTGCAGAACGCGCCCTGAAAGGGCACGCCTGGTACATGAGAGAGAATCAGCAATTGAAAACTGTCGGGCCGCAGACGGCGCGCCTGCTCGCCGCACTCTACGACCGCGCGCAGACTATCTTTACGAATTCGGACGTCACGGCGATCACTGGCCTCGAAGCGAATTCCGCCCGTAGCTTGGTTCGCAACGCCGAGGGGCGCGGTCTGGTCACTCGCCTCAAGCCCGGCCTTTTCGTGCTGGTTCCCCCCGAACTTGGAAGCGCAACCGAGTTTTCGGGAAACCCGTATCTGACCGCGCGAGCCCTGGCCGGCGGCGCCGATTACTACATCTCGCACTCCTCCGCCATGGAACTGCATCGGATGGTCACGCAGCCGCAATTCACCGTTTTCACGAGCACGCCGAAAAGACTCCGATCCCGGACCATCCACGGCACGGAGTTCCGGTTTGTGTTCGTGAAAGCAGAACACATGTTCGGTATGGGCACGCACTGGATCACCAAGCAGGACTCGATTCGGATCAGCGACCTTGAGCGTACGCTGATCGACGGCTTGCGCCAACCGGAGTACTGCGGCGGCATCGCGGAGGTAGCCAAGGGTTTGTGGATGCGACGCGAGGATCTGAAAACCAGCCGCGCTATTGACTACGCGCTCCGGCTGCGGGTGGGATCTGTCATCAGAAGACTTGGATACCTGCTCGAACTCTACCATCTCGCGCCCGAGTCGGAATTGCAGCGGCTGCGCTCCGCTCTGACCGTGACCTATTCGCTTCTCGACCCGGTCATGCCGAAGGAAGGTCCACGCAGGGTGAGATGGCGGCTTCGCCTGAACGTGGCCCCCGAGGAGCTCGAAGCAATCCGGAGCACCTGATTGATTTCACAACGAAACATTTCTCTGTTGGCAAATCGGCTCGCCAGAGCGGGTGGCCGCCGTATCCCGGAGAGCGTCCTCGAACGGGATTACTGTCTCGCCTGGCTGCTCAGTGCCTTGGCGGAAAGCGATCTCCGAGGCACGCTCGCCTTCAAGGGAGGGAACCGCGCTCAAGCGCTGCTACTTCGGCGACTATCGTTTTTCGGAGGACCTCGATTTCACGCTGTTGGAGCCAACGCTCTTTGAGGATCTGCGGCTGGGGCTTGAGCCGGTGTACGCTGGCGTGCGCGAAGCCTCCGGAATTGAGTTCGCGTTCGACCGCGAAGACCGCCACTCGCACGCCAACAGCCACACATTTTATTGGCGGTACATCGGGCACTGCCGGCGGGCGGCAGCGTAAAAGTGGATATCACGATTCGCGAGCAGCTTGTGTTTCCGCTCGAAGCCCGGCCGGTCCTGCGGGCCTACGAAGAGTTTGCCGACTTGCCAGACGGTCGAGTCGTGCAGGCTTACTCGCTTACGGAGATCGCAGCCGAGAAAGTGGTGGCCCTTGCGGACCGCGCCCGGAATGAGCCGCGCGACCGCTATGACCTTTGGCACCTCATCTCTCGCGAAGGCATGGATCTCTCGCCCTTGGTGCCGGCGATCATCGCGAAGCTCGCTTTCCGCAATGTGGAGGCTGCGGGAATCCAGGAGGCCATCATGAAAAAGGAAGCGCGGCTGAGGGCACTGTGGTCCGCGCGTCTCGCCAACCAGATGTCCGAACTGCCGCCATTCGATCAAGTATTCCGGGAGTTCCGTCGCGCGTTACGGAACTCGGATCTGCCGTAAGAGGGTCGGAAAACACTGTCCTCACACTATCCGTCCTCAAATTGGCACTCCTCCCATGATTATGTTATACTCACACTATGAGTAAGCGCCTTCAGGTGGTAATTCCCGACCCTGAAATGTCCGACATCCAGCGCTTGGCCAAGCGTGAACGTTTGACCGTGGGTGAGTGGGTCCGGCGAGCGCTTCGGGACGCGCGCGCACGCAGGCCGGTGATTGACCCCGAAACGAAGTTGAAGGCGGTTCGTCGCGGTGCGCAGTACTCGTTCCCCACCGCTGACCTGGAGCAGATGCTGAGCGAAATCGAGCGAGGGTACCAGGGTTGATCTTCGTCGATTCCAACATTCCGATGTACCTGATGGGAGCGGCCCATCCGCACAAGACCGAGGCACAAGTGATCCTGGAGCGCCTGATTGCCGCGGGCCAGCGTCTGGTTACTGACGCTGAAGTCTTGCAGGAGATTCTCCATCGGTATACTGCGATTGAAAAGCGCGAAGCCATCGGACCAGCGCTCCAAGTTATGCTGGACATCGTCGATGAAGTGTTCCCCATCGAGAAAACGGAGGCTTTGCGTGCTGGAGAGATCGCCCAGAATCGTGCGCTGCTGTCGGCCCGCGACGCTGTGCACATTGCGGTCATGGAGCGTCATGGCATTCGATCAATTCTGAGCTTCGACGGTGATTTCGACCGCTGGCCGGGTCTTCAAAGGATCCACCGGATCTGAGCGGAAAAGATCTCGGATACTCTCCTGTTGGGAAGAGCTGTCAACATAATTCCGCAAGTAAGCTCCCTGGCATGGATTCGAACCACGGTTTACGGCTGATCATACGCCAAACATGCCAGTAATAGGACATTTCTACTTTGGACAAGAAAAGCTGGAGAGCTGAATACCAAGACCGGTGGCGCGGAACCGTGAAGCTGGGCACATTTGGCGAAGGAAATTGGACGGGGTCGAAGAAGTAGCGAAAAATAAGCGTGCTCTGCGCGGCGGCAGCGGGCGCATGCGCCCAATCGTGTATAATGAAATAGATTACGGCGCACCAGGTGGGCGAAAGCCCACTTTTTTATTGGTGCGCAGCAATCGCTGGTAAAGCAGAGCGAGCCATGAAAGCCGCAGTCGTGGAAAAGGTAACCGAAATTGTCGAACGTGCCGGTCGTGCCGAGGGGATTGAACCCGTCGAGGTGCAATGGCTCGGTGCGGGCGGCAGCCGGCTGCTGCGGATTTACATCGACAAGCCGGCCGGTGTAACGCATGCGGATTGCGAGCGCATCTCCGAGCACGTCGGCACGGTGCTGGACGTGGAAGAGGTGATACCGGGCGGGACCTACCGGCTGGAAGTCAGTTCTCCCGGTGTGGAGCGGAAGCTGAGCAAGCCGAAAGATTTTGAGCGCTTCACCGGCAGCAAGGTAAAAGTAGTTCTCCGCGAGCCCGTGGACAACCGAAAGCTTTGGGAGGGTACGCTGGCCGGTTTCAGCGAAGACGTAATCACGCTGGAGCCGTCCAAAGGCGCGCCGGTGCGATTCCGCCTGCAACAGGTGGACCGGGCCAACCTGAAGTTCGAGTGGTAACTCCGCATAAACGAGGCAGAATCCCTTGGCATCCATCTATCAGTCCATCGAGATACTCAGTAAAGAGAAGGGCATCGACGCGCAGATCATCTTCGATGCGGTGAAGGAAGCCATGCTTGTGGCGGCGCGCAAGCAATTCCGGACCAATGAGGATATGACAGCTGAGTTTCATCCCAAGACCGGCGCGATCCAGATTTTTGTGGTGAAGCGCGTGGTGGAGGAGGTAGCCGATCCATTGAACGAGCTGACGGTGGAACAGGCGCAGCTTCTGGATGCGAACGCCGCGGTGGGCAGTGAAATCCGCATTGCAAAGGACACCGACGTTCTGGGACGGATCTCGGCACAGACGGCCAAGCAGGTGATTCTGCAGAAGGTGCGCGAGGCCGAGCGGGAAACGATTTTTGCCGAGTATTCGGGCCGCGTGGGCGAGTTGGTGCATTGCTCAGTCAAGCGGATAGAAGGCTCCGATCTGGTTGTGGATCTGGGCAAGACGGAAGCCCGGCTGCCGAAGAAGGAGCAGTCCAAGCTGGAGTCTTTCTCGGTGTCTGACCGCGTGCGGTGCGTGATCAAGAGCGTGGAGAAGACGGGCAAGAATGCGGGCGTAATCGTATCGCGCGCGGCGCCGGAGCTGGTGGCGCGTCTGTTTGAGCAGGAAGTGCCTGAGATTTACGACAACACGGTGGTGATCAAGGGATGCGCGCGGGAGGCTGGGGAGCGCACCAAGATCGCGGTGTGGAGCCGCGACCGCGACGTGGATTGCGTCGGGGCCTGTGTGGGGATGAAGGGGATGCGTGTGCAGTCGATCATCCGCGAGTTGCGCGGAGAAAAGATCGACATCATCGAATATTCCGATGATCCGGTCACCTTCGCCACGCACGCACTGAGTCCGGCCAAGATCACGCGGGTATCCATCGTCGATCCCGTCGATCGGCATATGGAAGTGATTGTGGACGATTCGCAGTTGTCGCTGGCCATCGGCAAGAAGGGCCAGAACGTGCGGCTGGGAGCGAAGCTGCTCGGATGGCGCATCGATATTAAGAGCGCGGAAGAAAAGCGGCAGGAAGTGGAAACACAGATGGCGGCGCTGGTGGTGCCGGGCGCGCCAGTGTCGGTTCTGTTGGAACACGGGCTGGGCGATGAAATGTTGGAAAAGCTCTTGGCAGCCGAGATCACCACAGTGGAGAAGCTGGGTTCCATGACACCGGAAGAGCTGGAACAATTGCCCGGCATTGGACCGGAGATGGTGGAAAAGATCCAGAGCAGCGTCATCGGTTATTACAATCAATTCGAGATTGAAATGGCTGCCTTGGGCGGCGAGGCGCAAGTGGAACCGCCCATTGTAGTGGAGGCGGGGCTGGTAGTGGAAGCTGGTTCGGTGGCCGATCCGCGTGAGAACCTGGAGGCGCCAATCGCAGAATTGGTCGCTGCGCCGGAAGGCGAATCTGATACGATGGAGAATCCGAACTGAAGGAGGAATTGCGGACTTCTGCCATAACTGCAGTCCTTTTACCTATGAGTAAGATACGCATCAACGAGTTGGCGAGGGAGCTTGAGGTCAAGCCCAGCAAGATCATCGACATGCTTCCCGAACTCGGCATAGCCGAGAAGAAGACCCACTCCAGCTCCCTTGAAGACGATCTTGTTCCCGCCATCCGCAACCGTCTAGCAGAAGAATCGGCGAGTGCTCCCGCCAAACCCAAACGCAAAGAGACTTCCATACCAACCTTAGTTTCGCCATCTCCCACAGCCCCGCTCGTTGAAGCCATGCTATCGCACCAGAGAGTGGAGCCCGGCGTCACTCCCGCCAAGCCGCCTTCCGTGGAGGCATCCTCTGTGGAGACATCCGCGGAAAAGGCAATGACTCCAGTGGAAAAGCAGACGGGGCCGCCGCGGAGTATTCCGCAACCCATTCGTCCGCCGCTGGCAGTATCCGGGCAGCAGCGAGCGCCGTCGATACCAATTCCGCCGCGGCAGGCGGTTCCGGCCGTGCCTTCCGCCTCGATCACCGCGAGGCCAGCTGCACCAAAAGCGGGACCATCTCCGCATCCAGGCGCGTCTTTAACGCCAACCTCACAGGCACCGCCCGCGCCCAGCGGCTCTGGGGCGCCGCGACCGGGCCAGATTCTTTCCGGCCCGCGTCAACCGATGCCGCCGGCAGCCGGACAGGCAGTGCGCTCCGGTCCTGGGGCGCCGGCGATGCCGCCACCGGGATCCACCGTGCCTTCGATTCCGCGTCCGGCGTCGCGGCCATCACCGGCGCCGCCGACCCGCGTCATAGCGCCAGGGCCGGCGCAACCACAGAATCTCGGCGCGCAGTCCAGGACGGGACTGGCGGGCCAGCCGCAACCGCGGCCTGTAGTACCACCTCGGGCCGATCTTGTGGCGCGGTTGTCGCAGACACCGCCGCGGACGTCCATGCCCGGCCAGCCGGCGGCGCCGCGGCCTTACACACCGCGCAGCGCGACGCCTGTTCCGGGACAACCGATATACCGCGGACCCATCCGGCCAGGCCAGCCGTTGGTACGAGGCCCTGGGGTGCCCGCTGGCAGCGGACCGCCGCGTCCTGGAATGCGGGGCCGCGGCATGCATCCGACCTCGCCTCTGCCGAGCGAGCCGTCGGCAGTGCCGACCACCGATACACGCCGCCATGCGGCCAAGCCGCGCACGGCCAGCCGCGAGCGGGAGTTGCAGGAAGGCCGTCTCCGGCCGATAGGCAAACCGCGAGAAGCCGAAGTGGTAGCGGTGAACAAGGACATCACTATCGGCGAAGGCATCACGGTGAAAGAGCTGTCCGAGAAGATGGGGATCAAGGCGAGCCTGGTGATCAAGCGGCTTCTGCTGGACCGCAAGGTTTTTGCCACCATCAATCAAACACTGGACATGAAGATGGCTGAGGATCTGGCGGCGAGCTTCGGCGCCAAGACCAGCCAAATGACGTTTGAAGAAGAGAAGACGCAGGAAGTGGATCTGGCCGAGGATACCCAGGATCAGATTCCGCGGGCGCCGGTGGTGACGGTGATGGGTCACGTGGATCACGGCAAAACTTCGCTGCTGGACTCGATCCGGATGTCGAACGTAGCCGAGCGGGAAGCCGGCGGCATCACGCAGCACATTGGCGCTTACCAGATTCATCATAACGGCAAGAAGATCGTTTTCATCGACACGCCGGGCCACGAAGCCTTTACCCGAATGCGCGCCCGCGGCGCCAAGGTAACCGATATCGTGGTGCTGGTGGTGGCGGCCGACGACGGCGTCATGCCGCAGACGATTGAGGCGATTGACCACGCCAAGGCGGCCGGAGTGCCGATCATCGTTGCCATCAACAAGATCGACAAAGCGGAAGCGCAGATCGACCGCATCAAGCAGCAGCTTTCCGACCGCGGCCTGCTGGCTGAGGATTGGGGCGGCGATGTAGTGATGGTTCCGGTGTCGGCCAAGACCAAGCAGAACCTTGATCTGCTGCTCGAGATGGTTTTGCTGGTGGCCGAGTTGCATTCGTTGAAGGCCAACCACGCCCGGCCCGGCGTCTGCACTATTCTCGAAGCGAAACTGGACCGCGGCCGCGGCCCGGTGGCCACCGTACTGGTGCGCAATGGAATACTGCGCGTGGGCGACTACTTCATTTGCGGCACGGTCTTCAGCAAAGTGCGGGCGCTCGTTGACGATCAAGGCGACATGGTGAAGGAGGCCGAGCCCTCCACGCCGGTGGAGGTGTTGGGTCTGGACACGCTGCCGGAAGTGGGCGAGACTTTGCAGGTGATCACCGACACAGCCAAGGCTAAACAGATCGTTCTCTACCGTGAAGTCAAGGTGCGGGAAGAGGCGATGGCCAAGAACCGCCGTGTGACGCTGGAAACCTTGCATGAGCAGTTGAAGGAAGGCGAGATCAAGGAATTAAACGTCATTCTGAAGGCCGACGTTGGCGGATCGGCGGAGGTGGTGAGCGAAACTCTGCAGAAGCTTTCCAACGACAAGGTCCGCATTCGCGTACTGCATTCGGGCGTGGGCGCCATTACGGAAACCGACGTGCTGTTGGCTTCGGCATCCGAGGCTGTTGTGATCGGGTTCAACGTTCGTCCGGACCGCGCCGCCGCCAGCACAGCGGAAAAGGAGAAGGTGGACCTCCGGCTGCACACCATCATTTACGAGATGACGCAGGAGATCAAGAAGGCGATGGTCGGGCTGCTGGAGCCGGTGTTCAAGGAGATTCCGAAGGGCCGGGCCGTGGTGCGGGAAGTATTCAAGATTACCAAGGTCGGCATCGTGGCCGGTTGCCTGGTGCAGGAAGGCACAATCCTGCGCAACTGCCAGGTGCGGCTGCTGCGGGACAACGTCGTGGTGCATACCGGCAAGATCGAAGGGCTGCGGCGTTTCAAGGATGATGCCAGCGAAGTGAAGAGCGGACTGGAGTGCGGCATCACGATCGCGAACTATTCCGATATCAAGCCCAACGACATCATCGAGGCTTTCATCATGGAGCGAGTGGCGCACGACGTATTTGCCTAGTTTCACAGCCGATTGCAACAGAAGTGCGGGGAGGTGCTATGCCTGCCATTGGCGTTCTTACCATGGAACTTCGGATCGAGCACGCGCATTCTCTCAAGGACAAACGGCACTTGGTGAAGAGTCTTAAGGAAAAGCTCCGGAACCGGCATAATGTTTCCGTAGCCGAGATCGACCACCAGGATTTATGGCAGCGCTCGGTTTTGGCCGCCGTCACCGTGTCGGGCGATCGCACGCAAGCGCAAAAGGTGCTGCAAGCGGTGGAGCAGGATGCGGCCGCTCAGGCTGGCCCATGCCTGGTGAACGTTACAACGGAGTGGATCGAGTAACCCATGGATCACCGCGTCGCACGAGTCACGGCCACCCTACAAACGGAGCTCGAAGAGATTATCAACTACGAGTTGGATGATCCGCGGATCGGGACCGTTTCGGTCACCGAAGTCCTGCTGTCACCGGATAAGAAAAAAGCGCACGTACGGCTGGCGCTCAGCGGGGACCGCAAGCAGCAGGAGGCGACCATGGAGGCCATCGGCCGGGCTCGCGGATTCCTGCGGCACGCCGTGGCCGAACGGCTGGAGCTGTTCCGCGCGCCTGATTTAGCCTTCACTGCGGACATCCCCTTCACCGTTCGAGAAAAAGCCGGCAAGTTGTTGAAAAAAATAAAAAAAGGCCGTCCACGGGACCCGGTTCAAGAGGGTACCAGGACCGACCTGCAATCATAAAAAATGCGCCGAAAGAGAGCTTTCCCCTGGGCCAATGTGCTAATTTTGTGGTTGGTTCCCGTTGTTGCTCTGGCGGGAGAACCTCTTCGCATCGAGTCCAGCATCGATGCCATGGGATCAACGTTTACCATCGTTGCCTTTGATGAGGACCGGGTTCGACTGGAATCCGCTCTGGAAGAGAGTTTCGACGAAGTCAGGCGCCTGGATAACCTGCTCTCTAATTATAAGACTCATAGCGAGTGGAGCCGGATGAACCGGGAAGCGGCCAGCCAGCCGGTCCGGTTGAGCCAGGAGTTGTTTGGACTGCTGGAGGCCTGCCAGGGGTACAGCCAATGGAGTGACGGCGCTTTTGACTTGACGGTCGGTCCTTTGCTCAAGATCTGGGGATTCTACAAGGGTTCCGGACGGTTGCCGCACCGGGCTGAGATCCGCACCGCAATGGGCCATGTCGGATATCGCCTGGTGGAACTGAACCGGGCTGAGAATAGCGTGAAGTTTGCGCGGGCCGGGGTGGAGCTGGATCCCGGCGGCATCGGCAAAGGGATGGCGGTGGACCGGCTGGTGGAGATTCTCCAGCGCAACAGGATTGGTTCGGCGTTGGTTTCCGCCGGCGGGAGCACGATTTATGGTCTGGGCTCCCCGCCCGGTGAAGCAGGTTGGAAAGTGAAGATACGGCATCCGAAGATTGAGGGACAATACGTCGAGAACGTGGTTCTGAAGAACCTGTCGATGTCCACTTCCGGGACCTCGGCGAAGTTCTTCATTTCCGGCGGCAAGCTGTATAGCCATATCTTTGATCCCCGCACGGGCTATCCGGCCCAGGGGATGTTGTCGGTTTCGGTTACCGCACCCCGGGCGCTGGACAGCGAGGCCTGGACGAAACCGTTTTTCATTAACGGCCGAGCCTGGGCGCAAGCCCACAAGCCCGGCCAAGCTAAAGTTTTTCTTTGTGAGGATAGGTTGGAAATAGCATGCGCGTGGCTCCAATGAATAGTCGATTTCTCGATGCCTGCCGGCGCCGGCCCACCGATGTGCGGCCGGTGTGGTTTATGCGGCAAGCCGGCCGGTACATGAAGCAATACCGTGAGGTGCGCAAGCACCACGATATTCTCGAGATCTGTAAGCGTCCGGATCTGGCGGCGATGGTAACGCTGCAGCCGGTGGAAGTGCTGGATGTGGATGCGGCGATCATCTTCGCGGACCTTCTGCTTCCAGTGGAACCGATGGGTCTCAAGCTCAGCTTTGTTGCGGGCGAAGGTCCCAGAATCCACAACCCGGTACGGACCTCGGCCGACATCGACGCGCTGTCCATTTCCAGCACCGACGATCTGGGCTACGTGGGCGAATCCATCCAGATGGCGGTGAAGGCATTGGCTGGACGCGTCCCGGTCATCGGATTCACCGGTGCGCCGTTTACGATGGCCAGCTACATCATCGAAGGCGGGCCGTCCAAGACGTTTCTGCGCACCAAGCAGATGATGTACCGCGATGAGACCATGTGGCGGCGTCTGATGGGCAAACTGGTGGACGTGCTCGGACCCTATGCGTTGTTGCAGGTGGCGGCCGGCGCCCGCGCCATTCAAGTTTTTGACAGTTGGGTCGGCGCGCTCGGTTCGGACGACTATGTCCGCTACGTTGCCCCATACTCGCGGGCGCTGATCGAACGCATCCGCTCGGCCAGTGTGCCCGTGATTCACTTTGGCACCGGCGCGGGCGGCTATTTCCGCGAACTGCACGCGGCCGGAGGCGACGTGATGGGCGTGGACTGGCGCGTCAATATCGACCAGGCATGGCTGGACATCAGCTACCGGTCGGCGATCCAAGGCAACCTCGACCCCGCGGTTCTGTTTGCCCCGCTGCCCGAACTCAAGATGCGCGTTCATGAATTGCTCAAACGCACTGGAACACGTCCGGGCCACATCTTCAACACCGGTCATGGAATTCTTCCGGAAACGCCGGTGGAAAGCGTCAAGGCCGTGGTCGAGATGGTGCGCGCCTTCAAGCCGTAGGTGAACAAGGCATGCTGAAAATTGCTCCGGCTGGCTTGCTCGGCCTACTGCTTTTGCTACCTGCATCGGCCCCGGGCCAGACCGTGCGGTTCAGCACCAACCTCGGCGATATCGACGTTACCCTGTTGCCCCGTCAGGCTCCCTTGACGGTGGCCAATTTTCTCCGCTACGTGGACCGCGGGGCTTATGACAAATCCTTCTTTCACCGGTCTGTCCCCGGCTTCATTATTCAAGGGGGCGGATTCAAGTTGGATGGCGGCCGCTTTGTCCCACTGCCCTCTGATCCGCCTGTGCGCAACGAGTTCAACGTGTCCAACCTGCGCGGCACCATAGCCATGGCGAAGCTGGACGGCGATCCCAACAGCGCGACCAATCAATGGTTTTTCAGCCTCGCCGACAATTCCCGCACGCTGAATGGACAGAACGGCGGGTTCACCGTATTCGGCCGTATTGTGGCCGGCTCCGCCGGACTGTCCGTGGTAGACCGTATCGCGGAGGTGCCCATAGTGACGGCCTTTCCTGCGCCGTACAATCAACTCCCCATGCAGAACTACACGGGCGGAACCGTGACCGATGCCAACCTGGTGACGGTCAACTCGATCACCGTACTGGGACCCGCGCCTTCCATCACCGGCGTAGTATCAGCCGGCAGTTTCGGGGGATTTGCGTTGGCCGCTCCGGGCTCCTACATCGAAATCTACGGCGCGAACCTGGCCGGTGAAACCAGCCGCGCGTGGGCTGCAAGCGATTTTAAGGATGGCGAAGCTCCGACGAAATTGGAGAACGTGAGCGTCACCATCGGGGGCCAGCCGGCGTTTGTCAACTTCGTAAATGCGGCACAGGTGAATGTGCAAGTGCCAACGGGGATTCCCACCGGAGGATCGCTTCCCGTGGTCGTCTTTTATGATGGCCAACCTAGCGCCGCGATTGACTTCACCATCCGTCCGGTTGCACCGGGTCTTCTCGCGCCGCCCGCTTTCAAGGTCGGCGATAAACAGTACGCTGTCGCGGTGCGTCCCGCTACCGGCGCCTTTATCAGCAACGGCAGCATCCCCGGCTTGCCGGCGCTGCCCGCCGCGCCTGGAGAAACGCTGCTGTTCTATGGGATCGGCTTTGGCGCGGTCACACCGGCTTCCATCCCCATCGCCGGCAAGGTTGTAT
The DNA here is from genome assembly GCA_016650235.1 of Terriglobia bacterium. Lineage (GTDB taxonomy): Bacteria > Acidobacteriota > Terriglobia > Bryobacterales > Bryobacteraceae > VFZE01. The sequence goes on from JAENWC010000024.1 coordinate 19,134, forward strand.
CGGGGCAGGCCACAGTAGCGGCGTCCGTGGAATTCAAAGTGGGGCCCGCGGTGGCGCAAGTTGTGTTTGCCGGGATGATACCCGGGCTCGTGGGCGTCTATCAGTTCAACGTCACCATCCCAACGGATGCCCCCAGTGGGGATTTGGCGCTGGAGGTGAAACTCGATGGCACCCCCATCGCGCAGACGCTCTGGATCCCTGTGCAGAGGTAAGATAGCGGGATGACCCGCCGCGAATTGGGTGCACTGGCTTCTGCGTCCGCTCTGCCTGCCGCCGATCCCCCGCCGAACATTCTCTTGATGCTCTCCGATGACCACAGCGCACCGTTCCTTGGCTGCTATGGCACCGATATCAAAACGCCAAATATTGACCGTTTCGCCGCCGAAGGTATGCGCTTCGAGCGAGCCTTCACCGCCGCGCCCCAGTGCGTGCCCTCACGCGCGGCCATCATGACAGGACGATCGCCGGTCGCCGTCCGCATGGGCCGCTTCTCCTCGCCCCTGCCACCGGACATCAAAACGCTGCCGGAGCATCTGCGCGCAGCCGGATACTTCACCGGCATCTGACGCAGGAATTTCCATCTCGACGGTCCCGGGCCGGCGCGGCTTGGCCCCGCAACCAAATCCGTCTTCGACCGGCACGGCTTGTTCACCTTCCAAAACCGGGTCGATTTCCTCGACTATAACTCGCCTCGCGCGCAGACGGAGGCCAAGGTCAACGAGTTCCTCGACCGCAAACCCAAGGACAAACCGTTTTTCCTCTGGGCCAACTTCAACGATCCGCATCATGTGTGGGACAGCAACGCGATTCCGCAGCCGCACGACCCTGCGCGCCTGCGCCTGCCCCGGTATCTTCCAGACTTGCCCGGCGTTCGCGCCGACCTCGGCCGTTATATGGACGAAATCGGCCGCCTCGACGGCGAAGTGCAGTCGGTACTCGATATTGTTGCGCGCCGCGGCCTGCGTGACAACACCATTGTCGTCTTCATGGGTGACAACGGCATGGCCTTCCCGCATGGCAAGGGTTCCTTGTACGATCCCGGTCTGAACGTGCCGCTTCTGGTCCGCTGGCCCGGTAAAGTGAAGGCCGGCAGCACCAGTCGCGAGTTGATTTCCGGCGAGGACATCGCGCCGGCTCTTCTCGAAGCCGCCGGAATCGCCAAACCAAAGGAAATGTCGGGCCAGAGTTTCCTCAAAGCCCTTCGCGACGAACGGCACGAGTCGCGCCAATACATTTTTGGCGCGCGCCTCCACCACGGTAATGGCCCTTTCACCGACTCGACCAAGGCAAGCACATTCGACCTGTCCCGCTGCGCCCGATCGGACCGCTTCAAGCTCATCTACAATTGCACGCCACAGATGGAGTATCAGCCGGTCGACAGCGCGGGCGATCCAGGCTGGAAGGAGATGTTAGCCGCCCACAAGGCCGGCTTGCTCAATCCCGAAATCGAACAGGCCTACTTTGGAAAGCGGCGGGTGATTGAACTCTACGATCTGGAAAAGGACCCGTCGGAGCTGAATAACGTCGCCGGACGCCAGGAATACGCTGCCATCGAACGCGAACTCAAGCTCGCCCTGCAGGAGAAAATGATCACGGACTACGACTTTCTTCCGCCCCCTGTTGGGCTTCTCGAGTAGGCTATCTCGCACTCCGGGCCGCCCAAAACACTGAAGCCAGAAACACTGAAGTGTGGATACGTTTTGCTGTTGTATACTTTCTTTGTTTACTCCACTTCAGAAAGGAACGCACCAATGGATCTTCGATCGCGCTTAACTTCTATCGCTTGTACCACTGCATTTCTTCTGGCGATTCTGCCCGTTCCGGCGAACGCCCAAGTCATTCAGTGGATCCGCCAGTTTGGGACGCAGTCCTACGAAACCGCGTTGGCCGTAGCCACAGCGCCCAACGCAGTTTACACAGCAGGACGGATCGACAACGGCGCCTTCTCCGGATTTACGAATGCGGGGACAGGCGACGCGTTTGTGAGCAAGTTGGACCTGGACGGGAACGTCATCTGGACCAGTCAATTCGGGACCGCCGGCACCGACTCCGCCCTCGGAGTGGCCGCCGACGCCAGCGGCGTTTACATCGTGGGCAGTACCGCTGGAGCCCTGCAAGGGGTCAGTGCCGGTAATGGTGACGCATTTGTCCGCAAGTACGATCCCAACGGGAACGCGCTATGGACCCGGCAGTTTGGGGGGCCGAACGACGATCAGGCTTCGGCGGCGGCGGTGGATGCCACCGGGCTCTATGTGGCCGGCTCTGTCGTGATAGCCGCGCTTCCCGGCCAGACCCCCGCCGGCGGCTCAGACGCTTTCGTCCGCAAGTACGACTTCAACGGCAACGAGCTTTGGACCCGCCAATTCGGAACTTCGAATGGGGATAAAGCCTACGGCATCGCGGTGGACGCCAGCGGAGTCTACGTGACCGGGGAGACCGACGGCGAGCTGGCAACCTACGTGGGTGGATCAGATTACTTCCTTCGCAAGTACGACCCCAGCGGCAACGTCGTGTGGACGCGCCAGTTTGGAACCACCACCACCGACGGCGGCGGCTACGGCGGGGCTGTCGCAGTCAATAGCTCCGGTGTCTACGTTGCAGGCTGCACTACGGGCACATTTCCGGGCCAGGCCAAGGTTGGTGGCCTCTGGGATGCCTTCGTGCAGAAATTCGATCTGAACGGCAACGCCCAATGGACGCGCCAGTTTGGCACTTCAGGTGATGATTGGGGCTACGGAATCGCACTCGGCGCTCAGTGGGTTTACGCAACCGGTCAGGCAAGCTCGGGAATGTTTCTGTGGCGCTTCGATTTCAATGGCGCCGATACCGGCAATATTCAACGGGGCACGTTCGCCACTCGCGGGTATGGAGTAGCGACGGATTCCACCGGCGCCTACGTTGCCGGCGGGGCTGATGCCACCCAACTCGGCCAGACCGGCTTCGGCGACACGGATGCGTTTGTGCTCAAAGTGCCGCATCCGCCGTTGTTGAACGGCGTCTCCGATGCCTTTACCGGGCAGACCGGAGTGGCGCCCACGACCTGGACCGCGCTCTACGGCAGCGGCCTTTCCACAAGTACACGCACCTGGGATGGCGCGATTCAAGGAACACAGTTGCCCGCAGCGCTCGATGAAGTGAGGGTCAGCATCAACCGGCGTCCGGCGACCATCTTTTTCGTCAGTCCCGGCCAGGTGAATGTGTTAGCCCCGCTCGACGACACCACCGGCAACGTGGAAGTGACCCTGACCAACCGCTACGGCACCAGCCCGCCCATTCAGGTCCGCAAGGCGAACTTCCTGCCCGCCTTCTATGCCCCGTTCGGCGAGTCCTCCGGGCTCCGCGTGACGGCTGTGGCGCTGGATGGAACCTTGGTGGGTAAGGTGGGCCTCGACCCGCGCGTAACTCGCGCCGCCCGCCCTGGCGAGATCCTGCAAATCTTCGCCACCGGCTTCGGGCCCACCACCCCGCCCGCGCCCAGCGACACGATTTTCGCCGGGGCGCCGCTGCTGGTCACTGCTCCGCGCATCACCATCGGCGGCCGGGAAGCGGCGTTCATCGGGAACGGCAACCTGGTCGCCCCGGGGCTCTACCAATTCAATGTGACGATACCGGACCTCGCCGATGGCGACCACCTGATCGTCGCCGAGGCCGGTGGGGCACGCAGCTCCGCTACCGTTTTTATTTCCGTGCGCCGGTAGAACCGAACACGAGCGGTTGCGCCACCTAAGCATCTGCCCAACAATATAATCACATACGCTGGCAGATTGAAAGCATAACAGCGGCATCATCCCGGACAGTCAAGAATGGCGCAAGAGTAGTCTCTCACCAATATTCACTGAGAGATGGCGGCTGCGAATCCCACACGTAAAGGCGCAGTTGTTATGCTATAAGTCCTCCTGTTGAATTCGAGGACAGGAGGAACTATCGCATTATGCGGCCGATCACCTTTTCCGCAGATCCCCTTCGGCAGTTCCTGCGCAGAACTCGGATCGCTGCCTTGCCTGAGTTGAAGCAAGTGTTGGGTACCGATGCCGATATCACGGTCTTCCGCAAGCTGAAGGAACTCTC
>JAENWC010000025.1 GCA_016650235.1 Terriglobia bacterium
AGTTCAAGTTCGCGGCACTTACCACTTCTCCCTGGGCCGCTTCGGCCAGTACCGCGTCCAATTTGCCCTCAGGCAACTTCAACAGAGCGGCCATGGCGCCCACTCCAGCCGGGACAGCCTCTTGCATATAGCGCCCACGTTGGCGCACCAGTTTCACTGCGTCCCGGAACCGCAATGACTTGGCGGCTACCAGCGCGGAGTATTCGCCTAAACTATGCCCGGCCACATAGGCGGCGGATAGTCCGTGGTCACAAAGTACGGCCAGCGCGGCCACGGACGCGGTTAGAATAGCCGGCTGCGTGTTCTCAGTGAGCTTCAGATCTTCCTCCGGACCCTCCCAACAGAGACGGGAAAGGGGGAAGCCCAAGGCTGCATCGGCCTCCTCAAAAACCTGTTTGGCGGCCGGATACGCCTCAGCCAGACTCCTGCCCATTCCCGCGAATTGCGACCCTTGCCCGGGGAACAGGAATGCTGTGATTGCCATAATTTTTCATCATCCCACAGGGCGCCGCCCAACGCGGTAACTTCGATGGAGGTAAAATCATCATGTTAAGAGGGCATGCAGCCCTCTAGGAGCGATTCGTGCGTCTGTCTGAAATCTGTGTCAACCGGCCCGTGTTCGCATTCATGCTGATCCTGTTCCTGGTAGTCCTGGGCGTATTCAGTTTTATGGACCTCGGTGTGGATCTGTTTCCGCAATCGGATCCGGCCACCGTCTATGTGCGCTTGCGGCTGCCGGGCGCGAGCCCCGAGGAGATGGTCTCGCAAGTGGTACTGCCAGTGGAAGAAGCCGTCGCAAGCGTGAGCGGCATTGAGGAACTGCGCGCCTACGCGATGGAAGGCAGCGCCAACGTGATGGTGACGTTTGTGCTGGAGCGCCCGATTAGCGACGCAGTGGAGGACGTGCGGGAAAAGGTGAGCGGCGCCATACGGCGTTTGCCTCCCAACATGCTGCCACCGGTGGTCATGAAAGCGGAAATGGATCGTGAGCCGGTGGTCACACTTACGGTCAGCGGGTCGAGACCCATCCGCGAACTGACCGAGATCGCCGATAAGCAAGTGCGCCGGGCGCTGGAAACCGTGGACGGGGTCGGCGCCATCGATATCAGCGGGTCGCGCGCCCGCCAGATCAACCTGTTCATGGATATGAACAAGCTGAATGCCTATAATCTCGCCGCGCAGGATATTGAACGGGCCGTGCATTCGGAAAACATCGAGATGCCCGGCGGCCGCATTATCCGCGGTCCCTCGGAAATGGGAGTCCGGACCATGGGCCGCGTCGAGCGTGTGGAGGACTTCAACAACATCATCATCAAGAATGTCGGCGGGGCTCCGGTACGTTTGCGTGATATCGGCTATGCCGAGGACGGCATGGCGGAGAAACGCAACTTCGCCTATCTGCACGGCAAGGACGCCGTCAGCCTCGAGATACAACGCCAGACCGGCATGAACACTGTAAAGGTAGTGGACGGAGTGCTGGCGAAGCTGGAAGCCGTGAAACAGCAACTGCCGTCGGGAGTAAAAGTGGATCTCATCAAGGAGCAGGCCACCTACATCCGGAATTCGGTGGAGGCGCTGGAGGAGCACTTGATTTTGGGAAGTCTGCTCGCCTCCATTATCGTGTTCATCTTCATCCGCGATTGGCGGACAGTTCTCATCAGCGCACTGGCCATTCCCACCTCCATCATCACTACCTTCACTCTTCTGCGCCTGATGGATTTCACGCTGAACTCGATGACGCTTCTGGCGCTCACCCTGGCTGTGGGCATTGTGATCGACGACGCGATCATTGTTCTTGAGAATATTTACCGGTTTATTGAGGACAAGGGCATGCCAGGCAAGCAGGCGGCCATTCTGGCCACCAAAGAGATCGCCATGGCTGTGATTGCCACCACACTTTCGCTGGTCATTATTTTCGTTCCCATCGCGTTTATGACCGGCTACGCGCGTAAGTTCCTCAATCAGTTTGGCTGGACGATGGCCATTGCGATCATGGTCTCGATGTTGGTAGCTTTCACGCTTACCCCGACCCTCAGCGCGCGGCTACTCAAGCGAAAGCCCGCCGGTAAGCACAAGACCCACGATCTAAACCATCCAAACGCCCTCGAACGGATCTACATCCGATCCCTCCAATGGTCGCTCGATCACCGCTGGGCTATCGTGCTGGTCTGCCTGATAACGTTTGGTTCCACTTTCGTTCTGAACGGGTATGTCGGCCGCGACTGGATGCCGCAGGAGGATCAAAGCGAATTAGGACTGTTTCTGGAAACTCCGGAGGGTTCGTCCCTGGAACTCACGGAAAAGGTTTCCACCGACATCGCTCACATGATTGAAAAGGTTCCGGGTGTCCGGCTGGTGGTCCCGCGCAGTTCCACTTTCATGGACCGAGTCACACAGTCCTTTATTACGATTCTGCTGGAGCCGGAAGGGCAGCGCGCCGACATCGCCACGATGGGTCAAAAGGTGCGCGAATCCATCAAACAGTATGCGCACTTGCGCCCGCGCATCACCTTCCCGAACGTGCTTGGTGGCCGCGACACCTTTTCTCCTATCCGTGCCATGATTCTCGGACCTGATATAACCACTCTGGTGGACTTGGCGAAGAACTCCGTGCTCGAGATGCAGAAGGAGCCGTCGCTTTCCGACATCAAGGCGAACCTGAATCTGAACAACCCGGAAATGCAGGTGGTGATTGACCGGCCGCTGGCATCCGACCTCGGCGTGCGTGTCTCCGATATCGCCGGTGCAGTACGGCTGCTGATGTCGGGTGAAGACCAGATTTCCACTTTCAAAGAGGGATCGGAGCAGTATCCGGTCACCATGCGGCTCCAGCCGGGGCAACGGGATGATCCCGCGGTGCTAAGCCGCCTCCTGGTTCCGTCCGGCAAACTCGGGCTGATTCGCCTGGATTCCGTTGCGCGGCTGGAACGCGGCCTCGGCCCAAGCCGGATCGATCGTTTCAACCGCCAGTTCGCCGTCGGTATTTACGGGAACGTGGCGCCCGGTTTCGGACTGGGCGAGGCGGCTCAGGCCGCACAGTCCGCGATTCAAAATACCGGGCTGCCTACCGGTTACCGCATGCAGTTCTCCGGGCAAGTGAAGGTGCTGGAGGAGACCACCACCAACATGCTGATGGCCATCGGCCTGGCTTCCATCTTTATGTATATGGTGCTGGCCGCCCAATTTGAAAGCCTCGTCCACCCATTCATCATCCTCACCACGCTGCCGCTGTCCATCCCGTTTGCGATGCTCTCCCTCATCGTTACCGGACGCACACTAAACCTGTTCAGTGCGTTGGGCATCTTGCTGCTATTGGGTATTGTCAAGAAGAACGGCATTTTGCAGATCGACTACATGAACCAGCTCACCCAGAAGGGGGTTCCGCTGCGGGAAGCCATCCTCGAGGCCAACCGCGTACGGCTGCGCCCGATTTTGATGACTACCTTTGCCATCATCGCGGGTTTGATTCCGACCGCTTTTGGAGTCGGCTCCGGGGCATCGCAAAGGTCGGCGATTGCGGTGACCATCATTGGCGGACAGTCGCTTTGCCTGATCCTCACCTTGCTGGTGGTGCCGGTGGGCTACTCGATGGTGGAAGATGTGCGGGCATGGCTGAGCCGAGGGTCGGCTGTCACGCCGGTGCACGCACCCTCCACCGGCGATTAGTAGCCTCCCTTTGGTCACGCCTAGCGGGGCCTCCGGCGGTGCCGGAATGAATGCACGAATTCGGGGAATCCTTTTACCCTGTGTATGCGTTGGTCGCAATCAGCCCTCCAACAGCCGGTAGCCCACGCCCGGTTCTGTCAAGAGAAAGCGCGGACGCGTGGGGTCGGCCTCCAGCTTGCGGCGCAGTTGCGCCATGTAGACGCGAAGGTACTGTGATTGCCCACTATGCTGAGGTCCCCAGACTTCAATGAGGAGTTGCCGTTGGGTGATGACCTTGCCTGCATGGCGGATCAGGGCTTGCAGCAGCCGGAACTCGATCGGCGTCAGGTGAACCGCTGTACCTGCGACCAGGACGAGGCGCTTGCCCAGGTCGACTTCGATGTTGCCAGTGCGAAAGACCGTTCCCGAGGCCTCACCGGTAATCGTGGCAGCGCGGCGCAGGGCGGCGCGGATGCGGGCCAGAAGTTCGCCGACGGCGAAAGGCTTGCTGACGAAGTCGTCGGCGCCCAGGTCGAGGGCTTCGATTTTGTCCTTTTCCCGTCCGCGCGCGGAAAGGACGATGATCGGGGTTGAGTTCGATTGGCGCACGTGGCGGATCACTTCCAGTCCATCCTGATCCGGCAGTCCCAGATCCAGCACGATCAGATCCGGTTGGCGCGCCGCTGCCTGGGCGATGGCCTCCGCGGCGGTCAGCGCTTCGTGGAAGCGATATTGTTCCGCGGTGAGTGTTGCGCGTAGGAATCGACGGATTTGCGGATCGTCCTCCACGATCAGAATCTCGGGCGCGTTACGCACCGGTCGGCACCTCTGGAGGCTTGCCTCCCAGCGGCAGCCAGATACGGATCATCGCGCCGCCTTGCGGACGATTCCCGGCGGCAATGGTGCCGCCGTGCGCGACCACGACGGCCCGGCAGATCGCCAACCCCAAGCCGGCGCCGCGTGCGCCGGCGGCCTTCCCTCGATAGAACTTCTCCCACACCAATTCCTCGTCGCCAGGCGCGAAGCCTGGCCCGGAATCGGCGACTTCGATCCACACTCCTTGTTTGTCCTCCCGCGCGGAGATCGAGATGGGCGATCCGGGCGGAGTATACTTCGCGGCGTTCTCCAGAAGGTTTAGGAACAGTTGTTCCAGCAGCACATCGTCAACCGAGATCAGGGGCAGATCCTGGGGAATTTGGGTGACGATGGGTCTCTCTCCAAGCAGGCTGTCGAGACGCGTGAGAGCCGCGCCGACGATCTCTTCGAGAGCATGCCATTCACGCTTCACTTCTACTGCGCCCGATTCGAGACGCGTCATTTCCAAGAGATTGTTCACAAGACGGCTGAGTCGTTCTGCCTCCTGCACGATGCTTTCGAGCAGCTCTCGTTTCGTTTCCCTGCCCAGCTGATCACCGTGCAATAGCAGGCTGCTCGCCGCACCGGTGATGGTCGCCAGCGGAGTCCGCAAATCATGAGAAACCGCACTGAGTAAGCCGCTGCGCATCTGTTCGGTCTCGATCCGAAGTTGAGCCTCGCGCGCGGCGGCGGTCGCCTGGGCGCGTTCGATCGCGAGCGCTGTTTGGCTCGCGAAGATCTCGAGCAGGTGTTGTTGCTCAGGCGATGCCGTCAATTCGCTCGTCTCCGGCACAACCGCCATCACGCCTAGGATCTCATGAGATCCCTTCAGTGGCAGATACAACGCTGAAGCGCCGGTCAGCGTGTCCATTCCCTTGCCTGCCTTTTGACCATGATCGAACACCCACTGGGCGATCCCTTCCTCGCTTCGCGGCACGGGCAGAGCATCTGTCGTACGCCGCCGAAAGGAGATCTTGCCTGGCTCATCGGGAAGAAATAGGACGGCCTTCGCGCCAAAGACCTCGCTGATGATCGGCGTCGCTCTGCGCGCGGCTTCAAACGCCCGGGTCACGCCCGTCAACTCGTTGGTCAGCCGGTACAGAGCCTGCGTCCGGGCCTCGCGATCCACCGCATGGGCCGCTTGCATGTGGATACGCACTGTGAGTGTGCTAATGAGGACACCAACGGTCAGCATGACCGCAAAGGTTAGCAGGTACTCGTAGTCGGATATAGCGAATGTAAGGTAAGGCGGCACGCAGAAAAAGTCGAACGCCGCGACACTCAGAAAGGAAGCGAAGAGAGCCACGCGGCGGCTGGAGCGTGTCGCGACCGCCACCACACCCATGAGGTAGAACATCACCAGGTTTGCGGGTGCAAGCGTCGAGCGAAGTGAGAGGGAAACAGCAGTACAGGCGGCGATCACGGCCCCAGCCCAGGCGAACTCGCGCCAATCCTGTTTTGTGCGGCTCACCGCGGGGGGCGCCGGAAGGGGAGGCCCATCCTCTCCCGAGATGGCGATGATCTCGATGTCGCCGCTCTTTGCGACGAGATCGTCCAGTACGGAGCCGCGCCACAAACGGCGCCACAAAGGACCGGCTTGCTTGCCGACCACAATCCTCGAAACGTTGCGCGAGCGCGCATACTGCATCAGGCTCTCCGCGATGTTGTTTCCTGTGAGCGTGACAGTCTCAGCGCCAAGTTGTTCGGCTAGCCGCAACGACGCCAGTACGCGCTGTCTCACCTCCTCGGATGCTCCCGCGTATTGGGGCGTGTCGACGAACGCGACAATCCATTCGGCCTGCAAACGTTCGGCCATACGCTTGGACGCGCGGATCAGCTTCGCGGAAAATGGACTGGGGCCAATCGAGACAATAAGCCGATCGGCCACCGGCCACGTGGACTGAATCGAATGATCGCGCCGGTAGGTGCGCATTTGCGCGTCCACCCGGTCAGCGGTGCGGCGCAATGCCATCTCGCGGAGCGCGATCAGATTGCCAGGGCGAAAGAAGCTGTCCATCGCGCGCTGTGCCTGGTCCGGAATATAAACCTTGCCCTCGTCCAATCTGCGACGCAGCTCTTCGACCGGAAGATCGACCAGCTCGATCTCGTCGGCCTGATCGAGAACAGAATCCGGAACCGTCTCGCGCACGACGACTCCGGTCACTTGGGCCACGACATCGTTTAGGCTGTCGAGGTGTTGGACGTTTAGCGTCGTGTAGACATCGATCTCCGCGTCCATCAGTTCGAGCACATCCTGCCAACGCTTGAGGTGACGTGAACCGGGGGCGTTCGTGTGGGCCAGTTCATCAACCAGCAGCAACGCCGGGCGCCGCACCAGGGCCGCGTCCAAGTCGAACTCCTCAAGCGTGACTCCGCGATGCGGCGTCTTGCGGCGCGGGAGGATCTCGAAGCCTTCGAGCAGGGCTTCGGTTTCCTTACGATTATGAGTTTCGACCAAGCCTACTACTACATCAAGGCCCGCCTTCCGCTGCTGGCGCGCGGCTTCCAGCATGGCGTATGTCTTGCCCACTCCGGGGGACGCTCCAAAGAACACCTTCAGTCCGCCGCGCTCCTGCTTACGCGTCTCCTCGGTGACTCGCGCGAGTAATTCATCCGGATTCGGGCGGATAGTGTCGGACAACTTACTTTATTGTCTCAAAGGCCGCCTTCATGGACGGTCCAACTCCCGGTTGAGCAGAACCACATTCACCACAGGCTCGCCCAGAAATCCAAGCTGTCTGGGCCTGGTGTGACGGGCAATCATCTCCTGCAAACGCGCCGCGGTAAGTCCACGGAGCCGCGCAACGCGCCGCGCCTGGTAGGCGGCCGCCTCCGGACTGATGTGCGGATCCAGTCCGCTGCCCGATGCCGTCAGCAGGTCGATCGGAACCGGTAGCGAGTTGCCGGGATCAGCGGCGAGCAAAGCCGCACGCCGCGCCTCCATCGCCTTCCTCAAATCCGGATTCAAGGGTCCGTAGTTTGAGCCGGAGGAAGAAGCCGCGTTGTAAGGAAATGGCGCCGTCGCCGACAGCCGCGACCAGAAGTAGTTCGGGTCATCGAACTGCTGGCCGATCCAATCCGATCCCATCACTCGACCGCCGTCGATAATGCGGCTGCCGTTCGCCTGTCTGGGAAAGAGCACCTGAGCGAGCCCGGTCATCCCGAGCGGGTAGAACACGCCGGTCAACAGGCTCAGAACGAGAATCATTCGAATGGCAACTAAAGTCATTACGCCCACCTCCATCCGCCAATGATCATGTCGATCAGCTTAATCCCCACAAACGGTAGTAGAATGCCCCCCAAGCCATAGATAAGGATGTGCCGCTGCAGCAGTTCCGCCGCGCTCACTGGCCGGTACTGTATGCCGCGCAACGCCAGCGGAATGAGCGCCACGATGATCAGCGCGTTGAAGATCACCGCCGAGAGAATGGCGGTCTGCGGCGAGGCCAGCCCCATCACGTTCAGTTCGCCCAGTTCCGGGTAGGTGGTCGCGAAGGCCGCCGGGATGATCGCGAAGTACTTCGCGATGTCATTCGCGGTGGAGAAGGTCGTCAGCGCTCCCCTCGTCATCAGCATCTGCTTGCCGATTTGCACAATTTCAATGAGCTTTGTGGGATTCGAATCGAGATCCACCATGTTGCCCGCCTCTTTCGCGGCCTGCGTGCCCGTGTTCATGGCCACCGCCACATCAGCCTGTGCCAGCGCGGGCGCATCGTTGGTGCCGTCGCCCGTCATCGCCACCAGCCGTCCTTCGGCTTGCCGTTCGCGGATCAGTTGGAGCTTGCGTTCCGGCGTCGCTTCCGCCAGGTACTCATCCACGCCAGCCTCGGCGGCAATCGCGGCCGCGGTCAACTGGTTGTCGCCGGTGATCATGATTGTCTTGATCCCGCTCCGGCGCAACTCGGCAAACCGCTCCTTGAGGCCGCCCTTGACAATGTCCTTGAGTTGAATCACGCCCAGCACAGAGGCGCCTTCGGACACCACCAGCGGCGTTCCCCCTTGCCGGGCGATCGATTCCACCGCCTGGGTGACGGCGGCGGGGAACCGTCCACCCCGCGCTGTCACGTGCGCTTCAATGGCATCCGAGGCGCCCTTGCGTATCTGCCGTCCATCCAGATCGACGCCGCTCATCCGTGTGCGGGCCGTGAAGGGAACGAAGTGCGCGCCGAGCTTGTGTAGATCTCTTTCGCGGATCTGGAACTTTTCCTTTGCGAGTATGACGACACTGCGCCCTTCGGGCGTTTCGTCGGCGAGCGAAGCGAGTTGCGCGGCGTCGGCTAGCTGCCTTTCGGTGACACACTCAGCCGGCACAAAGGCGGTCGCCTGGCGGTTGCCGAGCGTAATGGTTCCCGTCTTGTCGAGCAGCAGCACGTCCACATCGCCCGCCGCCTCCACCGCACGGCCCGACATGGCCAGCACGTTCGCTTGCAGCATCCGGTCCATGCCGGCGATTCCTATCGCGGAGAGCAGCGCGCCGATGGTTGTGGGGATCAGGCACACAAGCAAGGCGACAAGAACAGTCACGGTCACCGGCGAGCCCTGACCGGCTTCGTTCACCGCAAAGATGGAAAACGGCAACAGCGTTACCGTGGCCAGCAGGAAGACGATGGTGAGCGCCGCCAGCAGGATGTTGAGCGCAATCTCGTTGGGCGTCTTCTGGCGCTTGGCGCCCTCCACCATCGCGATCATGCGCTCAAGGAAGCTTTCCCCGGCTTCCGCCGTAACTCTCACCACCAGCCAATCGGAGAGCACGCGCGTGCCGCCGGTCACGCTCGAACGATCACCGCCGCTTTCGCGAATGACCGGCGCGCTCTCACCCGTGATGGCACTCTCGTCCACCGAGGCCGCGCCCTCAATCACTTCTCCATCCATGGGGATGATGTCGCCCGCTTCCACCTGTACCAAATCACCTTTGTGCAGCGTCGCACCCGACACCACGGAGAACTCACTCCCGTACACCGGCCCCCGCAGCTTCTTGGCGTTGACATCGCGGCGGCTCTTGCGCAGGGTATCGGCCTGCGCCTTACCTCGGCCCTCGGCCATGGCTTCCGCAAAGTTCCCGAACAGAACGGTGAACCACAGCCACACGCTGATCCAAAGTATGAAGCCGGCCGGTGCTTCCCCCTTGCCCAAGAGCGCTTGCACGCCCAGCGCTGTCGTGAACGCGCTGCCCACCAACACCACGAACATGACGGGGTTACGCGCCTGGTGCCGCGGATCCAGCTTGCGGAAGGAATCCGCCAGCGCGCCGCGAACAATCCGCGGCTCAAACAAAGCACGGGACGTCATCGAAGCGCCTCCACGATCGGACCTAATGCGAGCGCCGGAATAAACGCCAGCGCCCCCACGATCAAAACCGATCCAGCGAGAAGAACTACGAACAACGGCGTATGCGTGGGCAGAGTACCCGGACCCGCCGGCGCGATCTTCTTCTGGGACAGCGACCCGGCTATGGCCAACACCGGCAGCGCCACCCAGTACCGCGCCAGCAGCATCGCGATGCCTCCGGTGAAGTTCACCAACGGATTGTTCGCACCGTATCCCGCAAAGGCACTGCCGTTGTTGTTGCCCATCGACGAGAACGCGTACAGAATCTCGCTGAAGCCGTGCGCGCCGCGATCCTGCAGACCGCTCAGGCCCATGGGAGTGACGACGGCAATCGCGGTCCCCACCAGCACGCACAGCGGAGGCACGAGAATCGCGATCGACGCCATCTTCATCTCAAAGGCTTCAATCTTCTTGCCGAGGTATTCGGGCGTCCGCCCCACCATCAAACCCGCTAAGAACACGGCGATGATGGCGAACACGATCATGCCGTAGAGCCCCGAGCCGGCGCCGCCAAACACCACTTCGCCGAGTTGCATCAGGAACATCGGCACGAGTCCGCCAATTGGCGTAAAAGAGTCGTGCATGGCATTCACGGAACCGTTCGAGGCGGCAGTGGTCGCCACCGCCCACAACGCCGAGTTGGCCGTGCCAAAGCGGACTTCTTTGCCTTCCATGTTGCCCTGCTCAGCCACGACCGTCACAAACAGCAGCGGCACGAACAGGATCAGCATCGCCGCCAACAGCGCCCATCCTTGCCGGGTATCGTTTACCATACGGCCGAACGTGTAGCAGAGTGTTGCCGGGATCAGCAGGATGGCCAGTACCTGCGCGAAGTTCGACAGCGGCGTAGGATTCTCCAACGGGTGCGCGGAATTGACGTTGAAGAACCCGCCGCCATTGGTGCCCAACTGCTTGATAGCCACTTGCGAGGCGGCGGGCCCCATCGGCAAGACTTGCCTGCTGTCCGCGACGGGAACGTAGGGGTCCAGGTTCTGAATGACGCCCTGTGATACCAGCAGCAGCGTCAGCACCACAGCCAGCGGCAGCAGCACATACAAGGTGCTGCGCACCAAGTCCACCCAGAAGTTGCCGATCTGTGTTGTGTTTCTGGATGCCAAGCCGCGCGCCAGCGCTGCCAACACAGCCATGCCAGAAGCCGCGGAGATGAAATTCTGGACCGTCAAGCCCGCTACCTGCGTGAAGTAGCTGAGCGTCGCCTCGCCGGCGTAGTTCTGCCAGTTAGTATTGGTCGCGAAGCTGACGGCAATATTGAACGCTGTGTGCGGTTCGACAGCGGCGAAGCCCTGCGGGTTCCACGGCAGCAGATGCTGTAGACGCAACAGAGCGTATACCGCCACCAAGCCTAGCGCGTTGAACAGCAGAAACGCGCGCGCGTAGCCGCCCCAGGTCATCGTCGCGTGGGCATCCACGCCCGCGAGCCGGTACATCCAGCGCTCCGGCGCCCAGTTCCAGCGTCCGTCATAAACCTGAGCTATGTACTGGCCAAGTGGTTTGACAAGAAATAGCAGCACGCCGAGGTATGCGGCGATCTGCGCAAAATCGTTGCCGCTCATGAGAAGCTCTCCGGCTTTAGTAGAGCGACGATGAGGTAGATCAGCAATCCAGCGGCGGTCAACCCGCCCACCACATAGAGAGGGTTCATAGCGGCGCTTACCGCCTCTCCGTGAACTGAACCAACTTCCAGGAACCGGCGAAGAAGCCGAGAGCCAAACCGATACAGATCAAGTCCATCATCAAATCACCTTGCCGGCGGGCCATGCATGCCCACCTGTTTCAAGGCTAAACGAACGAGTGTAAGGGTTGTGTAAGAAGACGGGAAGCAAGCGTAAAGAAAATGTCAAAATGCGGCCGCCCGCTAGGGGCAATCGCAGCGGCCGGCAATTGTGTGGTGACCACACACACTCCACTGGCGACTGGCGGCCCAAACCGGAAACCGGTGACGGGCTCGAATTTCAAGCCTGTCACCGGTTTCCCAATCGAATACGCCGTGCTCGTTTAGCGCCGCGCCTGCATCGTTTTTGGTGTCGCCAGATATCCGATGATCCGGTCCTTGCGCACCTCATTCACAACAATTTCCAACGGTTGCCGTGACCCGGCCACATAGAACTGTACCGGCTCATTAATGGTCTTGTCCTTCTTTTCCACTCTCTTATCGTCGGCCACCAGCTCCAGGTTGTACTTGTTCCGCTTGACGTCAGCCTTCTTCAACCTCATCGTCACCCCGCCAATCTTCTGCGCGCCGCCTGCCTTGGCCATGTTGAATTCGAAGTAATTCCGTTCGCCCGTCTGTTTCAACGCCGTCAGTTCCTGCGCGTTGGTAGCGATCAATCCGCTCTGCACGCCCAAATCCCCGCGGACGCTTCGCAGTTCCGCGATTGTGGAATCCACGGTAGACCGCGTCTGGGCCACCTCCTGCCGTACCGTACCCACGTCAGTGGCCACTTCCGCTACCTTGGCATGGCTTACTTCGGCCGCCTGTTTCACCGCGCCAATCTCTTCAGCCACCGCAGCCTGTTGCTGCCGCTGTTGATCGGCTAACTGGTTCATCAGTTTTTCGGCGTGCTTCTGAGCCGAACTCTTCGCCCGCGTCACGTCAAAGGCCGCCTTCACTCGGGTGTCGGCTACTTCCTGATTCACCCCGTCCAGCGTCTGCCGCAGATCGGCAATCAGACGCTCGTTCTGGCTCTGGATCTGTTCCATCTGGGCGGCTTGGTGCGTGCGCCCTTGCGCCACCTGTGCCTCCATATCCGAGATCCGGAAAAATAGAAATCCGTTGGCCACCGCAAGCGCTACTAAAGCGCCTGCCAGTATCCACGCTATGCTCCCCAGGGGACGCGAAGTCTTCTCCTGTTGGAGTGTGCTCTTGTCGTTTTGGTTTGTGATCTTCTCGTTGAGGTTGTCCATGCCCCGGTTAGGGCAATTTCATGACCAAACCGTAACTCAATGAAAATACATATCTTGCCAGTACCGAGCCACTCCCCGCGGAAGGTATTTCCTTCCCTGTACCGTGGAAATGTGGAAAAAACTACTCGCCCAACTCCAGCGAGTAACACTTCACCCCGTCAAAGGCACACAGGTTCTCGGTCTTGATGAAGTCCAGTCCCAGGCCCGCAATCTTGCCCAGCAACTCCACGATCTGCCCGTGGTTCACCGTCGCGCCATTCTCCACCCCCGTATACCGGCACGTCCAGTGATCCGAACAAAACGTCTCCGCCATCCCGCCCGGCCACACCTTCACCCCGCGGTTCGAGATGATGTGCAACTTCACTCCGCTGACAACCACCTTCGACAAGATCCCCGCCAGATCGTCCGGAGTCCCCTTGGTCCAGTGCAGGGAAACATCCACTCCGAGCAGGTCCTTCTTGGCCGCGGCCCGCGTCTTCAATGCCCCGCCCCCGGCCGCTTGCGGCGGCGCGGACCGGTAGGTCACCGGCTTCAGCTTCTCCGGTTTTTGGCCCATCCGGGCCACCACCGCTACAGCGAACTCCTTGGTCCCTACCTTCGTCTTGCTTACACCTTCCTGGAATACGTCGTATGTATGGATGCCTTCCTCCAACGTCCTCAGCCAGGCGTTGTGCACACGTTCGGCCACGTCCGTCTGGTCGATGTGCAGCAGCATCATGACCGAACCCAACAGCAATCCCGATGGATTGGCCAGGTTCTGTCCCGCACGCCGCGGCGCCGATCCATGGATGGCTTCAAACATCGCCGCCGCACTCCCGATGTTGGCCGACCCTGCCAAGCCCACCGACCCCGCAATCTGCGCCGCCACGTCCGACAGGATGTCGCCGTACAAGTTCGGCATCACAATCACGTCAAATACGCAGGGTGTGTCGGCCAACTTTGCCGCCCCGATGTCCACAATCCAATGCTCTTTCTCCATATCCGGGTATTCGGAGCCGATCTCATTAAACACCTTGTGGAACAGCCCATCGCTGAGCTTCATAATGTTGTCTTTGGTGAAACAGGTCACTTTCTTGCGATTGTTCCGCACCGCATATTCAAACGCGTACCGGACAATCTTCTCGCTGCCCGGCCGCGAGATAATCTTCAGGCTCTGCACTACCTGGTCCGTCTGCTGGTGCTCGATGCCCGCATACAGATCCTCTTCGTTCTCGCGAACAATCACCACATTCATTCCCGGATGCTTAGTGTCGACGTAGGGATGATAGGCAACACAGGGCCGCACGTTGGCGTACAGCCCCAAGCTCTTCCGCGTGGTCACGTTGAGGCTCTTGAACCCGCCACCCTGCGGGGTCGTGATCGGCGCTTTCAAAAACACCTTCGTCCGCCGCAGCGACTCCCAACTGGACGGCTCAATGCCCGCGCTGATGCCGCGCAGATACACCTTCTCGCCAATCTCAATCTCTTCTATATCAATCCGCGCTCCCGCTTCTTTGATAATGTGGAGCGTCGCGGCCATAATCTCTGGGCCGATGCCGTCGCCGCGGGCGACCGTGATAGGTACGTTTGCCATATAGGTTTTATTCCTGGGGTCCTGCTAATAAATGTGGGCCTGACTAACCAAGATAAACGTTTCATGCTGTCTTCAGCAACCCCGAGTCCCAGACTTTGGGCAAACGGCCACTTGACCGCAGCACCACGCAACAGATATAACGGCTCTCTACCCTGCTCTCTGAAAGGACAAACATGAGAATCTCCTCTTTCATTCCATTGCTCGCGATTGCCGCATCCGCAACCCTTTGCGCGCAACCCGACCCCAACTACAAACCCAAACGCATCAACCGCGCCATCGAACTGCTCGAATCCGGCCAGCCCATCTATTACACCGGTGGCAGCGGCGGCTACGAAGAAGGCAAGAAGTTGGCCCATACCTGGGCCGACTACATCAACTATGAGATGGAACACGGCGCGCTCGACTTCACCGCCCTGCGCGAATTCATGCGCGGGCTCGTGGACGGCGGCCCCACCAAAAGCGGCCACCGCACACCCGCTGTCATCGCCACTCTACCCGTGCTTGGCGTAAGTGAGGCTCACATGCAGGCTAACTTCTGGGTTGTCCAACAGGCCATGGCCACCGGCATCCATGGCATTCTGCTCTGCCATGCCCGAAGTCCGGAGGCCATCCGCGTCTTTGTGGAATCGCTCCGCTATCCGAACGCAAAACCGGTGAAGGGTCTCGGCGAAGGGATGCTCGGCAGCGGCAGCCAGGGCTATGCCTCACGCATCTGGGGCATCTCCGCGCAAGAGTATACGAAGAAGGCCGACCCGTGGCCCCTCAACCCGAACGGCGAGTTCCTGCTTGGACTCAAGATCGAGGACAAATACGCCCTCGCCAACGCGAATAAGGTGGCGGCCGTCCCCGGGATCGGCTTCGCCGAATGGGGTCCGGGCGACATGGGCATCTCGCTCAATCTTCCCGATGGCCACAGCGCCAATGAGATGCTCCATCCGCAGATGCGCGACGCCCGCGCCACGGTGCTTGCCGCCTGCAAAGCCAACAAGATCGCTTTCCTCAACACCGTGCGCCCGAGCGACGTGGAAGAGATGATCAAGGAAGGCGTCCGCATCGGATCCGGCGGCCAGGAAGCCGCGGAAAAAGGCCGCGCCTTCACCAAACGCAAAATGCCCTGGTAGCTACCGTATGCTCTCCTCCGGGCCCAGCATCCAAGCCGAGTGATGCTGCGTGAGACCGGCGCGCGGATAGTATTCCACTGCCTTCGGCGCCGACAACAATACTATCCGCGCCTTTCCGCCTTCTTTCTGCGTCAGGCGCATGAGCTCTTTGCCGATGCCCTGCCTCTGGTGCGATTCCCGCACCGCAAGGTCGGAAAGATACGTGGCGAAGGCGAAGTCGGTAAGCGAGCGTGAGATCCCCACCAGCAAGTCCCCGTCCCAGGCGGTAATCACCAGATTGGCCTGCTCCAGCATCGTGCCCATGCGCGCCCGGTCGTCCACGGGCCGTCGTTCCCCCAGCGTCGAGGCGACATACAGTTCAATCACCTGGTCCAGATCCAGATCGTTTCCAATACGGTAAGTGATGGTGCTCATGCGGCTTTGCTCATGCGGCTGTGCTCATGCGACTGTGATGGTCTTATCCTAGCGCGGGAGATACACTGAAGACTAGCCCGCGAAGGGCCGTCCCGTCCCTGGATTCGCCCCGGCAACAGCCGGACTCCACGCCGGGACGAGCTCCGTTTTGCGGGCTCTGGCTTAGAAAGAAATGGAAGAAGAGGTCGTTGGAAAAATATACGATGCCCGCCTGATGCGGCGGATGCTTCGCTATGCCTGGCCTTACCGTATCTGGTTTGCGATCGCGCTGGGATTTCTGCTGCTCAACTCCGCCTTGCAGATCCTCGGACCGCTCTTCACAAAAGTGGCGGTGGACCGCTATCTGGCCCCCACATCCACTCCGGCCTCTACGCCTATCGACGCCTACCTGTCCTCCGATCCCTGGACCGGCTTAACTCAAATTTCCCTCCTCTATCTGGCATCGATGCTCATCGGGCTGGTCTGCTCGTTCTCGCAAGGCTATCTGATGTTGAAGACAGGCCAGCACGCCATGTTCGATCTGCGGCGCGATCTGATGGGCCACCTCCAGAAGCTCGATCTGGCCTACTATGACCGCCATCCGGTGGGCCGCCTGCTCACACGCGTCACCACCGACGTGGACGCACTGAATGAAATGCTCGCCTCGGGACTGGTGGCCGTGGTGGGCGACGTGCTCGTGCTCAGCTTCCTGCTCATTGTCATGTTCCAACTCAGCCCGGGCATGACCTTGCTCATGCTCGCAGTGTTGCCGCTGGTGGTTCTCGCCACGGCGCTATTCCGGAAATCAGTGCAATCCAGCTACCGCCGCATCCGCCTGGCAGTGGCGCGCATCAACGCCTACATGCAGGAACACATCACCGGAATCACCGTCCTGCAGTTGTTCAATCGCGAGGCCAAGAGCGGCCAAGAGTTCGACCAGACCAACCGCGACCACATGGAGGCGTTCAAAGACTCCATCTTCGCCTACGGCTGGTTCTATCCGGTCGTCGAGTTTCTCGGCATGCTCGGCATGGCCTCTCTGCTCGTCTACGGCGGGTTCCGCATTCAATCGGGCCAGTTGACACTCGGCGTGCTGGTGGCCTTCTTCCAATACGCCATGCGTTTCTACCGGCCCATTCAGGACCTCAGCGAAAAATACAACATCTTCCAGGCCGCCATGGCTGCCGCCGAACGCGTCTTTCAGTTGCTCGATACCAATGTGGACATCGCCGCCTCAGCCCAGCCTCGCACTGTGCCCGCCGGCCCGGTGACCATCGAGTTCGATCGCGTCTGGTTTGCTTACAAACACGAAGATTGGGTCCTGCGCGACGTCAGCTTCCGCATGGAGCCCGGCGAAACCATCGCCGTAGTGGGCCATACAGGCGCCGGCAAGACCACCCTCACCAGTCTTCTGCTCCGCTTCTACGATATTCAGCGCGGCGCAATCCGCATTGGCGGCATCGATATTCGTGAATTTTCTCCGCGTGAGCTTCGCTCGCATTTTGGC
The DNA here is from genome assembly GCA_016650235.1 of Terriglobia bacterium. Classification (GTDB taxonomy): domain Bacteria; phylum Acidobacteriota; class Terriglobia; order Bryobacterales; family Bryobacteraceae; genus VFZE01. The sequence goes on from JAENWC010000025.1 coordinate 17,348, forward strand.
GTGGTGCTCCAGGATCCCTATCTGTTCACCGGCGATATTGGAAGAAATATCCAACTCGGCACCGCCTCCATCGACGAAGAACAGGTTCGAGCCGCGGCCGCGCAGGTGAATCTTCTCGCGCTTGTGGATTCCCTGCCCGACGGGCTCCGCCACCCCGTGCGCGAACGCGGCGCGGGCCTGTCCACAGGACAGAAACAACTGGTGAGCTTTGCCCGTGCGCTGGCCCGCAATCCCCGATTTCTGGTTCTGGATGAAGCTACCTCCAGCGTCGATACAGAAACCGAGATGCGCGTGAGAGAAGCCCTCGATCGTCTGCTGTACGGCCGCACCTCCATCGTCATTGCGCACCGCCTCTCCACCATTCAACGCGCGGACCGTATTCTTGTGATGCACAAGGGGGAGCTGCGCGAATCCGGTACGCACCAACAGCTACTGGCTGCAAGAGGCATCTACTTCAAGTTGTATCAGTTGCAATATAAGGATCAGGAGCTGGCTCCTATAGGCCGGAGGCCGGCCGGAGGCCCGTCCCAGCTTGGTATAGGATAAATAACACAATGACACAGAAAACAGTTGCGGACGTCCGATTCACCAGGCCTGTCGATGCCGCGTATGCTGAAATCCTGACGCCGGCGGCGGTAACATTCCTGACGGAACTGGCCAGGCGGTTCGAGCCCCGCCGGCGTGAGTTGCTCGCCAAACGCGCGGAACGGTGGGACGAACTACGGCGCGGCGCCCTACCGGATTTCCTTGAGTCCACACGCGAGATTCGCGATTCGAAATGGACCGTTGCGCCGATTCCGAAAGCACTCCTCGATCGCCGCGTGGAGATTACCGGCCCAGTGGATAGGAAGATGATCATCAACGCTTTGAACTCCGGGGCGTCGATGTTCATGGCCGATTTCGAGGATTCGAATGCGCCCACCTGGGACAACAATCTGCAAGGCCAGGTAAACCTTCGCGACACCTTCCAGGGAAGCATCCAGTTCGCCAGTCCCGAGGGAAAACTGTACAAGCTGAAAGAAACGACGGCCGTGCCATTAGTCCGGCCCCGAGGGTGGCACCTGCATGAGAAGCATATGGAGATTGGGGGCGCGCCGATTTCGGGATCGCTCTTCGACTTTGGCCTGTTCTTCTTTCATAACGCCGCTGCTTCGCTGCAACGCGGCTGGGGTCCCTTCTTTTATTTGCCGAAGCTCGAATCGCACCTGGAAGCGCGCCTGTGGAACGACGTTTTCAATTTCGCGCAGGATTACATATCCATGCCCCGGGGCACCATACGCGCTACCGTCTTGATTGAGACGATTCTCGCGGCCTTCGAGATGGATGAGATCCTATGGGAGTTGCGCGACCACTCCGCGGGCTTGAACTGCGGCCGCTGGGATTACATTTTCAGCTTCATCAAGAAGCTCGGGCACAGGCCGGACAAACTTCTTCCCAACCGTTCGCAGGTGACCATGGATAAAGCTTTCCTGAAAGCTTACGTCGATCTGCTCATTCACACATGCCACAAACGTGAGATACACGCCATGGGTGGAATGGCGGCGCAGATCCCCATTAAGAACGATCCCGAGGCGAACGAAAAGGCGCTCGACAAAGTGCGGCAGGACAAGCTGCGCGAAGTGAAGGCGGGTCACGACGGCACTTGGGTTGCGCATCCCGGGCTGGTTCCGATTGCGAAAGAGATATTCGACCAGTACATGCCCACTCCGCATCAACTTCACGTTAAACGTGAAGATGTGAAGGTAACTGCCAAGGATCTGCTGGAGCCTGTCGCCGGCGCAATCACGGAAGATGGGTTACGCGCGAATGTCGACATTGGAATTCAGTATCTGGAAGCGTGGCTGAATGGCAACGGCTGCGTGCCGATTTACAATTTGATGGAAGACGCCGCTACCGCTGAGATCTCACGGTCTCAGGTCTGGCAGTGGGTGAGGCACGGAGTCAAGCTTGAAAATGGCCTTCCGGTGACCGCCGGTTTAGTGCGGGAAGCTATCGATCGGGAGCTTGCCGCAAAGCCGGGCACCGAAAACAAAAAGGTGGCAGCCGCTCTGTTTTCCGAGATGATGACGCGGGACGAGTTCCCGGAATTCTTGACGACGGCCGCCTATCAGAAGATTGATTAGTCATGAAACTACTCATACTGACACTTTTTCTGATACTGCCTGTTGCGGCAGAGCGCAAGAAAGGCAATCCCGTCGATCACCTTCCGAAAAATATGGAAGTGCTCACGCATTTCGGCGAACGCGCCGACTTCTCGCCGGACAACCAGCGCATGGCGTTCATGTCGAAAAGCTTCGGCGATGCTTTTGTCATCGATCTCAAAACCCGTATCATCCGATGCTTGACGTGCAGCGTGCCGGGTGCTGCGTTCCTTCGAATTATGCATCTGCCGGATGGCAACTACATTCTTATAGGACCGGAGCGGTTTAGTGATATCGGCACGAGCCGGCGGCGTGACAATGAGCTCTGGTTCCTCGGCAAAACACCAGGATCCAAACCAGTCAAACTTGGGCAAAAAATGAGCGAAGGCGCGGTGATTTCCAAGAAGAATCTAAAAATGGCATGGTCGGAGACGAACGCGCAATTTCCGGAATTGGCGCCAGCATACTCCCGCCTGGTAGTGGCGGATGTGGATCAGTCCGGTGGAACGCCCAAGTTAGTAAATAAGAAAACAATCTACGAAAGCAAAGAGGCCGGTTGCCGGCTGGAAGCGCAGGATTTCTTCGACAACGACCAGCAAATGGCGTTTACCTGCTACCGGCCTAAAGGACTCGCCGCCGTGATGGGCATCGATATGCGAAATGGCAAGGTGACCGATTTTTCGCAGGCGCCGGCGATTTACAACGAAGTGGAAGGCATCTTCCCTGATGGCAAGTACACTCTTGTTGAGTCTTCCAAGCAGGTGGAGCAATTGGGCGGTAACCACGGCTCACGCGAGATCGATGTTTGGAAGCTGCGGATGGACGGCGCCGGCAAAGACTTCGTGCGCCTCACCAACTTCAATGACTATGAGGGTTGGAAAGCCTCCAATCCGGTTGTTGCAACCGACAGCCGTCATATTGCGTTTCAGATTGCACGCGCAGCGGACGAAGCCGGAGTCGGATATGGGCTGGTGCTGTTACGTCTGCCAAAATAATCCTGTAGCATAGGCCTCCTGGCCAGGCCTCCTGGCCTGTCCCACACTTAGGAGTCTCCTCTATGGCACGCATGAGCGACGAAGCGGTCAAAGCCAAAACCGGCAAGGCATGGCAGGAATGGTTCACGATTCTGGATAAGGCCAAAGCATCTCAAATGGAGCATCGTGAGATCGCCATGCTCTTGCACGAAAAGCACGGCGTGCCCGGATGGTGGCGCCAGATGGTTACCGTCGGCTATGAACAGGCCAAAGGATTGCGCGAAACCAATCAGACCAAGGCCGGCTTCCGCGTCAGCGCCAGCCGCACCCTCCCTGTCCCAATCGGCGCATTGTATCTCGCATGGAGCACCCCGAAGGCTCGCGCCCGGTGGCTGAAGCAGCCCGGTATCATGGTTCGCACAGCCACCCCAACAAATCCATGCGAATCACCTGGGCCGACGGTAAGACCAACCTGAATGTCTACTTCTGGGACAAAGGAGCCGGTAAGAGCCAAGTGCGGATCGAGCACGGCAAACTCGGCAGTCAGGCAGAAGTGGCCGCGAAGCGGGCTTATTGGGCGGAAACGCTCGACCGCTTGACGGCTGCGCTCTCTCGAAAATAAGCCGGCAGCGATGGTTTGGTCTCCACCAGAATCTCAAGTATCGCCTTGCGGTCGGCCGCCGCGAGCATGGCGAAATCTTTCTCATCCCCCGTCAGGATCTGATACAGCCGCCGGTACAGATAATCCAGCGCCGGCTTGGGCAGGCTGTCAAAGGCGTGCGAGTAGATGAGAAAACTGCACCGGTAGCGGAACAGCCGGTTCTCCAGATCAAAGTCCCGCAGCGAACGGCCCTTGCTGTCGCGCGGCCCTGCCGCCGAAAACTGCTTCTGGAATCCGGATGTGCCCCGCACCGGCGCCGTGAGAGGCGCCTCGCCGGCAAACAACAGATACTTGAGCAGCGCATCGACGGGACCGAAAATCCTCCGCCGCGTCGAATCAAACCACTCCTCCGGCGGCCGCTTCAGCGCCTGGCTGATGGCCTGCTGATGCGCCAGCGCCAGCTTGGTCTCATAGCCAACTCGCGTGATCAGGTTGTGCAGCTTCGACTGGTGCGCCAAGACCATCAGTGCAACCGGGTCGCTGTCCGTCGAGGCATAGGAGGAAAGATCCACCACCTTGCTCAAGTCCGTCAGGTTCGCCCCTGCCTCCCGGTCCAGACGCTCCGGTTGGTTCCTGTCCTTTACCCAAACGTTACCCATGTGGCGCTGCGCTCCGTGTGTCCCGGAAACAAACCAGCCGCCCCAGCGTTCCGCCATCGGACTGTTGTCATCGGTGTCATGCGAGCCGGCCTGCAATTGCGGAAACCCCTCCGCATCCGGATAGACGGACCGTACAATGTGCCCCGGAACTCCCAGCGTCCGCGGCGAGGCGTGGCACTGCAAACATTCATCGCGGCGCACAAAGCCCGTGGTCGAGGAACTTCTGTTGTCCAGCGTGTAGAAAATGCCGCCG